>NZ_CP045318.1:3463331-3794303 GCF_009363255.1 Roseivivax sp. THAF197b | reverse complement strand
TCTCGATCTTTCCCCAAGCTTCGATCAATAAATACAGACGCAGCCCCAACTGCACCGCGGACACAATCGATCAGGCAAAGCGTACCCACCCCGATCCCGGACGGAATCGGACGGATAAGAGTGACAGCCGAACGTCATCGCGCAGGCCCCTACCTGCACGACAACCCGACACGCCACTGGCGCGATAATGGACAGAGCCTGACAGCACGACAAACGCCGTGCGCAGGACTGAAGGCATTTCAGTCCTCAGAGGTTCGATCAACGGAACCAAACCAACGTTCCGTGCCGAACTCTCGACCTGTCCCCCCAAGCGATCGTGACTCGCTAAGGGGAAATTAGAGGAGGGAAACGCAGGCCGGCAACTGCTCTCTTCTATTGACTCGGGATTCAGTCGAAAAGAATCTCATGCGCGTTCCGAAAAGCCACACAGGGCCGCAGACAAAACAAAAAGGCGCCACAAAATGACGCCTTTTCAGGATCTTACCGATAAATCTGGTAAAGTTTCGTTTTAGGCCAATGCTTTGACCCGTGCCGCGAGACGCGACACTTTCCGCGATGCGGTGTTTTTGTGGAAGACACCCTTGGTGACGCCGCGCATCAGTTCGGGCTGGGCCACCTGGAGGGCTTTCTGGGCCGCGTCCTTGTCGCCAGAGGCGATCGCCTCTTCGACTTTGCGCAGGTAGGTGCGGATGCGCGAACGGCGTGCGGTGTTGATCGCGTTGCGACGCTCGTTCTGGCGTGCGCGCTTCTTGGACTGGGGCGTATTTGCCATGATGATCGACCTTACTTCGTGTTCCAAATGTCTTGCGCGGCAGAGACGCCACACCCGGATCACACGACCGGATCGATTCTTGCCTGAGCGGGCATCACGCGCATTTCGCCGCGACCGATAGGCCAATTGGCGCACCAAGGCAACCCGGGAATCGCCGCGGGCGTACGGCCCACGATGCAGCAGCGGTTACTTGTCGCGGAATTGCGGTGTGCGCTTTTCCTGGAAGGCGGCCATGCCCTCTTTTTGATCTTCGGTCGCGAACAGCGAGTGGAACAGCCGCTTTTCAAACAGGATGCCCTCGGCCAGCGTCGTCTCGTAGGAGCGATTGACGGCCTCCTTGGCAGCCATCGCCGACAGCATCGATTTCTCGGCGATCTTCTCGGCCGCGCCCTGGGCTTCTTCCATCAGCGATTTGA
The DNA here is from genome assembly GCF_009363255.1 of Roseivivax sp. THAF197b. Taxonomy (NCBI): domain Bacteria; kingdom Pseudomonadati; phylum Pseudomonadota; class Alphaproteobacteria; order Rhodobacterales; family Roseobacteraceae; genus Roseivivax; species Roseivivax sp. THAF197b. The sequence goes on along the minus strand of NZ_CP045318.1, from coordinate 3,793,115 downwards.
CCGGCACGACCCGGCTGACGAGGCCTGAGCGTTCGGCCTCCTCCGCATCCATGAAACGGCCCGTGAGGTGCATGTCCATCGCCTTCGACTTGCCGACGAACCGGGTCAGGCGCTGCGTGCCGCCGATGCCCGCGATGACACCCAGGTTGATCTCAGGCTGTCCGAACTTGGCGTTGTCCGCGGCGATGATGAAATCGCACATCATCGCAAGCTCGCACCCGCCGCCCAGCGCATAGCCCGCAACGGCTGCGATGACGGGCTTGCGCACCTTGGTCAGGGCGTCATGCTCGGGGCCGAAGAAATCCTGCAGGAACACTTCGACGAAGCTTTTCTCGGACATTTCCTTGATGTCGGCGCCCGCGGCGAAGGCTTTCTGCGATCCGGTCAGGATGATCGCGCGCACCTTGTCGTTCGCGTCAGCCTCGCCCAGCGCGGTCGCAAGCTCCCGAAGGAGCTGGCTGTTCAGCGCGTTCAGGGCGTCGGGCCGATTGAGTTTGATGGTGCAGACGTGGTCTTCGATATCGACGATGATCGTCTCGTAAGCCATGAAACGGAGCTCCGTGCGCTTCGGTCAGACCCATGTGGTTATCATGTCGCGGCGTTCGTTCAAGCTATCTTTGACACTGTGCGCAGTAGAAAGAGGATCTGCCCGATTGCACGATCCGACGCACGACGCCACCGCAGCCATTCCGCCGACAGGGCGCGCCTTCCCGGCCATAGACGTCAAAGCTGTGCTGGAAATACCCCAGCTCGCCATTGGCCTGACGAAAATCCCGCAAGGAGGATCCCCCCGCCGCAATCGCGACCTGAAGCGTCTCGCGGATGATCGGCACGAGGCTGGCCACCCGCTGCGCACCGATTCGACCCGCCTTGCGCGCCGGATGGATGCCCGCACGAAAGAGCGCTTCGCAGACATAGATATTGCCGAGGCCCGCCACGATCTTCTGGTCGAGCAGTGCCGCCTTGATCGGCGTGTTGCGCCCCTTCAGCGCTGCGATGAGATGCGCCTCGTGGAACGTGTTGCCCAGAGGCTCGGGTCCGAGCGCGGCCATCAGGGGATGGGCCTCGGCCTTGTCGGTTTCCATCAGGTCCATCGCGCCGAAGCGGCGGGGATCGTTGAAGGTGATCCGCGCGCCGTTCTCCATATGAAAGACCACATGGTCATGCTTTTCGGGCGCCGGATGGTCGTGCACGAACTGACCCAGCGAATCGCCCGAGATCAGCACACGGCCCGACATGCCGAGATGCATCAGCAGCGTCTCCCCGGTCGACAGATCGGCCAGGATGTATTTCGACCGCCGCCGAAGCTGCATTACCTGCGCGCCGGTGAGCCGTTCCGCCATGCGATCCGGGAAGGGCCAGCGCAGATCGGGGCGGTTCACATCCGCCTGCACGATCCGCACGCCCTCCATGGCGGGCGCAAGGCCACGGCGCACGGTTTCGACCTCGGGCAGTTCTGGCATGGGCGGCTCCTGTCTGGCCGCGCTTAGATAGGCCGCGCGCCCTCCGGCGAAAAGACCCGCGCCGATTTGACTGTTTGTGGCCCGCGCGCCATCTCTGTACGACGTCAGCAACGCTGACAGAGTGCCGGGATGCCTTTCATGACTGACGATCACAACAAGACCACGCATTTCGGGTTCGAGGATATCCCCGAGACGCAGAAAGCAGGTCGCGTGCGGGGCGTCTTTCAGTCGGTCGCCTCGAAATATGACGTGATGAACGATGCCATGAGCCTGGGCATCCATCGTCTGTGGAAAGACGCGATGATGGATTGGCTGGCTCCGCGGCGCGGGCAGCGTCTTTTGGACGTGGCGGGCGGCACCGGCGACATTTCGTTCCGGTTTCTAAAGCGGGCGGGCAGCGGCCATGCCACCGTGCTCGACCTGACCGAGCCCATGCTCGTCGAAGGTCGAAAGCGTGCCGAGGCCGAAGCGATGCAGGACAGCCTCGACTGGGTCGTGGGCGATGCGATGGCGCTGCCCTTTCCGGACAACAGTTTCGACGTCTACACGATCAGCTTCGGCATCCGGAACGTGACCCGTCCCGAAGAAGCGCTGGCCGAGGCTTACCGCGTGCTGAAGCCCGGCGGGCGGCTGATGGTTCTGGAGTTTTCGCAGATCCCGCAGCCCGGGCTGCAGAAGCTTTATGACATCTATTCCTTCAATGCGATCCCGGCGCTTGGCCAGATGATCGCGGGCGACCGCAACAGCTATCAATACCTTGTCGAATCGATCCGCCGCTTCCCCGATCAGGAAACCTTCCTTGGGATGGTGCGCGCCGCGGGCTTCGAACAGGCCAAGTACCGCAATCTGACCATGGGCGTTGCCTGCCTGCATTCCGGATGGAAGCTCTGAGCTGATGCGCGGACCGATCAATCTCTGGCGGCTGATCCGCACCGGCGCCACCTTCGAACGTTCCGGCGCGATGAAGGTCGTTCTCGATGCAGTGGATGCGCCGCGCCCGGTCCGCATTGCGGCTCGAATCATCGGGCGGCCCTTCTCGTTCCTGGGCTATGATGGCGATCCGAAAATGCCGCCGGTGACCCGGGCGCTGACCGCGCTTGGGCCGGCCTACATCAAGTTCGGGCAGATCCTGTCGACGCGCCCGGATGTCGTCGGCGAGGAGCTTGCCGCCCAACTTCGGGTCCTTCAGGACAAGCTGCCGCCCTTCCCGCGCGATGCCGCGCGCAGGGCCATCGAGGAGGAACTAGGCGTCGATCCCGGCGACATCTTCTCGGATTTCAGCGAACCGGTCGCGGCGGCCTCCATCGCGCAGGTCCACAAAGCGGCACTTGCCGACACTGGCGAGGTCGTCGCCGTCAAGGTGCTGCGCCCCGGGATCGAACGCGCGTTCCGCCGCGACATCGACGCCTTTTATTTTGCCGCGCGCTGCATCGAATTCGTCTCGCCTGCGTCGCGGCGTCTGCGCCCCGTCGACGTGATCGCGCATTTCGAAGGTGTCGTGTTGGGCGAGCTGGACTTGCGGCTTGAAGCGGCTTCCGCCTCCGAATTCGCCGCGAATACCGAGGCCGATGATGGGTTCCGCGTGCCCCAGGTCAAATGGTTCCTGTCCGGCCGTCGGGTCATGACCCTCGACTGGGTCGAAGGTGCGGCCATGGGGGACAACGCAGCCCTCGATGCGGCGGGAATCGACCGTGTGGAATTGTCGGAGCGCGTGCTGCAACTCTTTCTTAACCACGCGCTGCGCGACGGTTTTTTCCATGGCGACATGCATCAGGGCAATCTGAAGGTTGCCGCGGACGGGGCGATTCTTGCTTATGATTTCGGGATCATGGGCCACATCGATGCCTATACCCGTCGTGTCTATGCCGAAATCCTCTACGGGTTCATCCGTCGCGACTACAAACGCGTCGCCGAGGTGCATTTCGAGGCAGGCTATGTGCCTGCGGATCGCGATGTGGATGAATTCGCCCGCGCGCTGCGTGCGGTGGGCGAGCCCATCTTCGGCATGGACGCGACCCGCATCTCCATGGCGCGTCTTCTGGCCTATCTGTTCGAGGTGACCGAACGCTTCGGGATGGAGACCCGAACCGAGCTTATCCTCTTGCAACGCACCATGGTTGTGGTCGAAGGCGTCGCGCGCTCGCTCAATCCGCGGATGAACATCTGGCATGCCGCGAAGCCCGTGGTCGAAGAATACATCAAGAATTCGATTGGGCCCCGCGCCGTCCTTCATGATCTGCAAGAAACCGCGAAGGTTGTTGCCCGTTTCGGACCTCGATTGCCAGGCCTTGTCGAGGGTCTGCTCGTGCAGCAGACGCAGTCCGGTCAGGTGGCCAAGCCATCGCTCTGGCCGACGCGCTTGATCTGGGCGGCCTTTGGCGTGGCTGGTGGCGCGGGCAGCGTGGCCCTCACGATGCTTCTTTTGTAGCAGCGCGGGTCGATATGCTGACCTTCGCGCGGGTTTCTCTCGTTTGAAGTCCCTGCGGGTGCGGCTGTTTTCTGCGGCTCAGCCGCCGGTACATTTGCGCGGCGCGGAGCATGATAGACCCGGCATCTTGGGAGCGATCCGACATCGCCCCCTAAGTAGGGCAGCCCAAGTATTCCTTGGCACGAAATTTCGCCCACCGGGTGTGCGCCCAAATCGATCATCCTTCGGCCAGCCGCACCGCGCTGACTTCGTTCATGGCCACGCTTGCGCCGCTTTGCAGTGTCAGCGAGACACCATCTGCATCCGCCGTCACTTCGGCCACCTCGCCATACGCATGGGCCGTTGTGGTCGCGATGACCCGGCCATCCTGGGCGCTTTCAACTTCGAACGTGTAGACGCCGCTGGGTAGCGGAGTACCATTCTCGTCCGTCCCGGCCCAGACTATCTCATCTGGCGGTACCGAAAGCGCTTCACGGCTGACAATGGCACCCGCGCTATTCTTGACGATCAACTGCGCAGACGTGGCGCCGGTCGCTGTTTGCGGAGCCAATTGAACAGGAGTGCCGGTGAACATGACCGGTGCCTGCACAAGTACATCGGCTCCGACCCAGCCCGACAATTCGGACATCGCCGACCCCGATAGCTGAGATTGCATCTGTTGCAAAAGATCGTTGGTCAACACCTGCTGCTCCACCGCGGCGAAGGTCGCAAGTTGCGCCGCATAGTCAGAAGACTCAATTGGATTGAGCGGATCCTGGTTCTCGGCCTGTGTCACGAGCATTTGCAAAAAGGTCTCGAAATCCGAAGACAGGGTTGTTTCGCGCTGCTCCTGCGTGGCTCCTGCGCCGGCGCTGAAGGCAGGGGATATACTGGCATCAATTTGCATTATTCTCTCACAATCTGAGGTCTAGGCCATCGCGACCGGTTTCCGAACCAGGCACGGCTTTTGAGGATGGGGCGGGCAGAGCGATCGCTTCGCTTACGGAATTGTCGTCTGTGGAGAGCTGCGCTCGATCACTCATCTTCGAGCCAGTGCCGAAACCGAAACTCGCCAGATCAAGGCCAGCGTCTGAAAAGACGCGTTCAAGAGCTGCTGCATGCCGTCGCAACAAGTCGACAGTTTCCATGCGATCCCCGACGATCTGGACGTTGAAACCGGCCTCCCCAGCCGAGATTGCGATGCGCAGCCGCCCCAGTTCCTCGGGCTCAAGGCGCAAATCAATCACTCCGGAGGCATCGACGCGCAGATGCTCCGCGATTTTCCTCAAAATCGGCTGCGCTTGCGGAGAAACTGATATCGACGGAGTGCTGTTTTGCGCTCGGCTTACTCCGTCGGTTTGACTTGAAGCCAGACCAAAACCCTCTTGATGCGCCATTCGCTCGCTGGTTTCAGCCTCGAGATAAGATGTCTTATCAGAACCATGTATAAACGACCGCGGGCTTACCGGCAAAGTTTGCACCTCTGAGTTCACCTCAGACTGCAACACGGCTGTTTTCGTTGCTGGCCCAATTTCTTCCGCAGCGGGATTTATATCTTTAGCAGATGCCTCATTGAATTTTATTAGTCGCGAAGGTTCATAATGAAAGGACAACCCTTTATTGGGTCGGACCTGAGTGACAATGTCCAACCCTTCTATCTCAGGCGCAGATTTTGTTGTCGATATTTGCTCTGTAAACAAGCGAGACTTCTCCGAGTACATTGGCCTAGATTCGCTCACCCCTATCATTTTAGGACTTAATTCAGGGAATTTTACACTACTTTTCATGTTCGCTGGCTTCATATTGGCAGATTCAATTAAATACTGTGAGCCACCCGTTCGTAGATTGTCTGAGGTTAGTACTATTTTAGTTCTTCATTATTAATGATTGATGTACGAAGTACATTGGTTAATAAAATCCTTTCAGAAGGAGTTATTCTGTTTCCAAAAATCGTACGTCGAGGTTGCAAACCGGGACCCCTTCCACTGTCAGAGACTGGAAAATCAGGCTCCACCAAAAATACACTTTTTTGCTTATGGAAATCCGTACAATGAAGCGGTGTCGGTTCAGACTTCTCCGTGCCAAAAATCGCTTGGATTTTCTTTTGTTGAGGTTTTGAATTGTCTTTCTGCGAAAAACGATCAGAAAGTTGTAGTAACCGTAGACTATCCGGTTCATTAAACTCTGGAATTTTTGTCGTCACAATAGTATCATCAGTTTCAGGAACTGAAGTGGCTTTATTGATGGATCCGAAAGGGATGCTATGCTCTGGCAGTATGTCATTGCCATAATAATTCTGGTCCGAAATTCTGATTTCTTGAAATGGACTTGTAAAATTTATATACGCGCCTTTTCCATAATCTTCGCCCCTAAAGGACTTATTCAGAACACCCAAGACGTTAGACTCTGTTTCTTGCGATACCTTTAACTCATTGTGATATTCATCATTTTGTAGATCATTACTATTATGCGACAACTCCCTTCCGCATATGAAATCGCATTCTTCCAGATGCTCACTTGAATAAGAATGCTTACTTTCGAAATTTTCTTGATTTCTTTCTGTAGCTATGTTCGCTTTGAGTGGCTGGACGCCCCCTAAATTATTCCGCGCCATCTCTGATGAAGTGCGGCCATAATCTACTGGAGATTGTTCTGACACACCTTGAACACGAACATTATTTACTGCAGCTCCTCTTTCAATATTGTTGAATTTATTTTGTTTCTCAAGATGTTTTGTACCTTTTACCGCAGATTGATAAAATCGAAAAATTCCTAAACCTGAATTAATTGAATAACTCTTGTCTCGTCTAAAAAGTGGCTGCGCATCTTCAATTCTGCCCTCTGCCTTTTCTGAGCGAAGGATATCCAAGAGCGCTATTTCTTTAGAGTTTGGTATTTTGCCCTCTTCTAAATTTAACTTTTCCTTTTTTGGCTCATCTATGGCGTCAGATTCACATCTCGCTTCCACGATTTTCGATACATCTACACCTGGTTGCTCAGAGGTTTGATCAACCTGTGCGAGCGCAGCCCTCTCGTCGGTCTCTTCTTCGAACCTATTGTAAGTGTCGGAGAAATCGCTCAGTTCAGGTGAGGGATCGGGTTTCATGCTGCAACAATTACCATGCTGCGCGTTCGCTAGGGATTGTAAGGTAGAAGTTACACGCTGCATCAAATGCTCCGCAATATTTTTAGCGCTCTAACACGCATATCCTTACCAAATATTTACTGAGTATACGGATAGTAGCTAAAAATCTGATTATCTTGGGATCACTCATGCAGACCTATCTTTCTGTCAAAACTATTCATATGAACGAACCAAGACTACGTTCTGCAGCCGTCGCGCTAGAGACACAACTCATAGCGGAGATGTTATTAGCCGCTGGTCTCGGGGAGCCTCGACGAGCTTTTGGCGGTGGCGCCGGAGAAGCACAATTCTCCTCCATGTTGAATGATGAATATGCAAGTGCAATCGTGGAGGGAGGTGGTCTTGGCTTGAGCGAGCATATCTTCCAAGTACTTTTGGAGATTAGAGATGAACCAACAGATATTTGATAAACTTGACAGTCTACTCGAAGAAGAGCATCGCGCGCTTCTGAAGGGAGATTTTGAAAGTATTGGCGATCTTCTCAAAGAAAAGCAGAGGATTCTCGATATGATAGGCTTAGATGAAGATGCCGCTTATTTAGACGCGCCAATTATATATAAATTACGCAGAAATCTTACGCTTTATGATGAGGCTCTTGCGGGCTTGCGTGCAGTAGCTCAACGCATTGGAAATTCATCCAAAACACGTGCAGAATTACGAATCTATGGCAAAGACGGACATACTACATCATTTGTGACGGAAGCTCGGAAAGCACTTGAGAGGCGAGCATAGAAATATTGATACTAATTAGCGATATTTCATGCATGCCTATTAGGAAGAATTTAGGGCTTTCAGAAAGAATATCACGACGCGTCCTCAGCGACGGCACGCAATATCCAGTGCGTACGATTCAGAATGATGATCCTCGCCCCTACCGGGCAAAATCGATGCAAAAGCATCCTTTCAAAAGGAAAAGCTGAAAATGTCCAGCATTCTGACGAATAACGGCGCAATGGTCGCGCTGCAAACCCTCAAATCGATCAACCGGAGTCTCGCTGAAACGCAGTCCCAAATTTCTACTGGTAAATCAGTAGCGAACGCCAAGGACAATGCCACGGTCTGAATGACCTTGGCATTCGATGAATAGGCGCGCTGGGTCTGGATGAGTTGCGTCAGTTCGGAGGCCACATCGGTGGTGGATTCCTCGAGCGCGTAGGCCACGATGTCGCCTGTCGGCCCGTCAGCTGCGTCCCACAGGAAGAAGCTGCCGCTTTCGAAGGAAGGCGAATAGACCTGATTGTCCATCTTCACGAGCCCGTTCGGATTGGGCACGTCGACAAGCGGAACCTGGTAGATGGTGCGCGTGATGCCAGTGTCGAAATACGCATGAACCATGCCGTTCTCGTCGATCTCGACCGAGGTCATGTTGCCCACCGGCGATCCGTCCTTCGAGATGTTCAGGGGCGCGAAACTGTCGGACAATTGTGTGATACCGTTGCTGGCGCCAATCTCACCGATGGTGATCTCAACCGGGCCTCCCGCCACGTTGACGATCAGACCGCCCGTGGCTGGATCATACGCGCCGCCCGAAACGGTCGTCACCGATGCCAGCGTACCGCCGCTGGCGCGGGAATCGTCGAAGACCAGTTCGTATTCGCCGATGACCACACCTGGTGTCGCGCTGTCTTCGATCACCATGGTCCAGGTATTTGATGTTCCCGTGGCGGGAATCGTCGGCGTGTAGGTGATCTCGAGCGTCTCCGAGACACCGAGATTGTCGTAATACTCGACCGACAGAACCAGCGGATCAGCGGAAGAGCCTGCATAGGTTTCGGTCGCAGGCAGGTTCAGCCCGAGCGTTACCTTCGTGGTCGGCTCCCCCGAGAACTGGTTCACATTGATCTGAACCGGCTCCAGCCCGTCGGAGGTATCGCGTGGATAGGTTCCGATGGTGCCGTTCGGCTCCGCCGGCCAACCCAGCAGCATCAGGCCATCGGTGGTCACGAGATAGCCGTTCTCGTCGGTGTTGAACGAGCCTGTCGTGGTCAGGAGCATCTGCGGCTCGCCATTGGCGGCCTGCACGTCCGACGCCTGCGCAACGGGAATGAATCCGCGTCCGCGCACCGCGATATCTGTGGCATTCGACGTGGTCACGAGCGAACCGTTCTGATCGATCTGGTAACTCGTCGAGGTCCGCACGCCACCTGCGGTATAGGTCCCGCCCGAATTCGCCATCACGATCGAATGGAAGTCCGTTTCCGACTGCTTGTAACCGTAGGTTTCGGAATTGGCGATGTTGTCGGCGATGGTGCCGAGCTGATTCGCGTTCGCGGCCAGCCCGGACACACCGGCATTCAGGGAGGAGGAAATCGTCATGACTGGCCTTTCTGCTCTGTCGCGTCCTGGCCTTCGTACCGTGCGGACCTTTAAGGTCTGACTAACGGCTAAAATCCTTTCTATCCTTTTTCGCCTTCCACAGACGTCCGCGGGGAGAGGCCTAGCGCAGGAAGACAAGCTCCACGCGGTTGTTGCGCGCAAGGGTCTCGCCCCGCTTGTCGGCATCGCGGTCGCCATGGGCCGTAACTCGCCGGATCTGCCGGTCGGGCAGATCGGCATCGATCAGCCGGTCGAGCACGACCGCGGCGCGCGCACGGCTCAGCCGCCATGCCGGATCTTCCTCGAGGACCAGCGGAAAGCGGCGCACATGCGTGCCGATGGCAATCTCGTTCTCCACGAGGCGCGCCATTTCGGAGACCAGCCAAAGCAACTCGTCGAGGACAGGCGTCATCTCGGCCTCGCCGGTAAAGAGCGGCGCATCCGGGAGATCGGACATGGTGATGACCAGCCCTTCCTCGGTAATGCGGGTGGCAATATGCGCCATCAGCGCGTTTCCACTGGCGCTTTCCACCACCCGCTCCCGGAAGATCTGCTCGATATCCGCGAATTCGGCATCCATCTTGCTCTGGACGCCATCGCTTTCGGTGTCCTCGCGGTTGGCACTCTGAACCACGGGCTGAAAGCTCGACGCGCCGGTGCCGTTCTGCGGCAGCGTATCCTCCGCAAAGACCGAATTGCCCTGCATGGAGCCAGAGCCGCCACCGGAGATCTTGCTGATCGAAACCGTCGGCGCGAAATAATCGGCAAGCCCCTTGCGCTGCTTCTCGGTCGTGGCGTTCAAGAGCCACATGAGCATGAAGAAGGCCATCATGGCCGTCACGAAATCGGCGTAAGCGACTTTCCAGGCCCCGCCATGGTGCCCGCCGCCTTTGACGATTTTCTTGCGCTTGATAATGATCGGCGCAGCATTACTGCCGGACATGCCATTCGACATCTCACCCACTCCTTTTTTCAACCGGGATCAGGTTTAGGAGCGAGGTCTTACCGAAATCTGAACGTCTCTGAGCAAGATGCGCCGGGTTTTCTGAGGATTTTCGTCAAACGCGCCGCTTAGCGAGCGAAGTTCTGCAGGTACCTGTAGACGTCGTCCCCACCCGTCTCGAGCCGGAAAGCCATGCGCGCACGGGCAGAAGGATCGTCGAGATAGGCTTTGAGATATTCGGTCGGATTGCGCAGATACGCGGTGAACGCATCCTGCGACCAGACCAGACCTTGCTGTCGGGCCACGCGCATGGATTGCGAATAGTTGAAGCCCGGCTCCGACGCGGCAGGGCTGCCCGCGATCCCGTAGAGATTGGGGCCGATCCGACCCCCGGCAACGAGCGTCTCACCGCTCGGAGAGACGACGGAGTGGCAGGCGGCGCAGCGTTCGAAGAGCCGCGCCCCCTCTTGTGCGAGGGCGGGATGAGCGAGGGAAAAGAGGCAAATCAAAAAGGGACGCAGCATAATGATCACAATTCAAAACGAGTCTGAATGTCATCTATGATGCCGCGCCCTCTATTGCACGGGGTGATCTCACACGATCACGCGACTGCGTGGGCGATCGCGCAACGTTTCCAGAGCGTTGCAAGGGCCTGCACGAGATGTTCGATATCCGCGTCGGAATGGAGTGGACCGGGCGTGAACCGCAACCGCTCCGTCCCCTTGGGCACCGTGGGATAGTTGATCGGCTGCACGTAGATCCCGAAATCCTGCATCAGGATATCCGCCAGCTGACGGCACTTCACCGGATCCTTGATCATCACCGGGATGATATGGCTCGGATTGTCGAGATGCGGGATGCCCAGCGCGTCGAGCCGCATGCGCAGTTTGGCGACCTGGGCCTTCTGGCGGTCGCGCTCCTCGCAGCTTTCCTTCAGATGCGCGATCGAGGTGCGCGCGGCGGCTGCGACCGCAGGCGGCAGCGCCGTCGTGAAGATGAAGCCTGAGGCGAAGGAGCGGATGAAATCACACAAGGCGGTCGAGCCGGTAATGTAGCCGCCGACCACGCCATACGCCTTGCCGAGCGTGCCTTCGATCAGGGTGATCCGGTCCCGCAGGCCCAGTTCCTCGGAGAGGCCGCCACCGCGCGGGCCGTACATGCCCACCGCGTGCACCTCGTCGAGATAGGTCATAGCACCATGCTTTTCAGCGACATCGAGGATCGCCTCCATCGGGCTGATATCGCCATCCATGGAATAGACCGACTCGAAGGCCACGATCTTGGTCGCGTTCGAGGGCAGCGCCGAAAGCTTGCGGTCCAGATCCTCGGGATCGTTGTGCTTCCAGATGACCTTCTTGGCCCGCGAATGACGGATACCCTCGATCATTGAGGCGTGGTTCTTCTCGTCCGACAGGATCACCGCGTCGGGCAGCATCGCCCCCAATGTCGACAGCGCCGCCCAGTTGGAGACGTATCCGCTGGTGAAGAGCAGCGCCGCTTCCTTGCCATGCAGATCCGCGAGCTCGGCTTCCAGAAGTGCATGCTGGTGGGTGTTGCCCGAGATGTTGCGCGTGCCCCCTGCCCCGCAGCCATGCTTGGCCACGGCGTTCTGCATGGAGGCGATCACGTCGGGGTGCTGACCCATGCCTAGATAGTCGTTGGAGCACCAGACCGTCACCTCATCAGGCGCGTCATCGTCATGGCTTCTGGCCTTCGGGAAGGCGCCGCATTTGCGCTCCAGCTCGGCGAAGATTCTGTAATTTCCATCCTCGCGCAGAGTGTCGAGTTCGGCGTTGAAAAGGGCGTCAAAGTCCATGGGCGTCCTCCCGGGTCTTTTGGTTTTGTTTGGGCGCGGGCAACATCCAGCGCCAAAGCTTCTCATCGGGTAGCGGCAGGACCATGAACCAATGCTCCAGGAGAGCGAGGGCGGTCAGCGCGGACAGAAGCGCGAATCCGGCCGTCTCGGCGGGCGAGGCGGCGGAATAGATACGCTCTAGCCAGCAAGCGGTGGCAAAGCTGAGCGCGGTGATCGAAACCGGAAAGAGCGCGTTCATCGGCGCGATCCGGAAATGGCTGGGCAGGTGCGACAGAGCCGAGGGCAGGAACTCGGTGTTGATCTTGGGCACACCCAGAAAAAGGTTCAGCTTGGCGGAGACGCGCGCGAAGAACAGGACCGCGAAGGTCCAGACCCCGAACATGTTTGCGGCCCCGTGCAGTGCCAGCCACATCGCGATCAGCGAGAACACGAGCACGATCTCATGGTAGGCAATCGTGCCCCATGCGCGCAGGAACCGCTCCCATCCCGGGGACGTACTGGGGCAGATATGCGTGTTCGGTCCGGTGACGACACCGGCGAGGAAGGCCAGTTCGATCCAACCCCAGATGGCGAGCGCCGACAGGAAGGCGAGGTAGACGCCGCCCGCGTCGAGACGCGTCTGCGAGGTCCAGAGCCCCCAGGCCCCCAATGCCAGGACCGGAAGCGCCAGAAGCGTCACCGCAAGCGAGCGGTTGCCACGATCCGCAGAACGGACGACCAACAGGATCAGCCCGGTGGAGAACCACCAGGCGAAGAGCGCCAGAAGCGCCGCGATCCAGGGATCGGTCAGCATGGACACGTCCCCCGCGCGGCAAAGCGCACGCACCACATCACCGCCGCCCTGTCATTGCCAAGGCAAGAACAGTAACCGGGCACCCGAAGGCGTGAGTGATGCGGCGCAAGGATCAATAGACCGGCTCCAGACGTGTGCTCTCGGGCACCCGGTGCTTGTGCGCGGGGATCGTGTAAAGCTGCACGAAGCACATCGCAGCCTTGGCCGAATTCGCCCAGGACTTGAGCCGACCGCCGATGCCGCCCTGCTCCTTGCCCTCCGCAATCGCGACATTCGCCCGCTGCAGACGCTCAAGCGTCGGCTGCCAGCGCGGATGCTCGATATCGAGGGTGATCGGGAAGATCTGCTGCGTCAGCTTCGAGGTCTTGGTGAAGACCTCATGCGCGTACCAGTCGGGATCGACGCCCAGCGCCGCGTGGAAGGCGGGACGCTGATGGTCGCGCACATACATCGTCGCGTAGACCGCCGTCAGGAAGAACTTGATCCACAGCACGTTCTTGCCCGAGGTCAGCTTGGGATCGGTCTTCATCAGAAGCGCGAAGGCCTCGCCATGGCTGAACTCGTCGTTGCACCATTCCTCGAACCATTTGAAGATCGGGTGGAAGCGGTGCTCGGGGTTCGCCTCGAGATGGCGGAAGATCGTGATGTAGCGCGCATAGCCGATCTTCTCGGACAGATACGTCGCGTAGTAGATGAACTTCGGGCGAAAGTAGGTGTACTTCTTCGACTGGGTCAAAAAGCCCAGGTTCACCCGCAGACCCGCCTCGCGCAGCGCGTCGTTGATGAAGCCGGCATGCCGCGCCTCGTCCCGCGCCATGAGCTGGAAGAGTTGCACGATATCGTCGTTGTTTCCGCGCCGCTTCATCTCCTTGTAGAGCACGCAGCCCGAGAATTCCGCCGTGCAGGAAGAGATCAGGAAATCGATGAATTCCTTCTTGAGCTCGGGCTCCATGTTCTCCCAATCGACATGGTCCCAGTCTTCGTTCTTCTTGAAATGGCCCTTGTTCGGGTCGCTCACCATCTGGGCGATCAGCTTGTCCCAATCCTCGCGCACCGAGGAGACGTCGATGGCATCGAGCTCGTCGAAATCGGTGGTGTAGAACCGCGGCGTCAGCAGCGTGTTGGCCATCGCCGTGTTGGTGGCGAAATCGTCATCGTACTTGGCCTGCTCCTGCTGAAGGGCCAGGCTTTCATCGACATTGGTGATGTCGGCGGTATGCGTCGCCTTGGCGCTGCGCAGATCGGATGTGTTCTGAACGTTCATAGCCGTGCCTCCCCGGAGAAGGAAAATTCGCACAATTCCATCACTTCGATATCGCCCGTCATGCGGGTCCAGAGCTGTTCGAGCTTGGAAGCGCGGACGATGATCGCTTCGCGGTCCTCGGATACGACCTCACCGAAGGGGGCCATGATCTCGGGCCCCTGGACGGTCACTTCGTCGCCCGGGTAGATCACGGCGCCGTTGTTGAAGCGCACATGCGCGTGCAGGCTTTCGAACTTATGAGAGATCTCGACGGTGCAGGGCGCCCTCTCGATCTCGCGTGTCAGTATTCCCATGGTCTCGGTTCCCTTTTGAGGTTTTAGCGCAGCAGCCTGGCGAAGGCCGCTGCGTTATCTGCGCCAAACCCCATGAGGTCAGCGCGCCATCCGGTTGACGGATCGAAGATCCCCATCCGGCCGTTTTCGTAGGCGACAAGCCGGATCGGCCCGTCGAGCGGTTGGCGGGCATTGGTCCGTTCCCGCTCAAGCACCCGTGCCACACCGGCGATGAACCCACCTTCCTCGGGTCCGAAATCGACGATCACGGTGCCATTCTGGTCCAGCACGCGAGCTGCACCGGACAGCTCTCCCGACAGGAAGATCGTGCGTTCCTCGGCGACCGGGCTTTCGGGCGGCAATGCCTCCAGCGGACGGTCGGTCCAGACCCAGAAGCTCGTCAGCGCGAGGATCACGAGGACAAGCGCCGTCATCGCCCGCACCAGTGCCACGGGCACCATGTCAGGCGCATCGTGACGCAGGCGGGGTTGGGTTCGCGAACTCATCTCCGCCTCCTATTCCGCGGCCACGGCAGCGCCGGGCGCTGTCGCGGGGGCTTCATCGTTTCGCACGAGGCGCGGATCGGAGATGCGCGTCATCGCAGCCTCCCCCAGCATCGCCGCGATGCGATCCGCATCCGCGATGCAGCGCAGGGCAGGCTGCGTCGGGTTCATCTTCCAGGGTCGCACATGCGGCCAGCACACCAGGTAGGACAGCCGCGTCTCGCCCAACGTCCGGAACGAGATCGTGCCGGTCCCGTCCTTGCGTCGCGCAAGATCTGCCGCGGCGATCTGACTGTAAGGCAGGTTCAGCGTCATGGTCAGCGCCGCACCGATCCGCATCGCCGCGCGGCGATTGGTGATCGTGTAGACGGTGGCCCGCGCCTGCACGTAGGCGATCAGGAACAAAAGCGCGCAGGCGACGGCCCCGAGGATCAGCATCGGCAATGCGGCACCGATGGCCTGACCGAGCGGCATCAGGTCCGACACCGCGATGAACCGCCAGATCGCCAGCACCACGAAATATCCCGCGACCCATTTGAGGTTCAGCGCCTCTCGGGCGAGCGCCCAGGCCTGCGGCCGCCCCTGCCAGAGGATGCGTTCCCCCTCTGGCGGGGTTTCCGGCAGCCCGCGCACGGGCTCGGTTGCGAAATCATCGTGGTGCATGGCTTTCCCTCCTACGCGGCGAACAGCTTTGGCTTAGAGCTGCGGTTCCTGCCGGGCCTTGTCTGCATAGAGGACGCCACCGCCGTAATAGGCGCTGATCTTGTCCTCTTCGAGCTTGGTGACCTGGCCCGGTGTCTTGATCTGCGGGACGCCCGCGAAATGCTCGGCATAGAGCGTTTTCACATCGACCCGGTTGCCCCAGATCCGTGCCAGCGTCAGCGGGACGAGACGCTTGCCCGCACCGCCTTCAAGCTCGATCTCGAGGTAGCGGACCAGTTGTTCCGGCTCATCGACCCACATGTCCGACACCATGCCGACGACCTTCATGTCGCCCGATTGCACCGGCAGACCGCGCGGATCATTGCCCGCCGCGACGCTGAAATGGGCATCTCCCCCCATGGGGATGATCTTCGGCTTGCCATGGCCGTCGAGCTCCGGCTCGTCCCGGCGATTGGCCCAGGCTGCGGGCCCGATCCCGTTGGCCAGCGGATCGCCGACCGGATCCCAGGGGAAGCCGCCGCTATCGAATTCGCGCGCCATGTTGGCGTGATAATCGTCGCGATCAGGCGGCTGCTGGGAGGGCACGGTATAGGTGCCGCGCCCATGGGGCAGATGGAACGTCTTGTCTTTGGGGTTCGGGAAGACCGATCCCGCATCCGCCTGGCTGCCATCGTCATCGACGAGCGGATAGCCCTCACGCTGGTTCTCGCGCTGGATCCAGATCACCAGCCCGACAAAGAAGATGAAGAAGAGCCACAGCGAGATGCTCGCCAGGTCCAGATTTCCGAAGATGTAGTCTTCAACCATTGTTAGGGTCCTCCATCATGGTTGCGTCAGGTCGGGAAGTCGGCGAGGCCGAACTTCGCCGGACCCCCCGTTGGCTTCCGCATCCGGGTCACCAGCGGTCCGAGAACCGCCAGCGTCAGGAACAGAAGTCCGATTTCGATATGGTAGACGACGGAGTAGCCCGTCGCTTTCGTCGCCAGCGCCGTGCCCAGATCCCCTGCCATGGCGTGCAGGTTCACCCAGTCGCGCAAAGCGCCGCCGAAGGCGGTGGACAGCCCCGCCGCTGTTGCCTGCGCAGCACCCCAGGCGCCAAGCGCAAGGCCCCGGCCCGCGAGGCCCGCGGCAGGCATGGTCATCGCCGCCATCAGCGTCGAGACGGCGAAATACCCACCGCCGAGACCGATCAGCCCGGCACCCGTAAAGAACAGCGCGCTGGACTCCATCGGTGCCGCAAAGATCACGGTCGAGAAGGCCGCCACGCCCACCAGCACGCCCGACGCGGCCATCCGGTAGGGATTGCCGCCGCGCGCCAGCATCCGGCCGGCAAAGGCGAAGCCGATCAGCGCGCCCGCCGCCCACATAGCGGTCAAAAGCGTGGTCGAGGAAATGGAAAGGCCAAGGATCTCGCCGCCATAAGGCTCGAGCAGGACGTCCTGCATGTTGAACGCCATGGTGCCGATGAACACGACGACCAGGAGGCGTCCGGCAATGCCACCCTTGGCGAAATCGGCCCAAGCATCGCCGAAGCTGGGCCGCGGCTCCGCGCGTTCAGCGGCTGACATGGGGCGCACCTGCTCCTGCTTCCACAAGGCAATGAGGTTCAGCGCAAGGCCTGCGACCGCGGCGCCCTGCACCACGCGAATGAGCCGAAGCGGAGTGTAATCGCTCAGAAGCCAGCCGATGATCAGCGCCGACACGCCCATCCCGACGAGGAACATCACGTAGAGGAGCGCCACGACCCGTGGGCGCGTCTCGTCCGTCGCCCGGTCCGAGGCCAATGCAAGGCCCGCCGTTTGCGTCATGTGCAGGCCAAGACCCGTCATCAGGAACGCCAAAGCCGCCAGCACCTCACCCGCGAAGGGCACTTCGTGGATCACGTCTCCGCCCAGCACGAGAAGCGCGAACGGCATGACCGCAAGCCCGCCCATCTGCCAGAGCGATCCGAACCACAGATACGGCACCCGCTTCCACCCGATGGCAGAGCGGTGCGTGTCCGACCGGAACCCCAGAAGCGCCCGGAACGGCGCGATCAGAACCGGCAGCGCGATCATCACCGCCACGATGGTTGCCGCGAGCGACAGCTCCACGATCATTACCCGGTTGAGCGTGCCCAGAAGCATCACCGTTGCCATGCCCACCGACACCTGAAACAGCGACAACCGCAGCAATTGCGAGAGCGGCAACTCCGTGGAGGCCGCGTCCGCAAAGGGCAGGAAGCGCTTTGTCAGGTGGATGAGGCGCGGTTGGCTCACGGATGCACCTCCATCGCATGGGAGATGTAGAAGCCCGAGGAGACGCGGCCCAGATCGCGCCCGCCATGGCGCGCGATCAGGCGCTTCGGCGCATGCGGCACCATCACCGGGGAGCGGTCCGAGCGCGGGAAGAGCTTGCCCGCATACCACATCATCATCAGCGGTGTGGTCCGGGGGGCGACCGTGAAGATCGTCTGTTCCGCACGGGCAGACAGCCCTTTGAGCGCGTTGTCGAGATCCTGCGGCCCGTAATAGATCAGGCTGTCCATTGCGAGTATCGCATCGAAGGTCCCGTGCACCGGGTCGAGCATGTCGCCCGCGCGGAAGGTCACCCGGCCCTGCAGGTGCTCCGGCAGACGCCGCGCGGCCACTTTCAGAAGTTCGGGCGAGATATCGACGGCCACGACCTCGGCTCCGCGCGCGGCCAGTTCCGCACTCATCTGGCCCGCACCACAGCCCGCATCGAGCAGACGCGCACCGCGCAGATCCGCAGGCAGCGCCGCCAGCATCCGCGCGCGCATCTCGTCACGTCCCTTGCGCACCGTCTCGCGGATCCGGCTGACCGGCGCATCCGAGGTCAGCGCCTCCCAGGTGCGGGTCGCGGTGCGGTCGAAATAGGTCTCGACGCGGTTGCGGGTCAGCTCGTAGCTCATCAGTCGAATCCCAGAAGCTCGAAGATTTCGCGGTCAGGCAGGGGTGCGGGTGCCAGCGCCTCGGTGCCGTTGAACAGCGCCTCGGCAAGGCGGATGTATTCCTTGCGCGCCATGACGATGTCTTCTTCGTCGGGCATGTCGAAGAGGGTCTTTTTCTTCAGGCGCGAGCGGCGGATCGCATCGATATCGGGCATATGCGCGATGCGGTTGAAGCCCACCACGTCGCAATAGCGGTCCACCTCGTCGGTGGCTTTCGAACGATTGGCGATGCATCCCGCGAGCCGAACCTTGTAGTTCTTCGATTTGGCCTGCACCGCGGCGATGATGCGGTTCATGGCGTAGATCGAATCGAAATCGTTGGCGGTGACGATCACTGCGCGATCCGCGTGCTGCAGCGGGGCCGCAAAGCCACCGCAGACGACGTCGCCCAACACGTCGAAGATCACCACATCGGTGTCGTCCAGCATGTGATGCTGCTTCAAAAGCTTCACGGTCTGGCCCACGACATAGCCGCCGCAGCCTGTGCCTGCGGGCGGCCCGCCCGCCTCGACGCATTTCACGCCGTTGAAGCCTTCGGTCACGAAATCCTCGGGCCGCAATTCCTCGGCGTGGAAATCGACCTCCTTCAGGATGTCGATCACCGTTGGCTGCAGCTTGCCGGTCAGGGTGAAGGTGCTGTCATGCTTGGGGTCGCAGCCGATCTGCAGCACGCGCTTGCCGAGCTTCGAGAACGCGGCCGAGAGGTTCGAGGATGTCGTAGACTTGCCGATCCCGCCCTTGCCGTAGACCGAGAACACCTTGGCCCCCTCAATCTTCATGCTGTCATCCTGGTGCACCTGCACCGATCCTTCGCCGTCCTGACCCTTCAGAACGGGGGGCGATTGCACGCGCCGTTCCTTCAGGCCTGCGGCCTCGCGCATGGCGGCGCGGTGGCTCGGGGGTTGTTTGTCGAGCGGGCTCATACGGGCCTCCTGACGGGGTTTTGGGTGTGGCGGAGAAGGTGGGTCATTCGGCAGCCACCCCTTCCATGCGATCTTCAAGCTGATCCGCTGCCGCCTCGAGGGCTGCGAGCGTTTCGGCATCGGGTTGCCAATAGGCGCGGTCATGGGCTTCGAGCAGGCGGTTCGCCATGCGGCTCGACGCGGTCGGGTTGAGTGCTGCAAGCCGCGCGCGCATCTCGGGGTCGAGAACGAAGGTCTCGGACAGGCGCTGGTATATCCACGGCTCCACCTTCCCTGTGGTCGCAGACCAGCCCATCGTGTTGGTGACTTGCGCCTCGATCTGCTTCACGCCCTGCGCGCCATGCTTCAGCATGCCCTCGAACCATTTCGGGTTGAGCGAGCGTGACCTTGTCTCGAGCGCGACCTGATCGGAAAGGGTGCGCACCTTGCCCGCCCCGCGAGTCTGGTCGGAGATGTAGACTGCCGCCTCTTCACCGCGGGCACGCTTCACCGCGCGGGAAATGCCGCCCAACGTGTCGAAGTAGTGATCGACCGTGGTGACACCCAGTTCGACGGATTCGAGGTTCTGATAGGCCACTTCGACCTTGGCAAGCGTTGCCTGCAGTAGGGCTGGGTTCGCCGCCGCCTTACCATTGGCGCCATAGGCGAAGCTCTTGCGTGACTGATAGGCATCGGCCAGCTCGTCCTCGTCCCCGAAGGCCGAGCTTTCGACCAACTGGTTCACGTTCGAGCCGTAGGCTCCTTCCGCGTTCGAGAAAACGCGCAGCGCCGCTGTCTCCAGATCGCAGCCATGTTCGTCCTGATAGGCCAGCGCATGCGCGCGGATGAAGTTCATCTCCAAGGGCTCGTTGGCGCTCGCCGCCTTGAACGCCGCCTCGGCCAGCATGCGGGTCTGGAGCGGCAGAAGATCGCGGAAAATCCCCGACAGTGTCATGACCACGTCGATGCGCGGGCGGCCCAGTTCTTCCAGCGGGATCAGGTCCGCACCCGAGATGCGTCCGAAACTGTCCATGCGCGGCACCGCCCCCATGAGCGCCAGCGCCTGCGCGAGCGGCGCACCGTCCGACTTGATGTTGTCCGACCCCCACAGCACCAGCGCGACCGAGCGCGGCAGGCTCTGATGGGTATCAAGCAGCATCTGCGCCTGGCGCGCGCCATCGCGACAGGCGAATGCGGTGGGCATGCGGAACGGATCAAACGCATGGATGTTGCGGCCGGTGGGCAGGATATCCGCGCTGCGAATAAGGTCACCACCGGGCACCGGGACGACAAACCGCGCTTCGAGCGCTGCCATCAGGCCCGCCATCTCGCCGCCATTGTCGAGCATCTCCGCCGCATGCGCCTGCGCCGCGTCGTCCTGATCGGCCATGAGGGCCAGGTAATCGGCGCGCACGTTTGGCGTGATCTCGCGGCCCAGGATATGCAGACCTTCGGGGATCAGCGCGTCTTCCGTCTCGAGCAGCGCCAACCACAAAGCCTCGGGATCGCGGCCTGCCATATCAACCGCCTCGGCCTCCTCGACGATCAGCGCGTGCAGCTCGTCCCGGCGGGGATCGTCCGCTTTCATCGACCGCCAGCGCGTCAGGCTTTCCTTGAGCGCCTGAAGCCCCTTGTAGAGCCCCGATTGCGCGAGCGGCGGCGTCAGATGCGTCACTGTTACGGCCCCGGAGCGCCGTTTTGCCAGCGACGCCTCGGACGGGTTGTTCGCGGCATAGAGGTACACGTTCGGCATCTCGCCGATCAGCCGGTCGGGCCAGTCGCGCGCGCCAAGACCTGCCTGCTTGCCCGGCATGAATTCCAGCGCGCCATGCATCCCGAAATGCAGCAGTGCATCGGCTTGATAGGTGTTGCGCAGCCACAGGTAGAAAGTGGTGAAGGCATGGGTCGGCGCGAAGCTGCCCTCGAAGAGAAGGCGCATCGGATCGCCTTCCCACCCGAAGGCCGGTTGCAGACCGACGAAGACATTGCCGAAATGCTGGCCCAGCACGAAGACGCCGCGCCCGTCGGACTGGATGCGGCCGGGCGCCGGACCCCAGACCGCCTCAACCGCCTTCAGGGGCGGCGTGCTGCGCACGATCGTGTCGGCGCTGACATGGTCGGCGACATTGGCGTCCTGACCGTATTGCGCGGCGTTCCCTTCCAGAACGGCGGCACGGAGTTCTGTAACGCTCGAAGGCGGCCCAATTGTGTAGCCCCGGTCTTTCATCGCGTGCATGACGTTGAAAAGGCTTTCGAATACGTCGAGATAGGCGGCGGTTCCGGCAGCGCCTGCATTGGGCGGGAAGCCGAACAAAACGATCCCGATCTTGGCCTCGGCGCGCGTCTTGCGGCGCAGACGGGCAAGGCGCAGGACCTTCTCGGAAAGGCTCTCGATCCGTTCGGGACACGGCGCCATGGCCTTGTCGGTGCCTTGCGGACGACAGCGATGGGCGCAGCCGTCGCAGCCCCCCTCGCCATGCCTTCCGCCGAAGACCGTCGGACAGACCGCGCCATCAAGCTCAGGCAGCGCGATCAGCATCGTCGTCTCGATCGGGCCGAGCCCCTGGTTCGCCTCCGCCCATTGGCCGAGCGTCTGGAATTCCAGCGGATGTGCGGCGACATAGGGCACATCCAACGCCTTCAGCACCGCAACAGCCGAGTCGCTGTCGTTATAGGCGGGACCGCCCACGAGGCTGAAGCCGGTCAGCGACACCAGCGTGTCGATCTTCGCGCCGGTCGCATCCTTGAAATACGTCTCGATCGCGGGCCGCCCGTCCAGACCACCGGCAAAGGCGGGCAAAACGCGGATGCCCTTCTCCTCGAAGGTGCGGATCGCGGCGTCGTAATGCGCCGTGTCGCCTGCAAGGATGTAGGAGCGCATCATCAGCATGCCGACGGTCGCCACGGGGTTCGCAGGACCGGGGATGTCCGCGGGATCCGTCGTGATGCGTGCCCCGAGATCCGGGTGGTAAAGTCCAACCTCGGGGTATTCGAGCGGCTCCGGCGCAACCCCGCCGCGCAGCGCTTCGGGGCCTGCATAGCGCGACATCAGATAGCGGATCATCGCCTCGAAATTGTCGTCCGAGCCGCCGAGCCAGTACTGCATCATCAGGAACCAGGAGCGCAGATCCTGTGCCTTGCCCGGGATCAGCTTCAGCATGCGGGGCAGACGGCGCAGCATCCGCATCTTCTTCGCGCCATCCTCCGAGGAGGGCTTCGACGAGCCGCGCAGCTTCTTCATCAGCTTCATCATGCCGCTTTGGGGCGCGGACATGTCGAGCTTGCCGAGCTTGGTGAGCTTCACGATCTCCGCATCGGCGATGACGCCCACGAAGGCATCGACGCGCTCGCGGGCGGCGCGCAGATCCGGCAGGATATGTTTGACATGTTCCTCGAGAAACAGAAGGTTCGCGACGATCATGTCGGCCCGCGCAACCGCGCGCTTGGCGTCGGTCAGGCTTTGCGGGCTCTCGCCCCATTCTGCGGCAGCATGCACGCTGATCTCGAGGCCCGGGAAATCCTCGGCCAGTCGCGCCTTTGCACGAGCGACAGGTCCGGCGCTATGGGCGTCGAGCGTGACGATGGCGATGTGATATCCGCCCATATGTGCCAGCTCATCGCGCATAATGGGCTTTGGCCTCGTAGAGCGTCTCGACGCTGATTTCGGATTGGCCGCGTTCGGAGGCGAAGGTCTCGGTGTTTCGCTTGGCCTTGCCGCGCACGAAGAACGGGATCTTCTTCAGCTCTTTTTCCGCAGCAGGCAGCCAGACGACCTCGACGCTGGTAGCAGGCGCGTGAGCGACCTCGGATTCGCTTGCGGGGGCGCTGTCCATCGGACGGGGCGCATGGCCGCCGTGATGGCTGGGCCCGGCCGCATCGTGGAACTCGAAATCCTCGCGGAACATGGTCAGCAGGTGCTCTTCCAGCCCCATCACCAGCGGATGCACCCAGGTGTCGAAGATGACGTTCGCGCCTTCGATCCCCATCTGCGGCGAGTAACGCGCGGGGAAGTCCTGCACGTGGACAGGCGCGGAAATAACGGCGCAGGGAATTCCCAGACGCTTGCCGATATGCCGTTCCATCTGGGTGCCGAGTATCATCTCGGGCGCGAGCGCCTCAATCGTCGCTTCAACCTCGAGGTAATCGTCGGTGATCAGCGCCTCGACGCCGTATTCGCGGGCCAGCGCCCGAATGGGCCGCGCCATTTCGCGGTTGTAGCAGCCCATGCCCGCCACCTCGAAGCCCATCTCGTCGCGGGCGATCCGCGCGGCGGCTGCCACATGGGTCCCGTCACCGAAGATGAAGACGCGCTTGCCGGTCAGGTAGGTGCTGTCGACCGACGCCGAGTACCAGGGCAGACGCAGGCGGCTGTCGTCCAGTTTCGGCTCTGTTCCAGCCAAAGTGGCCACTTCGGCCACGAAATCGCGGGTCGCGCCGACACCGATGGGCACGGTCTTGGTGTAGGGCAGGCCCAACTCGCGCTCCATCCAGCGGCAGGCACTCTCGCCCGTTTCGGGATACATCAGCACGTTGAAATGCGCGGCCCCGAGCCGGGTGATATCCTCGGGCGTGGCATCATAAGGCGCGCAGACATTCACGGAGATGCCCATCTCTTCCAGGAGCGCCGTCACCTCGGTGATGTCGTCACGATGCCGGAAGCCCAGCGCAGTGGGCCCGATCAGGTTCGCGCTGAGATGCGCGGTCTTCTCGACAGGCCGCGCGAGGTGGCGGCAGATCTGCAGGAAGGTCTCGTCCGCGCCGAAGTTTTCCTTGCGCTGATAAGACGGGAGCTCCAGCGGAATGACCGGGATCGGCAGGCCGATGGTCTCCGCCATGCCGCCTGGATCGTCCTGGATCAGCTCGGCGGTGCAGGAGGCGCCAACGATCATCGCCTGCGGCTGAAACCGGTCATAAGCCTCAAGGCAGGCGGTCTTGAACAGGTTCGCCGTGTCAGAGCCCAGATCGCGCGCCTGAAATGTCGTGTAGGTCACGGGCGGGCGATGATTGCGCCGCTCTATCATGGTGAACAGCAGATCCGCATAGGTGTCGCCCTGAGGCGCGTGCAGCACGTAGTGTAGCCCCTTCATCGCAGTGGCGACACGCATCGCGCCCACATGCGGCGGGCCTTCATATGTCCAGACGGTCAGCTTCACGTCGCCACCTTCAGCATCGCGTGGCGACGCAAAGGACGCGCGAAGAGGGAGGCCAGATCGGCGGCCTGTTCGTAGAAATGCACCGGCGTGAAGACGAGCTCGATTGCCCATTTCGTGGCCATGCCCTCGGCTTCGAGCGGATTGGCCAGACCCAGCCCGCACACCGTCAGATCGGGGCGATCCGCGCGGACGCGGGCCAATTGCCGGTCCACATCCTGTCCTTCGGAAATCCGCGGGCCTGCTGGCAAAAGCGCGAGGTCCGGCCCCAGGATTTCGCGGGTGAGGTAGGGTGTGCCGACCTCGACCGCCTCCATCCCGCATTCGCGGGTCAGGAAACGCGCCAGCGGGATTTCCAGCTGGCTGTCAGGGAAGAAGAAGATGCGCTTTCCGCGCAGGGGTTCGGACACTTTGGCAATCGCCGCGCGCGCCCGGTTGCGAGGGCCTTCGGTGACACGGGCGACCACGTCGGCCCCGATGCCAAACTCGGCGGCAATCGCCTCGAGGAAACGGGTCGTGCCCTCTTCCCCGAAGGGCATGGGGGCCGGAATATGCTGCGCCCCGCGCCGGATCAGCGCCGCATGCGTCTCGCCCAGGAAGGGCTGCATCAGGGCGAAGCGCGTATTCGGGCCGACGCCGTATTCCTCGGCCTTCGTATGCGCGGGCAGAACGCGGACCGGACCGACGCCGATCTGTTCCAGCAAGCTCAGCGCCTGCTCCTCGACCACGTCGGGCAACGCACCGACGAGCATCAGCTCGCGTGCCTCGGTCTTGGGCAGGACCGGGACCATCGCGGCGAGGCAGGCATCTTCGCCTTGCGTGAAGGTCGTCTCGATGCCGGAGCCCGAATAATTCAGCACCCGCACATGCGGCGCATGCGACACCGTCAGGCGCTCCGCGGCCTTGGCAAGATCGAGCTTGATGACCTCGGACGGGCAGGACCCCACGAGGAAGAGCTGCCGGATATCGGGCCGCCGCGCGAGAAGCTCATGCACGACGCGGTCCAGCTCCTCCTGCGCGTCGGCCATGCCGGCGAGGTCGGTTTCCTCGAGGATCGCGGTGGCGAAACGGGGCTCTGCGAAGATCATCACACCCGCCGCCGATTGCAGCAGATGGGCGCAGGTGCGCGATCCCACGACGAGGAAAAACGCGTCCTGCATCTTGCGGTGCAGCCAGACGATGCCGGTCAGTCCGCAGAAGACCTCGTGCTGACCGCGTTCCTTCAGAACCGGCGTGTCGAGGCAACCGCGGGACGGTGGAAGGGGTGCGTGATCGTTCATGCCGCACCTCCATCGAGGCGCGCGCGCCGCAGCTTCAGAACGAACTGCCCTGCATTGACGACGTAGATCGCATAAGCCGTCAGCGCGACCACCATGAGGGCCGTCGGGCCGAGGCTGCCGGTCAGTAGCGCCCAGAGGTAGTAAGTGTGCAGCGCGATCACCGCGAAGCTGACGACGTCCTCCCAGAAGAAGGAGCGTGCGAAGAGGTATTGGCCGAAGACGACCTTTTCCCAGATCGCGCCTGTCACCATGATGAGGTAAAGCACGCCGGTCTTGGCGATGATCGACCAGGTTGCAACGGCATATCCCTCGCCCGTGACGAGATACCGGATCACCAGAGCCAGCGAGACCAGGAAGACCAGGAACTGCGCCGGGGCGAGGATGCCTTGGACCAATGTCCAGCGCGTGGCATCCCGGCGCGCGCGTTCTTCAGGGGTGTAGAGCGGCGCGGCACGGGGCGCGTGCCCCGGCAGGTGCTTGGGATAGTTGAGGGGCGATTCCGCATGGGTCATATGTTCAAGGTAGACGCCCGATACGAAAAGTGTCAATTCAAACTTACAGTTCAGCCAGTCTGACGGCTGAAGTTTCAGTCATTATGTAAAACAGCTAAGACAGATCGCCGTAGTCTCTTGATTTCAGGAGGTCTCAGCGGGCCGAAATCAATTCTGAAAACGCCATATGTCAGTTTGATTTGACATTTTGATCCAAGATCGCCACGCTTCTGCCCATCGAGTCCCGGGACTCCTCTCGGCGCGATCAGGGTGTTTGGACCCGGTTTCAGAAATGTCGGATTTTCTTTCGAACCCAGCGAATGTGCAGGAAGATCGGCCCGAGATCTCGGCTCTGGCAAGCTCCGTCGTGTCGCTCATGCAGACGACATCGAAACGCAAATCCGAACGTCACCTGAAGTCTCTCATTGATCAAACGATCAACCGCGTTTGCATGCCGGGCCCGTTCGTCGCGGAAAAGCTCATCTCGGAGTTGCAGGCCGACGGGCTGCGCGTGGACGACATCATCGACGATTGCATCCCGGCCGCCGCCGCCGCGCTGGGCACGATGTGGTGCGAGGACGAGATGGATTTCGCGCAGGTGACGATCGGGACCGCACGGCTTCAGGGCATGCTCAGTCTGCTTGCGGAAAGCTGGAGTACGGAGCCCGCCACCTTGACGGAGCCCGCGATTGTCATTGTGGTCCCGGATGGCGACACCCACACGCTTGGCGCCCATGTCATCACCGCGCAATTGCGGCGCATGAATGCCTCCGTTCGGCTGATGTTCGGCCCGAGTCCCGCGACATTGCTGCGCGTTCTGCGCAACGATCCTTACGACGGGGTGTTTTTCACCTGCCCGCGTGAAATCAAAATGGCCGCCATTGCAGAAATGATCACGCGCATTAAGTCTTCCTTAGACGCCCCGCCTCCACTCATTGTCGGCGGCCTAGCTTTGACTTCATCGCAAAAAACCGCGACAGAGACCGGGGCCGACTTGGTAACCGGTGATGCACGTGCCGCGTTCCAGTATTGCCGAAGCCGAATGAACTCTGACCCACCCAAGGTGAGGTAATGTCACAAAGAGAAGCACAAGAGCAGGAATCCGGAAGGGAATTGGCTGACAGCCGGGACGCTCTGAACGGGCTTCTCACGGCAGCTTGTGACATCGCGCTCCTGATTGATGGCGAGTCGCGCATTCTGGATGTTCTCGGCGAAAAGGCCCCGGGCAAGACCGATAGCTGGGTCGGGCAGCCCATCGGCAACGTGCTGACGGTCGAAAGCCTGCCGAAGCTGGAAAACGCCCTCAAGACTTTCCGTGAAACCGGCTCCGTCGCCCGCCCGGTCGAGTTGAACCATGAAGATGGGCGCAGCTGGGAATTTCCGATTCGATACAGCTTCTACCCGGATCCGTCGGGCCGGGGCGTGCTTCTGCTCGGTCGTGATCTGAGCATCGTCGCGGAAACCCAGGCCCAGCTCGTTCAGGCGCAGATGTCGCTTGAGCAGGGATACGAGGCGCGGCGCGAATTCGATGCGCGCTACCGGCTTCTCCTGCGTACCGTTCAGGACCCCATCGTCTTCGTTTCGGTCACCGGTGGTCGCATCAAGGACCTCAATGATCCCGCCGCTGCCCTTCTCGGGTCGTCGCGGGAGGATTTCATCGGGGCCATCTTCGCCAACGAATTTCACGACCGGGGCCGCGAGGAATTCATCGAGAGCCTCCTGAACGCGGCCATCTCCGAAGGCTCGCAGCCGGTCACGGCCCGTGTGCGCCGCGGTCACAGCGACGTCAGCTTCGTTCCGCACGTCTTCCGCGCGGCCGGAGAGCGCGTACTGATCCTGCGGCTCGATGAAGTGGGCGGCTCGGATGCGCGCGGCTCCGGCAGCCATGACGAATTCGCCGCCCTGTTCGAACAAGGCCCCGACGCGATGGTGCTGACCACGGCATCGGGCCTTATCCAGAGTGCGAATGACAGCTTCCTCGAGATGATCGACGCGGCGCACCTCGTGGATGTCAAAGGGCGCAAGTTGTCGGATTTCCTGAGCCGCGGTCAGATCGACATGAACGTCGTGACCGAGAATGCGCGCCGCGCCGGAAAGATGCGCTTCTATGCGACCAAGGTGACCAACGAATTCGGTGCCGAGACCTCGATCGAGATGTCCGCGACGATGATCAATACCCGGTCCGAGCCGATGATCGGCTTCATCATCCGCGATAGCACGCGCACGGATTCCCTGCGCCGTTCGCAGATGCATGCCTCCGAGGAATCAAGCCGCAACGTGATGGAGCTCGTAGGCTCCGCCACGCTGAAGGAGATCGTCGCCGAAACCACCGATGTGGTCGAAAAGATGTGCATCGAGACGGCTGTGAACCTGACGCGCAACAACCGCGTGGCGGCGGCGGAGATGCTCGGCCTGTCGCGGCAATCGCTCTATGTGAAGCTGCGCAAATACGGGCTTCTGAACCGCGAAAGCGGAGATCAGGACTGATCACCCCCAAAATTCGACCCTGAAACACCAGCGCAAAGTGGCCGTTGCCGCAAGAATACTTGCGCCGACTCAGAGTGTCGTGTCTAACTGACGTATGAGTGTCAGTCTAAGTTTACACGCGCGCCGTTATCCGGAACCCGCTGCGATGCTGCGGCTGATCAAGCCTGTCACATGGTTTCCGCCGATGTGGGCCTATCTCTGCGGTGCGGTCTCCTCGGGCGTCGCACTTGGCCACGCGCCAGGCCTCGTCGTGCTTGGCATCATCCTGGCCGGTCCCATCGTCTGCGGCATGAGCCAGGCTGCGAACGATTGGTGCGACCGGCATGTGGACGCGATCAATGAGCCGGATCGCCCGATCCCCTCGGGCCGCGTGCCGGGGCGGTGGGGTTTGTGGATCGCGCTGGCCATGTCCGCGCTGTCCCTCTCCGTGGGCGCGCTCTTGGGTCTTTGGGGCTTCATTGCCACGATGGTCGGAGTTGCCGCGGCCTGGGCCTATTCCGCAGAACCGCTGCGCCTGAAGAAGTCGGGCTGGTGGGGGCCGGGTCTGGTGGGACTCTCCTACGAGACGCTGCCCTGGTTCACCGGTGCCGCGATCCTCGCGCAGAGCCTGCCAAGCGGTCCCGTCATCCTCACCGCCCTTCTTTACGGGCTCGGTGCGCACGGAATCATGACCCTCAACGATTTCAAGGCACTGGAGGGCGACCGCCAGACCGGCGTCGCCTCCCTTCCGGTGACGCTCGGTCCCGACCGCGCGGCGCGTGTGGCCTGCTGGGGCATGATCCTGCCGCAGCTCGGCGTGATCGGGCTTCTTCTGTCGCTCGACCGTCCCTTGCATGCGCTTGCCATCGGTGCCCTTGTCGGATTGCAGCTTCTGGCCATGCGCGTGATGCTGCGCGACCCGAAGGCGAAGGCGCCCTGGTATAACGGCACCGGCGTCCTTCTCTACGTCTCCGGCATGATGGTCGCCGCCTTAGCGCTGCGCTCGATCCGAGGTGCAGTATGACGCTCTCCTGGCTTTCCATCGTCCGCCTCGGCCTTGTGCAGATGTGCCTTGGCGCCATCGTCGTTCTGACCACCTCGACCCTGAACCGGCTCATGGTGGTGGAGCTTGCGCTGCCTGCGGTCCTGCCGGGACTCCTCGTGGCGCTGCATTACGGCATCCAGATCACCCGACCGAGCTGGGGATTCCTGTCTGACACGGGTGGCAACCGGACCGCATGGATCCTGCGCGGCATGTTCGCGCTGGGCCTCGGCGGTGTCGGAGCTGCGGGCGGCGTTGTCCTGTTGGAGACGAGCTTCGCCGCGGGCCTTGCGCTGTCCATTTTGGCTTACGCCCTGATCGGCCTCGGTGTTGGCGCGTCCGGCACCTCGCTTCTGGCGCTTCTGGCCACGGCCACGACCCCGCATCGCCGCGCGGCCGCCGCCACGATCACCTGGCTGATGATGATCTTCGGCATCGCCATGACCGCGGGCGTCGTGGGCGGGCTTCTCGATCCCTATTCCCCCGCGCGGCTCATGACCATCGTGGCGAGCGTGGCGGCCATCGCCTTCCTGCTGACACTCATCGCCACCTGGCGGATCGAGCGTGGCATCGTGGCAGAAGCCGAGCCTGAGCCCATGCGCTTTCGCGACGGGATGGCCGAGATCTGGGCGGAGCCACATGCCCGCGCCTTCACCATATTCGTCTTCCTGTCGATGACCGCCTATTTCATGCAGGAGCTGATCCTCGAACCCTATGCCGGTCTCGTGTTCAACTTCACGCCCGGCCAGTCGACGCAGCTTTCGGGCGCGCAGAATGGCGGTGTCTTTCTCGGAATGCTGACCGTCGGGATCATGGCAACCGGCCTCCGGATCGGCGCGCTCCGCCATTGGGTCATCGCGGGATGCCTCGGCTCTGCCGCGGCACTGGTCTCCATCGCCGTGCTGGGTCAGGCCGGACCTGCCGCTCCGCTGATGCAAGCGACCGTCGTCTTGGGCTTTTTCAACGGCATGTTCGCCGTCGCCGCCATAGGGTCGATGATGGCGCTGGCAGGCGAAGGCCGCGCCCAGCGCGAAGGCACAAGGATGGGACTCTGGGGCGCCGCGCAGGCGATTGCCGCAGGCTTCGGCGGTCTTGCCGGAGCGGGCCTTGCCGACCTCGCGCGGCAATTCACCCCCGATGCCACCGCCTTCGGATCCGTCTTCCTGATCGAAGCCGCTCTTTTTGTCGCCGCCGCATGGCTGGCGCGTCACGTCATGGCGGCCCCGGCCGCCTCCCCTGCCCTGCAACCCGGAGAGTAAACATGGTCTATGATGTCGTCGTTGTCGGAGGCGGACCCGCCGGGGCCACTGCCGCGCATGATCTGGCCAGCAATGGCCAACGGGTGGCGCTTCTGGACCGGGAAGGCCGGATCAAGCCCTGTGGCGGCGCGATCCCGCCCCGGCTGATGCAGGATTTCGACGTTCCCGAAAGCCAGCTTCTCACCAAGATTTCGACCGCACGCATGATCTCGCCGCAGGGGCGGCACGTGGACATCCCCGTCGAGAACGGGTTCGTCGGCATGGTCGACCGGAAGGATTTCGACCCCTGGCTGCGCGACCGCGCGGTGGCCGCCGGGGCCGAACGGCTCACCGGCACCTTTTTGAGGATCGACCGGTCGCGCGGCTGGCCCCGCGTTGTCTATCGCGACAAGGCCAGCGGCGAGGAGAAACAGATCTCGACGCGGCTCATCATCGGCGCAGATGGCGCCAAAAGCCGTGTCGCCCGAGGCGAGATCGACGGCGCCGACCGCATCCCGCTGGTCTTTGCCTATCACGAAATCATCGCGGCCCCGACGCCCTCGGATTACTACGACCCGCATCGCTGCGACGTGATCTATGACGGGCGGATTTCGCCCGATTTCTACGGCTGGGTCTTCCCGCATGGCAATACGGTCTCGGTCGGCATGGGCACGGAACGCTCCGAAGTGGATCTGAAGAAGGCCACCGCCGACCTGCGCATATCGTCCCATCTGGAAGGCTGCGAGACGTTGCGCCGCGAAGGGGCGCCGATCCCGCTCAAGCCGCTCGATCGCTGGGACAACGGCCGCGATCTGATCCTCGCAGGGGACGCGGCGGGCGTCGTCGCGCCTTCCTCCGGTGAGGGTATCTACTACGCCATGACAGGCGGCCGTGTCGCCGCCGCCGCGGCCGAGGCCTATCTCACCACGGCCAATCCACGCGCACTCAAACTCGCGCGCAAGCTCTTCATGCGCGAGCACAAGACGGTCTTTCGCGTTCTGGCCTCGATGCAGAACGCCTATTATCGCTCCGATGAACGCCGCGAACGCTTCGTCTCGCTCTGCCATGACATCGATGTGCAGCGGTTGACCTTCGAGGCCTACATGAACAAGAAACTCGTCAAAGCACGGCCCATGGCGCATCTGAAGATCGGCTTCAAGAACCTGCGCCACCTTGCAGGGCTCGTGCCGGAGACGCATGTATGACGACCCTTATCCCCGCTTGGGAAGACGGCGCCCTGCGCGCCATCGAGAAGCTGGAGGTGCACCGCCGCGGTCTGCGCCACAAGGCGATCTCGGTCTTCGTGATGCGCGGGGAGGAGATCCTGCTGCAACGACGTGCCCTGGGCAAATACCACACGCCGGGTCTCTGGGCGAATACCTGCTGCACGCATCCGCACTGGAACGAAGACCCCGAGGTCTGTGCGATCCGGCGCCTGGGCGAGGAGTTGGGCATTCGCGGCCTCGCACTCGATTACCGGGACCGGATCGAATACCGCGCCGATGTAGGCTGTGGGCTGATCGAGCATGAGGTGGTGGATCTCTTCACGGCAGACGCTCCTGCCGACCTACGGATCGCGCCCAATCCCGACGAGGTGATGGCGACGGAATGGGTGCCGCTTGCAGCTTTGCGCGCCCGGATCGCCGAGGCCCCTGAGGATTTCACGCCCTGGCTGCGCATCTACGTGACCGAGCACGCCGCGCGCATCTTCCCCGAACGGCTCGGCACAGCGGCAGAGTAGCCGCGCGCCGTTTTGCCGCCCTCGGCTTCGCGGCCGGGTCAGGCGCACAAGGGCGCCGCAAACACGACGCCCCCTTTTCCTTCATCTTTCCAAAAAACGTCGGAGAGCACGAGAGGCTGGCCTCTCGTAGGGCCGCTTCGGGCTCGATGCCCGAAGCGGTTCGCTCTCACGCGCGCAACGGCACCACCTTGGCGTCCCGTCCCAGCGCGCGCATCGCGGCCAGAACCAGGTCCTGCGCCGAGAGCTGCGCGTCGGCATACATATCCGCGGGACTGGCCTGATCGATGAACCTGTCCGGCAATGTCAGCGTGCGGATCGCGAGACCCTGATCGAACGCGCCTTCCGCGGCCAGCGCGTGCAGAACCTGGGCACCAAAGCCCCCCTGCGCGCCCTGCTCCACGGTAATCAGGGCCCTGTGATGACGCGCAAGCTGCCGGATCAGGTCCATGTCGAGCGGTTTGGCGAAGCGGGCATCGGCGATGGTCGCGCTGACACCTTGCAGTGCCAGCATCGAGCCCGCGGTCTCAACCTCGGTAAGATGCGCCCCGAAGGACAGGAAGGCCACGTCGCTGCCTTCCGCCACAATCCGGCCCTTGCCGATCTCAAGCGCCTCCGGACGCTCCGGGATCGCGACGCCCGTGCCATTGCCGCGCGGATAGCGGAAGGCGATGGGCCCCGTATCGTGGCCACGCGCGGTTTCGACCATGCGCGCAAGCTCGGCCTCGTTCGACGCGGCCATCACGGTCATGTTCGGGAGCGACGCAAGGTAGCCGATATCGAAGGCCCCGGCATGCGTCGCGCCATCCGCACCCACAAGCCCCGCCCTATCGATGGCGAAGCGCACCGGCAGGTTCTGCAGCGCCACGTCATGTACGACCTGGTCATAGCCGCGCTGAAGGAAGGTCGAATAGATCGCCGCGAAAGGCTTGAGCCCCGAGGCTGCGAGGGCGGCAGCAAAGGTCACGCCGTGCTGTTCGGCGATTCCCACGTCGAAGACCCGCGCCGGGAAACGCTCTGCCATGATGTTGACGCCGGTGCCCGACGGCATCGCCGCCGTGACGGCCACCACGTCGGGATCGCGCGCGGCGGCCTCGGTCAGGGCTTGGCCGAAGACCTTGGTATAGGCGGGCGCGTTGGGCGTCGATTTGGCTTGAACGCCCGTTGCAGGGTCGAATTTCGACACGCCATGCCCGCAATCGGCGGCTTTCTCGGCTGGCGCGTAGCCCTTGCCCTTCACGGTGCAGCAATGGATCAGAACCGGCCCTGTGGCGCGCGCCCGGGCGGAACGAAGCACGCTCAGAAGCTGGCCCATATCGTGCCCATCGATGGGGCCGAGGTAATCGAAGCCCAGCGCGGTGAAGAGCGATCCACTTTCGCCGCCCTGCCCTGTCACCAGTTCGCGTGCACGCCGCGCGCCATCGCGCATCGGGCCGGGCAACGCGGATTCGAAGCCCTCGGCAAGGGATTTCATCTTCTGAAACGGCTCCTGGCCGTAAAGCGACGATAGGTACGACGACATCGCGCCCACGGGTGGGGCGATGGACATCTCGTTGTCGTTAAGGATCACGAACAGACGTCGGCCTTCCGCACCGGCATTGTTCATCGCCTCGTAGGCCATGCCCGCCGAGATGGAGCCGTCCCCGATCACCGCGATCGCATCGCCCGTGGGTTTGCCCATGTCGCGACCGACGGCAAATCCGAGCGCGGCCGAGATTGAGGTTGAGGAATGCGCCGCACCGAACGGGTCGTATTCGGATTCCGAGCGTTTGGTGAACCCGGACAGCCCGCCCTTCTGACGCAGGGTCCGGATGCGGTCGCGGCGACCCGTCAGGACCTTGTGCGGGTAACATTGGTGACCCACGTCGAAGATCAGTTTGTCCATCGGCGTGTTGAAGACCGCGTGGATCGCGACGGTCAGTTCGACCACACCGAGAGAGGATCCAAGATGACCGCCCGTCTCCGACACGGCGGAGATCACTTCCGCGCGCAGTTCATCCGACAGCTTGGAAAGCGTCCGGTCATCCATGCGCCTGAGATCGGCAGGAGAGGCGACGCGGTCGAGGATCGGTGTGGCGGGACGGGTCATGGCGCGATCTCCAAGATTGAAAAAGGCGCCGTGTCATGCAAAACTTGCGTTTCACGCGACACGGCGCCAGCTCCTGTAGCCAACAGGAAGGGAACCGGGGGTTTCCCCCCGACATCCGGTCATCCTGGGAAAGGAAAATGACCGGATCTGGCGACGCTTCCGGGCGACGGGGGAGGCCGCCGCCCGGATCGCATCATTCGTAGACGTATTCGCCGGATGTCGTGGCCAGTTCAGGCCAGTCGGCGATCACGTTCATGCCTTGCAGCGGCTGCTGATAGCCCTTGTGGCATGTCTTGCAGGCAGCCTTCGGCGCATCGGCATAGACCGGACCCAGACGCTCGGGCGGATACTGATCCTCGAGCGGCACGAGATAATCGTTGTTCATCTCGAGCACCATCTGGATGCCCAGGCTTTCCGTGGCCCATTGCGGCGTGATCTGCCCGCCGTCGTAGAAGGCCCGGCTGTTGTGGCAGAAGTTGCAGTTCACCCCGAGCGAGTTCGAGACGTAGTTCATCAGGCTGAACGTCCGTTCCGTCTGCTGCCAGTTACGCACGCCTTCCTGGCTGGGCAGTTCGGCCACATGCGCTTCGAGGTTGTGCACGTTGATCTGCTCACCATCGAGAAGGTATTTCTCGAGCGCGTCAGAGGGCAGCGACGTATACTGGCTCTGGACGGTGACGCGGTTCTGCACCGCCGCCCAGCCTTCTGCTGCCTCGTTCACCGGCGCGATCTTGAACCAGATCTCGGACGGCACGTTCTGGCCGCGGTGGCAAGAGTAGCAGTTCACCCCGACCTCTTCGTTGGCATTCACGTGACCCGCCCAGAACTCGTTGATGTTCTGGGTCATCTGGATCATCCGCCGGGAGACGATCTTGGTGTAGAGATCGTCACCGGCGTAATTGCCCTCGTTGGCGCCCGCATGGCAGTAGACGCAGCCCTGTTCCGGCGACACCCATTGGGTCATCGCGTTCATCAGGCGCAGGAAGTTGCCTTCCGTCACATTGCCCAGAACCTGGACGTTCTCGTAGACATCCGAGGCAAGCGCCTCGCCCTCTTCCGGCACGTAGGCCGCTTCGGTGTAGTATCCCTCGATCGTGGGATCTGCCGCCTCGATCTCGTTCACGAATTCGGTGACGACCATGCCCGTGCCTGCCGGTCCCGTCTGCATCGACTTCGTGGCGAAGGGCTGGCCCACCACCACGAGGAAGGCTGCGACGATAACGGCGGACCCCAGGGCACCGACCAGAATGGCCGGGCCGTAGATGTCGGTGGGACGTTCCGAATTCCACTTCTTGAACCAGGGTAACATGTCACTCACCTCCGCCGATAAAGGACTGATAGGTCTGTCCGTAGGACTGGTAGCCGTAGCTTCCGTCATAGGCCGGAGCGAAGTGATGCTCTTGTGCCCAGATGAACCAGTTGTCCACGACCGTGCCCGTCAGCAGGATACCGATGCCGCCGGTGATCGGTGCGAGAACCGCGAACCACCATGCCCATCTGTGGATGCCTTCCATCGTGGCGTTGAAGCCCATGGTCCAGCGCCAGAACAGAGCGGCCCGTTCGGTGGCCGTGCCCCGGTCAACGATCTGCTCAAGCTCGCGGTCACCGCCATAGCGGGTGACTGCCAGGATCGTGCCGCCATGCATGGCGAACAGCAGAACCGAGCCGTAAAGGAACACGATCGAAAGCGCGTGGAACGGGTTGTAGTAGAGGTTCCCGTAGCGGATCGAGAAGGCCGTGGTCCAATCGAGATGCGGGAAGATACCGTAAGGCACGGCCTCCGACCACGATCCCATCAGCACCGGGCGGAAGAGGCCCAGCACCAGGAACAGCCAGATCGCCGAACCGAAGGCCCAGAAGATGTGCTTGCCCATCTTCTGCTCGCGGGCGAGCAGGTAGGAGCGCGCCCACCAGCTCATCACCGAGATCAGGAGAAAGAAGCTCGCGATGATGTACCAGCCGCCATCTTGCAGCGGCGGGATCTTGAGGCCGTATTCCGGGCTCGGCGGCTCAAGCGCCAGCCAGAAGCCCTGCCGGATGAACTCGGGGATCGACCAGCCGACCTGCGCCAGCATGTTCAGACCGATGATGTTCAGCGCAAGGATACCGGTCAGAAGCGAGACGAGACCGGTCCAGCCCAGGTAGATCGGGCCGATCTGCGCGTTTCCGAAGAAGCCCGCGAGGGTGGAGAAGAACGGGTTCTTGGTCCGCTCCTCCATCATCCGGCCGTTATCGTTCATTCCCATCTCAGGCGTGCCCTGGACTTGGACCTGCGTGAAGATGTTTTGGTACTCAATCATAGGCATGTCTTACATCCTCCTCACAGGTGTCCCCAGATCGGCATCTCGAGCCACCAGTTCCACCATTCCGGCCAGCCCTTGGTCCAAACCGGACCGGAGATGATGATGCAGACGGCCGACCAGAAGCCTGCATTGATGGCCAGAAGGTAGCCGACGCGGTGGATGCCCAGCGTGCCGACCGAATAGCCGATGAAGTCCCGGAAGAACGTGTCCTCGTGGTCGGGGGTCTTCATGATCTCGTCTTTTTCGGGGTTCGCCGCCGACAGGATCAGACCGCCATGCAACGCCAGTGCGAGCGTGGTGGTGAAGAACAGCGTCACCGCCAGCATATGCGCCGGATTGTAGTGGAAGTGCAGATAGGCGTAGCCCGTGTTCGACACCCAATCGAGATGGCTGAAGATGCCATACGGGAAGGCGTGTCCCCAGGCGCCCAGCAGCATCGGGCGGAACACCTCGAGCGTGACATAGGCGAAGATCGCGACCGAGAAGGCAAAGGGCACGTGATAACCCATGCCGAGCTTGCGGCAGATCTCGACCTCGCGCAGGGCCCAGGAACAGAAGGCCCCGATCGCGCAGATCGTGATGATCTGCCAGAGGCCGCCCTCCATCAGCGGTGCCGCGCCCAGACCGTAGGACAGGTCAGGTGGCGGGATGTTGATGAGCCAGGGATTGAACGTGCCCTGATGTGCAGCGCCCCACAGGATCAGGATCGTCCCGAGGAGCGAGAAAAAGGCGGTCGTGACTCCAAAGAAGCCCACGTAAAACGGGCCCACCCAGAAGTCGAACAGATCGCCGCCGATCAGCGTCCCTCCGCGGACGCGGTACTTCTTTTCGAAGCTGAGCATAGCCATCGTCTTTGTCTCCGCTTGTGGCGGCGTCCTGCGGTCAGCGACCGTGTGCCGTCGGTTCGTCGTATTCTTGTTCTTGGTTTGCCGTGGGCGGTTGCGACCTTTGCCTCATCCGCCCACAGCTTTGTCGTATTCACCTTGGATCGGCCCGCACGAGTGGCGCGCCGCCACTCTCAGTTGGCCGCGCCAACCGCTGCAGCAGTTTCGAACCAGTTGATGCCGTTCGAAAGAACGACCAAGTGGATCATCGCTGCGAGCAGGAAGAGGAAAACACCCTGTGCCACGAACACGCGGCGGGGGTCGAAGATGAGCCAGATCTTGTAGAACTTTGCCATGTCTCTTCTCTCCTCAGAACCAAGGGCGCCAGATGAAGGTCGCCAGGTGTGCGACCACCGCAACCGCCGAGAACAGCCAGAGGCCGCTCATGTAGACGGAGTGCAGTTCCTGCGCCTGCTCATCGGTGAGACCTGTGAATGACAGGTCAGTATTATCAGCCATTAACTTTCCTCCGGAACGTTACGCTGACGCCGTGACACCCTCACGGCCGGGTCCCTTCGGGGTCTCCCCCTCGGGGCCTGCCCACTCCGTCAGGAGCAGTCAGTCTCGGGCTCTCGGACCTGGATCAGGCCGAGAAAATGAGCGGCGTGATCCGGTCGGCTTCCGCCCAGGCGCGGGCCAGCGGCCCGTGCAGGTTGAGCGTCTGCTTCTGGAACACCTCCAGCAGCCAGAAGACGGTGGCGAATGGGATCGCCAGCACGAAAATCAGGCTGAAATAGAGAAGAAACTCGGTACCCCGTTTCGTCGAGCGGGACCGCTGGGGCGCATTCGAACTGATGTCGGTCATGGGGTCTGTCCTTTCGTGGATGGATCAAGGGCCGCGACCGTTTCGAGAACGACGCGTTCGGCCCCCTGGCGGAGCGCTTCTGCCTCAGCGGCATCGCGCAACGTTTTGGCCGCGGAAATGCGGGTGAGAATCGGATGGGACGCGACAATGCGGTCAAGCTCGGCCTGTGCATCGGCATCCCAGGGAAAGTCGCGACGGAGCGGTGTGGGCGTGGCATCGCCCGCATCCATCGCAGCCCCGAGCGGCAGAATGTGGAACAGCGCGTCGAACAGCCCGTTGCAGATTTCCTGCAGCAGATAGGCGGCCCCCGCATAGCCCATGAAAGGCGTGCCGGTATGCCTGCGGATCGCGGCACCGGGGAACGAAGCCGGGATGAAGGCCGGTTTCGGCCCATGCCCAGCGCTCATCTCGGCGAGGTACATCTTCTCATTGATCGAGCCCATCACGACGATGGGACGCGCCGCGTGCAGCGTCGCCCGCACGTGATCGTTGTCGGTCTTGGCCCCGGCCTTCCGTTCGACCGCAAGCGCGCAGGGCAGACCCAGATCGTCCTCGAGGTATTTGCGGATACCGCGCGTGTAGGTCTCGTTCGCGACGACGGCGAAATTCGCCGTGGCGAAGAAATCCTGGGTGACGGACCGCCAAAGATCCCAGACGGGCTTCAGCGTGGAATGCTTTTCCTGCTCGATGAACGGCTCGGGATCGAGCCCCAGCATGTCCCCCAGCTTGCGCAGGAACAGGGTCGAAGATTCCATCCCGATGGGCGCTTGCAGGAACGGCTTGCCCAGTACTTCGGCCAGGCCGCGCCCGAACTCGCGATACATCACGATATTGGCGTCGGCATTCACGAGGTTCCGCATCTCGGCCAGGTGCGCGCCCATGGGCATCACCATGTTCACTTCGGCGCCGATGCCTTCGACCATGCGCCGGATCTCGGCCAAGTCAGACGGCATGTTGAACGTGCCGTACATAGGTCCGAGGATATTCACGCGGGGCCTTGAACCTTCCTCGCGCTTCTTTTCGGGCGGCATCCGGCCCTTGGTCATGCCGTATTCGGTGAAGATCCAGGTCATCGCCCGGTCGGCGGCCTGCCACTGATCCTCGTCGATCGTGCGCGGCAGGAAGCGCTGGATATTGGTGCCTTGCGGCGTGACGCCGCCGCCGATCATCTCGGCGATGGAGCCGGTGACGACCACCGCCGGCAATGCCGGGTCGAGCGTTTCCCACGCCCTCCGCATCGCGCCTTCGGTACCGTCGCGGCCCAGCTCTTCTTCGCCCAGGCCCGTGACCACGATGGGCAACTCATGGGGCGGCAAAGCGTCGGTGTAGTGCAGGACGGACGTGACGGGCAGGTTTTCGCAGCCGACGGGGCCGTCGATGACGACTTGCAGGCCCTTCACGGCGCAGAAGGCGTAGACTGCGCCCCAATAGCCGCCCGCGCGATCATGATCCTGGATCAGCATGCGCACCATCCCCGACGCGTTCTCTGAAAACACGCCGTCATATCATCCGCTCCGCCGCGGCTTTCTTGGCCGCCTTGTCGAGTTTCTTCTGATGCTGCGCGCGGAAGTCGGGCCGCAGGTTCGGCGCGCCTTCCCAGACGCCTGCGGTGTCCTGCGCGCCGACCCCTTCGAAGAAGTCGCGCATCTTGTCCATCCGCGCCTTGCCCGCGATGGCCGCATTGACCACCTCGGCCAGCGAGCCTGCGCCCGCAACGCCCATCAAGGGCCGCGCGGAGATGAGGTTGGTGTAATAGAGACCCGGCACGCCCAGCTCTTTCGCCTTCTGCACAATCGGTGTCGTGCCGATGGCAAGGTCGGGCTTGTGGAAGTTCATCGCGGCGAGGTCATCCTCAAGCGAGGCACGATACTGCACGCGGCAGCCATGTGCCTCGAGCCATTCCGCGTCTGCCTTGGAGAACCGTGTCTTCGGGCAGGCCGTGCCGACATAAGGCACATCCGCACCGCTTTCGATCAGAAGCCGCGCGACCAGCAGCTCGGAACCTTCATAGCCCGACAGCGTGATTTTCCCCTCGACGGGGTTTGCAGCAAGGGCCGCCTTGATCGCTGGCAGCATGGCCGCCTTGGCCGCGTCGATCTTGGCGCGCTCGACGCTGAATGCCGCGCCGACCTCTTCCAGCCAGGCCTCTGTCCCGTCATGGCCGACCGGAGCCGATCCGATGACGGGACGGCCCGCGGCCTCGAACTCGCGCACGGCAGCCGTGTAGAAGGGGTGGATCGCCGCCACCGCGCCGCAATCGAGCGCGGCGTAAAGCTCGCGCCATTCCCGGCAGGGCACGGTCGGTCCGACAGCGATGCCCATCGGCGCCAGAAGCGCGCCGATCATCATGGGGTCGGCCGGGAACATTTCGCCCAATAGGGTCAAAGTGGGCCGGTCCGTGACGCGCGTCTCAGGCGCAGGCACGGGACCTGCTGCGATTTCCTCGCG
This sequence comes from Roseivivax sp. THAF197b, assembly GCF_009363255.1. Classification (NCBI taxonomy): domain Bacteria; kingdom Pseudomonadati; phylum Pseudomonadota; class Alphaproteobacteria; order Rhodobacterales; family Roseobacteraceae; genus Roseivivax; species Roseivivax sp. THAF197b. The sequence continues at coordinate 3,751,744 of NZ_CP045318.1, read as the reverse complement.
GGCATAGGCCAGCATGGCGCCCGCCAGCACGTCCTTGGCCTCCGCATGGGTCGGGATGCCGAAGCCCGGCACGTCGATGCCCACGATGCGGACACCGTTGATCTCCTTGGGCAGGAGTCGCAGCGGCACGCCCGACGCGGTGGGCACGCAGAGATTCGTCACCACGATCGCGTCATAGGCCTCCGGATCGGCCATCTCATGAACCGAGTCGCGTATGTCCTCGAACAGCTTGCCGGTCACGAGCGTCTCAGAACTGAAGGGCACATACCCAACTGACCGGCGCGCCCCGTAGAAATGCGATACGAAAGTGAGGCCGTAGACGCAGCAGGCCGAGCCTGACAGCACCGTCGCCACCCGCTTCATGCGCAGACCAACGCGCAGAGATCCGAAGGCCGGGCACATGCTTTGCGGCTTGTCATGCGGGCCCTTGGGGTAATCCTCGGCGTAGCGGTCGAGGATATCAGACGCCCCGGCTTCACGCGCGGCACGCTCCAGCTCGCTGCCCGAATGACAGCCCATGCCCTCTTGCGGGGCGGCCTGTCCGGCGGCGTCTTTCGCGGTATTGTGCGTTTCGTCCTTCACGGGGTGTCCACTTGGTTCGAGGGGCTTTCGACGCGCATCACGCGTCGTCGTAGATGACTTCGAGGCTTTGCTGCGGTTTGGCGTGTTTGCCGCGCATGTCCGCATCGGTCGCAGGCTCCAGCACGACGCCCGCGCCCACTTCGGAGCCGTCGAAAAGCGCCAGCAGCCCGTCCTGATCGAGCGGCGTCGGCCGCACCGGCGGAGCCTCCGCGACTTCGGCGGCAAGTCCCGCGAACAGATCGCCCCAGGGTGATTTCGAGGTCCCGACGATCTGGTAATTGGCGGATTTCTTGCGCAGGTCGTCGTCCTGCGGGATGGCGGCCAGCACCGGGATGCCCGCCGCTTCGGCGAATGCTTGCGCCTCGCCCGAATGGTCATCCTTGTTCACCACAAGACCCGCGACGCCGACATTGCCGCCGAGCTTGCGGAAATACTCGACCGCCGAGCAGACGTTGTTCGCGACATAAAGCGATTGCAGGTCGTTCGATGCGACCAGGATCACCTTCTGCGCCATGTCCCGCGCGATGGGCAGGCCGAAGCCGCCGCAGACCACGTCGCCCAGGAAATCCAGAAGGACGTAGTCGAAATCCCAGTCATGGAAGCCCAGCTTCTCCAGCAGCTCGAAGCCGTGGATGATGCCGCGCCCGCCGCAGCCGCGACCGACTTCGGGACCGCCCAACTCCATCGCGAAGACGCCACCGGACTTGAAGCACACATCGCCAATCTGCACCTCTTCGCCGGCAAGCTTCTTGCGGGTCGAGGTTTCGATGATCGTCGGGCAGGCCTTGCCACCGAACAGAAGCGATGTCGTGTCGGACTTGGGGTCACAGCCGATGAGCAGCACGCGCTTACCCTGCTCGGCCATCATGTGGCTGAGATTGGCCAGCGTGAACGACTTGCCGATGCCACCCTTGCCGTAGATCGCGATGATCTGCGTCTTGCTCTTGGGTTCATCCGTGATGATGTCGGCCAGGTCTTCACCCGCCTCCTCACGCAGTCGCTGATCGAAGTCCTTCAGGTTCGGGACCTCGCCCGAGCCTGCGTGCTTCTGCACTTCGTCCTTCATGCGGCGTCCTTCCAGTCGATGATCATTTTGAGGCAGGCCGGATCGCAGAACGCGGTCTCGTAAGCCGCGGCGATGCCGCCTCGGGTCGTGCGGTGGGTCACCAGATCAGAGAGCGACAATGCGCCCGTCTCGATCAGGGTCCGTGTTGCGATGAGGTCTTCACGCGCCCATTCGGCTGCGACGCGGAAGCGTGCCTCCTTCATGAAGGCGGGCGGAAAGGCGAAAGACAGCGGTGCTGCATAGAACCCGGCCAGCACGATCTCTCCGCCGCGCGACAGCCGTCCGACGAGGTCGTTCAGGATCGCACCGTTGCCGGAGGCGTCATAAACGCTGCGATAATCCCGGCGCGGATCCGCGTCAGGCGTGACGACCTGGTAATCGGTGGCCCCCGACATGCGCTGCGGATCAATCTCCCAGACGGTTGGCGCAGGTCCACCGGCGGCGATGGTCAACCGCGCCAGAAGTCGGCCCAGAACGCCATGGCCGACGATCAATTCGGGAAGCTCCGCTCGGTACCCTGCCAAGGCGTGGCGGGCCGTTGCAGCCAAAGCCAGAAGCGCGCCGGTCTCGCCCATCGCGAGATCGATTCGACTGACGCGATCCGCACTGGTCACAAGCCGCGTGGCAGCGCCACCGAACAGCCCGTGCGCGCCCTCAAAGCAGGCGGCACCGGGCACGAAGACATGATCACCCGGCTTGAAACCGGTACCGGGCGCAGCTTCGACAACCTCGCCCGCGGCTTCGTAGCCCGGAACAAGGGGATACCCCATGCCGGGAAAGGGCGGCATTTCACCGGTGTAGAACAGCTTTTCCGTGCCCGTGGAGATACCCGAATACGCAATGTCGACGACGAGGTCATCGGCACCGGGCGCGTTCAGAGACAATGCGCCAAGCGAAAGCACCTTCGGGCTTTCTAGCAAGACGGCCTCTGACATCATGGCGCTTCTCCCTTGAGCGAGGCGTCAGAGGCAATGCGGGACCGCATTTGACTGTCAGACGACTCTTACACTTAAGATGTAAGACTACAATGACATACAAAACTGTCAATCTAATTAGACAGTTTTCCCACATGTCCTTGATTTTTGCGCCTCGACCGCTTGGGTCACGAAAGGTCGGCGCGCCGCGTGGCGCTGGACTCGTCCGAAACCCACATCGTGCAAAAGTTCGGAGATTCGCTCTGCAGACCGAACAGTCCCGGTGCGCATCGCCATCGTGTAGAACGCGAAATAGACGTCGCAGACCGGATCGGGCTTTGCGCCGCCGGACATCGGCTCGGAAATCAGAAGGCGTCCACCCGCAGGCAAGGCATCATGACATTTGCGCAGGAGGTCGCGCACCGTGTCGTCGCTATGATCGTAAAGCACGCGGATCAGGCTGATCGCATCCGCGCCCGTGTCATAGGGCAGCGGGCCGTCCCGGAAGGATCCTGCACGGAACGTGATCGCGGGATGCTGCGGCGCGTCCGCGACTACGATGGGCAGATCGAACACGGTGAGCCGCATCGCTTGATGCCGCACAGAGACAGCCTTGGCAAAGGTGCCGTGCCCACCGCCCACATCCATGAGGTGACGAACGCCCGAGAAGGACACGGCATCGAGCGTATCCTCGGCAACCAGGCCCTGCGTATCGCTCATCAGGCCGGAATAGAGCCGAGCCGTCGCCGGATCGCCATCCGCACCGCCAAAGACGTAGGGCCAGAAATTGGCCATCTCGGTCTCGGTCTCGCCTCGCAGCAGCGCGACAGGATCGGCAAGATCGCGATACAGCACGTCATGGTGCCGGATCATGCCCTCGAGGCCGGGCACGCCAAGCAGGGCAGCACCGCGCGTCGTGATGACGAATGTGTTTCTATCCTTGCGCAAAAGCCCCAAGGCCGCGCCTGCCTGCAGCAGCTGCGCCATTCGGTCGGCGGGAATATCAAGCGCGGGGCCCAGTTCCTTGGGATCCAGCGGGCCGTCCATGGCGCGGTGCGGAATGCGCAGTTCGATCAGCGCACGCAAAACCTGGCTGGACACGAAACCCTGCACCAGATCGAACAGTGCCTCGCCTTCGCGGCGCACATGCCTGCGAGTCAGGGGGAATCGGGCCGCCCAGCGCTGAAAGGCGGGCTTTGCGGCCAATTGAGCGAGCTTGCCACGCAGGGACGGGCGGGGTGACATCGGTGGAGTTTCGCCCGCGACCCAGGCCATGGATCAGACCCGAACCCGGCTCAGACCGGGTGTCAGGCGCTCCGCCTGCATGCGCACCATCTTGGCCAGCATCGCCTCGCCCGGGCAGGACGGGATGGAGGCGATCGCACCGGACAGGATATCCGTGAGGCGCGCAACCGCCCCCTCGACGCCAAGTTCGGCCACGGCATTCGGCCGATCATGGGCTTCATCCTGATGCGCGGGCTTGCCCAGCGCCTCTTCGGTGCCCAGCGCGTCACGCAGATCATCGGCCACCTGGAAGGCTTCGCCTATGCGCGCGCCCAGCTCGTACCATGGCTCCGCGTCCTGTCCCGAGGCGACAGCCCCCATCTGCGTCGCCGCAATGAAAAGCGCACCGGTTTTGGACCGGTGATAGGCGGACAGATCGATCTTCTCCTCGCTCTCCCAGCCCTGACCGGCGCAAATGCCATGCGGCATCCCGGTCTGCCGCGCAAGCAGCGACACCAGCGGTGCAAGGCGATCCGGCGCGGTCCCGGCTGCCCGGGCGAGCACCTCGAACGCCATGATGATCAGGGAATCCCCGGTCAGCACGGCAATCGGCTGCGAGTACGCACGATGCACGCTCGGCTTGCCACGCCGCAGATCGGCGTCGTCGAAACAGGGCAGATCGTCATGGACAAGGCTTGCGCAGTGGATGAGCTCCAGCGCAACGGCGGCCGCATCGGTCATCTCGGGTCGGTCATCGCCGCAAGCCATGGCAACGGATACGAGGATCGTCGGACGTATGCGCGCGCCACCGGGTGTGCAGGCGTAAAGCAGCGCGTCCGACAATTTGCGGGGAGCGGCGTGACCGTCCTGTCCGTGCCGGATGGCGTGGAGAATGGCGGTGTCTATACGCTGGGATACGCCCATGGTCCGGCTCTCTTTCCCGCGACCACTGTCGATCACGATTTACAGTATTGTGTAAATCACACTGGACACATTGCCATGTCGAGTCAACAATTCAGGGGTGAAAACTGAAAGAGCATCTCTGCCGGGCGCTGACCACGATCCCGTTCTCGTCATTGGCGCCGGGATCGGTGGCCTCACAGCCGCCCTGACACTCGCATCGGCCGGACACCGCGTCCACGTTCTGGAACGCGCCGCGACCCCTGGAGGCAAGATGCGCCAGGTCGACGGCGTCGATGCGGGGCCGACGGTGCTGACGATGCGCTGGGTCTTCGATGCGGTTTTCGAAGCCGCAGGCACCCGGATCGAAGACCATCTGACCCTCGTCAGACAGGAGGTTCTGGCGCGGCACTTCTGGCATGACGGAACGGTGCTCGATCTCTTTGCGGACCATGACCGCAGCGCAGCCGCGATCCGGGACATGGCGGGGCCACGCGGCGAGGCGGAGTTCGTCTCCTTCGCGGCCCGGGCGCGGCGCCTCTTCGAGGCGTTTCTCGACCCGATGATGCTGGCCGCCGACCCCGATCCGCTTGTGCTTGCGCGCAGGGTTGCCACCGATCCGCGGCTTTTGATGGATATGGCGCCTTGGCACAGCCTTGAGCGTCTCATGCGCCGCAGTTTTACGGACCCCCGTCTGAGCCAGCTTTTCGGACGCTACGCCACCTATGTCGGCGGAGATCCGAGCCGGGTGCCCGCACTTCTGGCGCTGATCTGGGATGCGGAGGCCTCGGGCGTCTGGGCCGTGGATGGCGGCATGTCCGCATTGGCCGCGACCCTGACGCGTCTCCTTGAGGAGCGAGGCGGCGAGATCAATTGCGACACCCATGTCGCCCGCATCATCCGCGACGGAGACGGCGTCACAGGGATCGAGACTGCAGACAGGCGGCACATCCACGCGCGGCATATTCTTTTCAACGGGGATCCCCGGGCCTTGTCCGTGGGCGCGCTCGGCACGGACGCGCGGGCCGCCGTACCGAACCTGACACGCAAAGCGCGGGCGCTTTCCGCCAATGTCTGGAGTTTCCGCGCGCGTCTGTCCGGGCCCGATCTTGTCCACCACAACGTGTTCTTCCGGACCGATCCAGCCCCGGAATTCGCAGCCATCGCCAACGTGGCGACTGCACCGGATCCGACTGTCTACCTGTGCGCCGAGGATCGCGGGATCGGCCATCCCGTACCCGAGGCAGAGCGTATCGAGTTGATTGTGAATGCCGCTCCAATTGGAAATATCCCTTCTGCCCAAGAGGATTTCATCGAATGTCAGACCAGAACATTCACGGCTCTGGGTCGACATGGCTTGACCATCGATCCACTGCCCGGACCGGAGGCGCTGACCGCGCCACCGGATTTCGAAACTCTGTTCCCGGCAAGCCTCGGTTCCCTTTACGGGCAGAGCCCGCATGGGCTCACGGCGGCATTGTCTCGCCCGAGAGCGCGGAGCAGGATCCCCGGTCTGTATCTCTGCGGGGGCGGGGTGCATCCGGGTCCCGGGGTTCCGATGGCGGCGCTTTCCGGACGGCACGCGGCCGCGGCGATCTTGACGGACCGTGCTTCAACCTCGCGGTCCCGCCGAACGGCTACGCGTGGTGGTATGTCGACGGCATCAGCGATGACGGCTGCCGGGCCATCTCGATCATCGCCTTCATAGGCTCTGTCTTCTCGCCCTGGTATCGCTGGTCCGGACGCAAGGACCCCGAAAACCATGTCTGCATGAATGTCGCGACCTACGGTCCACGCGGGCGGTTCACGATGACGGATCGCGGTCGCTCCGCTCTGCGGCAAAGCCCCGAACGCATCCAGATCGGCCCGTCAGCGATGGGTTGGAACGGCAATCAATTGGTGATCGAGGTCGACGAGGTGACCGCGCCGCCGCAGCTGCGACGCGTCCGAGGTATGATTCGCGTGACCCCCAGCGCGGTGACGGATCAGGAATTGCCGCTTACCAATGACGGCGCGCATATCTGGCGTCCCTTTGCGCCTGTCTCCAGCATCGAGGTCGATATGGAAGAAACGGGCTGGCAGTGGAAAGGCCACGGCTATTTCGACGCCAATTTCGGCACACGCGCGCTCGAGGATGATTTCGCCTATTGGACCTGGGGGCGGTATCCCACGCAAAAAGGTGCCACCTGCTTTTACGATGCCCAGCGCCATGACGGCTCGCACCTCGCGCAGGCCGCGACGTTCGATCCGGACGGCAAAGTCTATGACGTGGCGCTTCCCAAACATCGGCCGATGCGCCGAAGCCTTTGGCAGGTGAAGCGCGCCACGCGCGGCGATGAGGAGGCCAAGCCGCGGCAGGTGATGAACATGCTCGACGCGCCGTTCTATTCACGCTCCATGGTGGAAACCAGACTTGGCGGAGAAAGCGCGGTCGGTGTCCATGAGGCGCTTGATCTGAAGCGGTTTGCAAATCCTTGGCTGAAGCCAATGATCGCTGTTCGCGTACCCCGGAAGTCGCGCTGGACCTTCGAGGACTGACCGGATCGTGCCTCAGGTCGCTTGCGCAGGCGGGTTCGCGGCCTCGTCGGGGTTCAGCCGCCAGACGGCTGCGTTCAGCGCGCCCGCGATCGAGACCCAGACCAGGTAGGGCAGGAACAGGAAACCCGCGATCTGGTCAACACTCCAGAACACCACCACGCTCGCAGCCACCGAAAGCCAGAGAAACGACAGCACCAGCATGCCGCTCTTGATCCGCTTCAGTCCGAAAAAGACCGGCGTCCACAGGGCATTGAGTGCGATCTGAAGCGCCCAGAGCGCCATCGCGATCTCGTTTCCGTCGCTCAGCGCAAGCCGGGCGCCTGCCACCGACATGCACAGGTAAAGCGTGGTCCAGGTCACCGGGAACGCCCAGTCAGGCGGCGTCCAGGACGGTTTTTCGAGATTGCGATACCAGGGACCGGGCGGAAAAATCGCGCCCGTGGTGCCAGCGGCGAAGCAGGCTGCGAGAAACAGCAGGAACAGAATCCAGAACATGAAGCTCAGGTAGAGCGGACCCCGTCGTCAATCAAGGACGCCCCGCGCCGCTGGTCGCGTTCGGCAAGCTGCGACAGGACCGAGAACAGCGCATCCTGACGGCTCCACGCCTCGGGACGCTGTGCAGCCGCGGCATCCACGAGGAAACGCGTCTCCTCGAGCGGGCGCGCATACAGCACAGCCGAACGCGGCACGACGGCGCTTATGCCGGTGCGCATCGTCGACATGGCCAGCCAGCCGATCTTTTGCGCTTTGGAGGTGCGAGCGCGCTGCGTGATGCTGTCATGGCCCGCGCGGGCGAGATTGCCGCCGATGCCGTCATAGATGTGCCTTGCCGCATAGATGCCGGGTCGACAATCGAAGGGCAGCGCGGAAAGACCGGCCTCCGCACGTAAGTAAAGCCGCGTGGCTTCGGCGAGAAGGCGGCGCACGATACGCCGCAGCTCCGGGCTCGGTGTGGGGTTCGCCAGGAAGGATTGCGGCTCTATTCCAGCCTGATCCAGCCATTCGAGCGGCAGGTACAGGCGACCCTCGCGGGCATCTTCACCGACGTCCCGCGCGATATTCGTCAATTGCATCGCAACGCCCAGATCCGCCGCCCGGGCCAGTGCATGGGGATCGCGCACGCGCATCAGGACGCACATCATCACACCCACGGTTGCGGCAACACGGGCGGAATAGTCTCGCAATTCCGACAGGGTCGCATAGCGCCGTTCGGTCGCGTCCCAGCCCAGTCCTTCAAGCAGGGCTTCCGGAATGGCGCGCGGCATGTCGAAATCCTCGACCACCGCGGCGAAGGCCCGGTCCGGCGCGGCATTTTTCGGTCGGCCCTCATACACCCGGTCAAGACGGTCGCGCAGCCGGAGCACGGCTTCCGCCTTGTGGGCGTTCAGATCAACCTCGTCATCCGCCAGACGGCAGAATGCATAAAGCGCCAGGGCCGGGTCGCGCACTCGGGCGGGCAGAAGCTTCGATGCGGCATGAAACGACAGCGATCCATGACGGATTGCCTCGCGGCAGGCGATCATGTCAGCCGGTGCGATCATCGATCCACCTCGCTCGGAACGGGCACTAGCTGCGCCAGAACCTCCGCCGAGGAAATCACACCCGGCAATCCCGCGCCGGGATGGGTGCCGGCCCCCGTCAGGAACAGTCCATCGGCCTCTTCGCTGACGTTATGCGGGCGGAACCATGCGCTTTGCAGGATGCGCGGCTCTATCGAGAAACCGGTGCCATGCGGGGCGTTGTAGCGCGATTTGAACTCAAGCGGGGTGAGGATTTCCTCCGGCCCGAGATGCTTGGCAAGACCCGGTAGCAATTGCGTCTCGAGCACCTGTTCGACCTTCTTGCGGTAGACCTCCCGCTGCGTGGTCCAATCCACACCGTTGTCATGTCCGAGATGCGGCACCGGGGAGAGGACGTAGAATGTGTCATCCCCGTCGGGCGCCACGCTGGGATCCGTGACGCTTGGCCTGTGAACATAGAGCGACATGTCATCGGACAGCTTGCCGTTGATGAAGATGTCCTTGACCAGACCCTTGTAGCGCGGACCGTTCAGGATCGTGTGGTGGCCGACATCGGGCCACATATCGCGCGTGCCCTTCGTGCCGAAATACCAGACGAACAGACCCATCGACCAGCGCGAGCGATCGAGCTTGGGATCCGTCCAGCGTTTCTTCGGGCGGTTGCGCATCAGCTTGGAATAGGTCCAGCCCGCATCGGCGTTCGACACGACCAGGTCCGCACGGATCTCCTCGCCGTCGGCCAGGCGCACGCCGGTCGCACAGTCACCATCGAACAGGATTTCGTCAACCTCGGTCTCCATGCGCACGGCACCGCCCTGCTCCGACACGATATTGGCCATGACGCGGGCCATCTCTGCCACGCCTCCCATGGCGTAATAGACGCCGAATTCCTTCTCGAGATGACTGACAAGGATATACATCGAGGTCACGTTGAACGGATCGCCGCCGATGAATAGCGGATGAAAGGACAAAGCCATGCGCAGCCGTTCGTCCCTCACGCGCCGCGCGGCATGGGCATAGACCGACCGATCCGCCCGCATCCGCGCGAAGGTGGGCAGAACGGCTATCAGGTCGCGCAAACGGTGCATCGAGCGGCGGCCCAGATCCTCGAAGCCAAACCAGTAGCGCGCCTCTGAATCCTGCAGAAACTTGCGATATCCCGCCACATCGCCCGGTGACAGGCGGCGCACTTCCTCGACCATGCGTTCGGTGTCGCCCGAGGCCTCGAATTTCGATCCGTCCGGCCAGCGGATTTCGTAGAACGGATCGAGCGGGCGCAGGTCGATATAATCTTCGAGCTTGCGACCACAGGCGGCCCATAATTCCCGAAAGATCTGGGGCACGGTCACGATCGTGGGACCAAGATCGAACCGATGCCCCTCTTTCCAGATCGCAGAACCGCGCCCCCCTGGGACATCGAGGCGATCCATCACCGTGACGCGATAGCCCATCGCGCCAAGCCGCATCGCGGAGGCCAGTCCACCCAGCCCCGCGCCGATCACCACCGCATGCGGTCCGGTTTTCAGGCGCGCAGCTTCGATCAGCGTTGTGTCAATGCGTGTCATTGGATCATCCTAGCACTGTCAACTTTTTCTTACAATCTCGGTGTTTCAGGGGTCTGCGACACGGAGAAGCTTTTCATAAGGCAATATATATGTCAGTCTTTCTTGACAGTCTTGGATTCTTTTATGCAGAGCGTCAGCCTCACCCTTTTCCGCTTCGACGGACTCTCGGCCAGAAGCTGGGCACTCGCGATGATGGCTTTTGCGCGCCCCATGATGCGCAAAGTGCCGGGTTTGAGCTTCTGGAAGTTGTGTGGCTCGGGCACGGGCGAGGGCTTCACTCCGATCCCCAATACCGCCGTCTACGCGATCCTGTCGGTGTTCGATGACGACGCACAGGCCCGCGATGCGATCAAGATCGCCCGGCCCTGGACGCTCTATCGTGCCCGCGCCGCGGAAGAATGGACCGTGTTCCTGTCTCCCATTTCGACCCGTGGAGCCTGGTCCGGCATCGCCCCGTTCGAGGTCCAGCGCGATACGCATGAAGGCCCGCTCGTGGCGCTGACGCGCGCAACGGTCAAACCCGCCATCGCGGCGCGCTTCTGGAACCGCGTGCCGGATATCAGCCGGATGATCGGTGCCGACCCGAACGTGATGTTCAAGATCGGGATTGGTGAGGTGCCGCTTCTGCACCAGGTCACCTTCTCGATCTGGCCTGACGCGAAAAGCATGGGCGCCTTTGCCCGCAAGAGCGGCCCCCATGCCGCTGCCATCGATGCGGTTCGATCCGGTCGGTGGTTCAAGGAAGAACTCTATGCCCGTTTCCGAGTGACCGGAGAGCAGGGCTCCTGGGATGGGCAAAGCCCTCGCCTGGGCTCATTCATCACATCTCAGGAGGGACAACGATGAAACATCCGTTCCCATTCTCCGCCATTGTCGGCCAGACGCAGATGAAAACCGCGATGATCCTGACTGCGATCGACCCCGGCATCGGTGGCGTCCTGGTCTTCGGGGATCGCGGGACCGGCAAATCGACGGCGGTTCGCGCATTGGCGGCTCTGTTACCGCCGATCTCCGTGGTTCAGGGCAGTGCGACCAATGCCGAGACGCTGACGGATGTGCCCGAATGGGACCGGGGCGCGGGCGAGGAGAGTATCGAAATTCCGACGCCCGTGATCGACCTACCACTGGGGGCGACGGAAGACCGCGTGGTTGGCGCCCTCGATATCGAACGGGCGATCACCCGGGGCGAAAAGGCCTATGAGCCGGGACTGCTGGCCCGTGCCAATCGCGGCTACCTCTATATCGACGAGGTGAACCTTCTTGAGGATCATATCGTCGATCTGCTTCTCGATGTCGCTGCCTCCGGCGAAAACCTGATCGAGCGCGAAGGTCTATCGGTCCGGCATGACGCCCGTTTCGTGCTGGTGGGCTCCGGCAATCCCGAGGAAGGCGAGTTGCGGCCCCAGCTCCTTGACCGGTTCGGTCTCTCGGTCGAGGTCCGGTCCCCGCAGGATGTGGAAGAACGCATCGACGTGATCCGGCGGCGTGCGGCCTATGATGTGAACCCCGAAGCCTTCCTGCAGAAATGGCGCGCCGAGGACCTGAATATTCGCAACACGATCCTCGCGGCACGGGCATCTTTGGCTGGAATAGAGACGAAAGATGCCGCTTTGCGCGATTGCGCGGAGCTGTGCCTCGCCCTCGGATCGGATGGGCTACGGGGCGAATTGACCCTCCTGCGCGCGGCACGGGCGCAAGCCGCCTACGAGGGTTCGGACCGGATCACCCGGACGCATATCAGAACCGTCGCGCCCATGGCGCTATCCCACCGGCTACGTCGTGATCCGCTTGACGAAGCGGGCAGCAGCGCGCGCGTCACCCGCATGATGGAAGACATCCTGGCATGAAGCAGGACCGGACCGAGACATGGGTGGCGGGTCATCTTGCCCTGACCCTGATCGCGGTCGACCCCGGTGGCTTGGGCGGCTTGCATCTGCGGGCCCGCGCCTGCCCGGTCCGGGACGCATTTCTCGCCACGGCACCCAACGCTTTGGCCCCATTCACTCGGATTGCCCCGACGCTCGATGACGACGCGGTGTTCGGTGGCATGGATATCGCCGAAACATTATCCAAGGGCCGTATCGTGCAGAAACTGGGTCTGATTTCGAAGCCCGGCACTGCGCTTCTGACCATGGCCGAACGCACGCGCCCCGGTCGCGCGGCACGCTTTGCCCAGCAGCTGGATCAGGGCCGCTTCGCGCCGATGATCCTCGTGGATGAGGGGATCGACGACGAGGCGGCCCCGAATGTGCTCACAGATCGGCTGGCCTTCATGGTCGATCTCGATGGCATGCGTGCGATGGAATTGTCCGAGCTTGCCATTTCGGAGGCGGATCTAGCCGCGGCGCGCGACGCCCTGCCGACCATCGCTGTTCCAGACGATGCCATTTCGGCGCTCACCATTACCGCTTTGCGCTTTGGTATCGCATCGATGCGCCCGCCCCTGCTCGCCCTTGCAGCTGCGCGGGCAAATGCGGCTCTGAACAGGCGAAAAACCGTTTCGAGTGATGATCTGAGCATCGCGGCCGAGCTTGTCTACGCGCATCGCGCAACCCAGCTGCCCGAGGACGACGCCGAGACACCGCCCGATACGGATATGGCGGAGCCCGAGACTGCCCCCGATCAAGACCCCGACGATGGCGATACCTTCGACATCCCCGACGAGCTTCTGATCGAGGCCGTCCGCGCAATCCTGCCCGACGGCGCGCTCCATGCGTTGAGCGACAGGGCGAAGACGCGGACCGCCTTTCAGGGCGCAGGTGCCGGGCGAAAAAGGCGCAGCAATCGACGCGGACGTCCCCTGCCCGCGAAACCAGGAATGCCGGGCTGCGATGCGCGGCTCGATCTGTTTGCAACCCTGCGCAGCGCCGCGCCCTGGCAAGGGATGCGGCGCGCGGCACAGCCCGAACGAACCGGTCTCATCCTGAATTCCAGTGACTTCCGCGTGAAAGTTTACGAAGAACGGTCTGACAGGCTGATCATCTTCGTGGTGGATGCCTCGGGCTCCGCCGCAATGACGCGATTGGCGGAAGCGAAAGGCGCGGTCGAAACCGTGCTTGCCGACGCCTATGCAAGCCGGGATCACGTGGCGCTGATTGCCTTTCGGGGTGAAGGCGCCGACATCCTGCTCGCGCCGACCCGGTCGTTGGTTCAAGCCAAACGTGCGCTGGGCGCCCTGCCCGGTGGCGGAGGAACCCCGCTTGCAGCCGGTCTTCTGGCGGCCGCCGAGATGGCGCGCCGTGCGCAAGGACAGGGCCTGTCCCCCTCCATCGCGGTTTTGACCGATGGGCGCGCGAATGTCGGGCTCTCCGGTCCCGGACGGGAGGCTGCGGAGCGTGATGCCACGCAATGCGCAGCCCAGATTGCGGCCATGGGCCTCCCTGCCCTGATGCTTGATACGAACCGGCGGCCCAAGGGCGATCTGTCGGTCCTGTCGGCCAAGATGGGTGCCACCTACATGGCCCTGCCCCGCGCTGATGCGCAGTCGATTTCGCGCTCTGTCACCGATGCCTTGCGCGGCTGAGATGGCCCGGACCGGACCGCCCGCCGATTGGCCCCTGGCCGAATGTTCCCGCATGGTGATGGCGCGCCCGCATCATTGGCATGTTCAGATCACAGGGACGGGCCCGGTTCTGCTGTTCCTGCATGGTGCAGGCGGTACGACCCATAGCTGGCGCGATGTTCTGCCCGCGATCCCCGGATTCACCTGCATTGCCATCGATCTGCCGGGGCACGGCTATACGCGGCTTGGGTCGCGGCAACGATCATCGCTGGAATGCATGGCGCAGGATCTTCACCACCTCTGCGATCAGGAGGGTTGGCAGGTCCGCGGTATTGTTGGCCATTCGGCGGGCGGCGCCATTGCGCTTCGATTGTCACGGATGCTGCCCGATGAGCCACCCGTTGTCGCGATCAACCCCGCGCTTCAGCCATTTGACGGGCTTGCGGGGGTTGTCTTTCCAGCCGCCGCGCGGGCGATTGCCACCCTGCCCTTCGCCGTCGATCTCATCCACAAGACACTTGTTGCGCCCAGCCGTGCTCGGCAGCTTCTGGATGGAACAGGCTCGAAAATCGATGATGCCGGTGCCGCGCTCTATGCCCGTCTCCTGGGCAATCGCACCCATATCGAAGGTGCGCTTTTGATGATGGCGCAATGGACGTTGACCGGTTTGATTGCGGATCTGCCCAAGCTCGAGACGCGCGCGCTGTTTCTGGTCGCGAACAATGACAGGACCGTGCCACCGGAGACCGCAACCAAGGCGGCCAACCGCATGAAGCATGCGGAGGTGGAACGACTGGACGCGCTCGGTCATCTGGCCCATGAAGAGGCACCGGACCAAATCGCCGCGCGGATTACGCGGTATTTTACCGAAATGAATTGATGAGTCGGGGCACGTTGCCCCGCACGCAGCGAGGCAGGCGTGACCTTTCTCAAAGAAAATGCCCCATGGCTTGCCGCGGGGGTGATCCTGACATTCCTGTCCAGCTTCGGTCAGACGTTCTTCATCTCGATCTTCGCGGGCGAGATTCGCACGGAATTCGATCTCAGCCACGGGGATTGGGGCGCGGTCTACGCGGCAGGCACATTGCTGTCCGCTGTGACGATGATCTGGGCGGGCGCACTGACCGACCGCTTTCGCAGCCGCTCGCTCGGGACGGCCGTTCTGATCGCGCTGGCCTTTGCATGCCTGCTGATGGCGTGGAACAGATCGGCGCTCATCCTTCCGGTATCGATCTTCGTGCTCCGGCTGTTCGGGCAAGGCATGACGAGCCACATCGCCCTGGCGTCAATGTCGCGGTGGTTCGTGGCGACGCGCGGCCGCGCGCTCAGCATTGCGAGCCTCGGCGTGACCTTGGGAAACGCCGTCATGCCGGTGATCTTCGTGGCGCTCATGGCGCTTTACGACTGGCGGGTGCTCTGGGTCCTCGCCGCAGGAATCGCCTTCGCAGGCATCCCGTTTTTGACCCTGTTCCTGCGCAAGGAGCGCACCCCGCAATCCATGTCCGCGCAAAACCAGGCGGTTCTGGGCATGGACGGACGCCACTGGAACAGGATGGATGTGCTGCGCCATCCGCTGTTCTGGATGATGATCCCCGCCCTGATGGGTCCGCCTGCATGGGGCACTGCGTTTTTCTTCCAGCAAGTGCATTACGTGGAGGTGAAAGGCTGGGAGCTGATCGAGCTGGTGGCGTGGCTGCCGCTTTTCACGATTGCGACCACGGGGGCGATGTTGGCCTCCGGCTGGGCCATTGACCGCTTTGGCGTCGCCCGCGTTTTCCCCACGGCACTTTTGCCCTCAATCGCCGCTTTCATTGTATTCGCCTGGGCCGCCACGCCGCTTCATGCCGGGATCGGCTTGACGCTTCTGGCGCTGACCCAAGGTGCGCAAGCGACGTTGCCCTCTGCATTCTGGGCCGAATTCTACGGAACGCGCCATATCGGGGCGATCAAGGCGATGGGAGCGGCCGTCATGGTGTCGGGCACCGCCATCGGGCCGGGCGTGACCGGCTACCTGATCGATGCGGGCGTCAGGATCGAAGACCAGTATCTTCTGATCGCGGCCTATTTTCTGGTGGCGTCGCTGGTGATGATCGTCGGTCTTGCGCGGTACCGCGATACGCTGATCTCAGCTTCGGAAGCGGCGTAGATAGACGTAATAGGCACCGCCACCACCATGGCGCTGATGCGCCTCGCTGATCTGCAACACAGCGTTGGAAATCGGCGGCATGCGGAGCCATTGCGGCACCTGCGATTTCAAAACACCCCGGCGGCGCGGTGCTGCGTCATACGGATCCTCGCGCTGACCTTTCCCGGTGATCACGAGAACGAGCCGCAGACCGCGCGATTGCGCTGAATGGATGAACCCGATCAAGGCAGGATGCGCCCGATCCAACGTCATGCCGTGCAGGTCGATCCGCGCCTCCGGTTTCAGCTTGCCGCGTTTCATCCGCGTGAAGGCCTTCGCATCCATCTTCACCGGATCGCGGGAGAGGCGCGATGCGGTCGTCTCTGGCAGGCTCCAGGTGTTGGACTTTGCGGGTCCGCGCTGGCCGAGATCGAACCGCTCTATCGAGGGGACCGCGCTGGGCGCAGGTTTCGGGGCCTTGATCGGATAGGCCGCGCCGGAGGGTTTGGCGAGCTTGCCCTGGGTTTCCAGCTTTCGCGCAGAGCCCGCGACCCGGCCCCAAAGCTCAAGCTCGTCCGGGCGAAGCTTCCGCCTGCTCATAGGGTCGGATCGGGCAGAAGCGCATAGGCTCGCTGGATCGGCAGGAGCACATACATCTGCCCCGGATCCTTCAGCGTACCGGCCCATGCGCCCGCATCCGCGCCGGTCCCGGCAAAGATATCGGCTCGCTGTGCACCTTTGATCGCCGATCCGGTATCCTGTGCGATCATCAGGCGGCGCAGTGCGTCGCGCCCATCCTTTTCGATCCAAACGGGCGCGCCGAGCGGTGTGTAGGCCGGATCGACAGCAATCGACCGCATCGGGGTGATTGAGCGGTTCATCGCGCCCAGCGGACCCTTATGCGCCGGGACTTCGCTGACTTCCCGGAAAAAGACATAGGACGGGTTGTGAAACAGCAGCTCTTCCCCCTGAACCGGGTTCTGCCGTACCCAGTTCTTGATGACTTCGGCGGAAACCCGATGCTCCGGCAGGATATTGCGCCGTATCATCTCCACACCGATGGAGCGGTATTCCTGACCGTTCGATCCCCCGTATCCCACACGAATAACGCCGCCATCCGGTAGACGAATACGGCCAGAGCCCTGAATTTGCAGGAAAAACAGCTCAACCGGATCATCGACCCAGGCAATCTCCAACCCGCGTCCCTCCATGACACCGGATGTCAGGATATCGCGCCGCGTCAGCCATTGGCCCGCCGCACGCGCTTCGGGAGGCATCTTGTAGACCGGCCAACGATACTTGCCGCCGGGACGCAGCGCACCATCCAGCTCGGGCTCAAAATATCCGGTGAAAAGCGCCTTGTCGGTGCCTTCGCCCGCGCCATGCGTGATACGGACGGGGCGGAAGAAAAGCTCGAAGAACGCGCGAGGGTCGGGATCGTCACGCGCCGCACGACACAGGGCGCGCCAGTCTGGATCCTTAAGATCGCGGCACGTCTCGAGAAACGCCGTCAAGGCCGCGCCGTGATCATCCTCGGCCCAGCCGTCAAGCACATCGAAATCGAGGATCTCGTAGACCGGGCCGTCGTCCGCTGCGCTTGACGGGTCGGGAGCCATCAGCGTCACCCCCAGAATTATCGCCAGAAGGCGCTGGATCATTCGCTCGTTGCGACGAGTTGCCAGTTCGGATCGTCGCTGCCGATGCGGCGTGCATAGGTCCAGACGTCCTTTTGGCGCTTGATCTTGGTCGGGCTGCCTTCGACGAGCGTGCCCTCCTGATCGTAGACCGCGAAGGTCAACTCGCCAAGATAACGCACCGTCAGCTCCGCCTCGTTCGTATTAGGATCGAGCGTCGCCTCTTCCAGAACGGTTTCACGGACACCGACGAATTCCGCCTCGACCGTCAGACCCTGTTCTTCGCGCTGGGCGATGCCCGCCTCGAAGCTTTCATAGACGTCATCCGAAAGAAACGGCTTCAGATCCTCGATCTCACCCTTCTCGTAGCCCATGAGGATCATCTCGTAGGCGCCACGCGCACCGCCAAGAAACTCGCCCACGGAGAAGGACGGCTCGATCTTCTTGATCTCCGCCAACGCGTTCGCCGCCGCGGAGCCCTCGGGCACATGATCGACGATGTCGGGATCAGGACCACCCTCGATCACCTCGAAGCCGCGACGATCCGGCACAGGGTCCGCCTGCGGTTGAGAGGGCGGTTTTTCGAACCCATCACGCGTTCCGAGCACGTTTTTCAGCCGCAGGATCAAGAAAACCGCAATTCCTGCGAGTACAAGTAACTGTAGAATGGGCGAATTCATGGGACCTCTCGGGTGAGCCTGTAGAACCTGTCTCTTTGCGTTCCTATGTAGGCATGGCAGGACCCCAAGTCCACTGATGCGGGGAAACCCGGGAAAGGAATTGGCCATGTGGCTTCTACTGGCGTTTATCGGCGTACCGCTGATCGAGATCGCGCTATTCATTCAGGTCGGCGGTTTCATCGGTCTCTGGCCGACGCTTCTGATCGTTGTGCTGACCGCGATGCTGGGGACGTGTCTCGTCCGCTCGCAGGGAGCTCTGGCCCTGTCGGAGCTGCGATCGTCGTTCAATGACCTGCGCGATCCGACCGAACCGCTGGCGCACGGCGCCATGATCCTGTTTGCCGGTGCGCTGTTGCTGACACCGGGCTTTTTCACCGATGCCGTTGGCTTCGCATTGCTGACGCCGCCCTTCCGCCGCGCGGCCATCGCTTATGCGCGAAAGCATGTGAAGGTCTCTCGCTTCGAGATGGGGGGCGATCCCCGTCGGGATCCCAGGCAGCATGCGGGCGTCAATCCCGGACGGCGTCCGCCGCGCGACGGCGATGTGATCGACGGCGATTACGTCGAGGTTGATCCCGCCAAACGCCCGACCCATCCCGGCAACTCCGGATGGACCAAGCATTGAGGTCATCAAGCGCAGTTGGTAAGCGTCCTGCAACATTTGTGACCCACCCCTGAAAGGACCGCGCCCATGAGCGATGCTTCCAACAATGCCGGGGCCGAGAACGGCGCAGCCCAGGCGCCCGTTCAGCCCAAGATGAACATTCTCGCGCAATTCATCCGCGACATGTCTTTCGAAAACGTGCTCGCGCAGAAAGGTGCGAAGGGCGAAACCAAGCCTGACATCCAGGTTCAGGTGAACCTCGATGCGCGCAAGCGCCAGACCGAGGGTCAGTACGAAGTGGTGATGAAGCTGAACATCACCAACAAGTCCAAGGAAAGCGGCGACACGCTGTTTCTGCTGGAACTGGATTACGCCGGTATCTTTCAGGTCGAGAACATTCCCGATGAGCAGTTGCATCCCTTCCTGCTGATCGAATGCCCGCGGATGCTGTTCCCCTTCGCGCGCCGGATCGTGGCCGACGTCACCCGCGACGGTGGCTTCCCGCCGCTCAACCTCGAGACCATCGATTTCATCGCGCTTTATCGCGCGGAATTGCAGCGTCGGCAGCAAGCGCAGGCAGCCGCCCCTCAGGGCACCGCGTAACTCAGAGTTTGCGCCAGAGCGCATCCTCTCCAAGCTTCTCGACAAAGGCGGCGTGAGCCGCCTTTTCGCTGTCCGTGATCCGCGGGGGCAGGGGTGTTGATCGCCGCGTCGGGCGCCAGTCCGTCTCTGTTCCCGCAGAACTCCCGGATGTCTGCGCGGTGCTCAGCGCAAAGTCGGGCTGCTTGCCCCCGATCAGTTCGAGATACACCTCCGCCAGAATTTCACTGTCGAGAAGCGCGCCGTGCAAGGTGCGTGACGAGTTGTCGATATTGAAGCGACGGCAGAGCGCATCGAGCGAGGCAGGCGAGCCCGGAAATTTGCGCCGCGCGATATCCAGCGTGTCGACGGCCTGTTCCCAAGGCAGGGCAGGGCGCTTGACCCATTTCAACTCGGCATTGAGGAATTTCATGTCGAACGCGGCGTTATGGATCACCATCTTCGCATCCCCGACAAAGGCGAGGAAATCGTCCACGATATGCGAGAAGACAGGCTTGTCGCGCAGGAAGTCATCGCCCAGCCCGTGCACCTCGAAGGCCTCTTTCGGCATGCTGCGTTCGGGATTGATGTACTGATGATAGGTGCGCCCCGTGGCGACGTGGTTCCAAAGCTCGACCGCACCGATCTCGACTATGCGATCTCCGCTTTCCGGATCGAACCCGGTGGTTTCGGTGTCGAGGACGATTTCGCGCATGGTTAGAGCCGCTTTCTGATCTCTTCGAGGACAGTCTGCACGTCCGCGCGGGCCGTCTCAAGATCCGGCGTCCGTATCGTGAAGTCCGATCGATCCAGCTTGTCCTGGATTGGCATCTGCTTGTCGAGGATACGCTCGAAATCCGCCTCGGACATTGTGCCGCGCTCCAGAACCCGGCGGCGCTGCTCGCCGTAAGGCACGTAGACGCAGGCCGTCGCGTCCATCTCCGATTGTGCGCCTGTCTCGAAGAGCAGGGGAATGTCGTAAACGGTGATATCAGTCTCTGTTTTTGCGGCAAAGACGTCCCGGTCCGCCCGAACGAGCGGATGCACGATGCCTTCGATGGTCTTCAATGCGCTCTCATCCTTGGCGATGATGTCCCGCAAAGCGCGGCGAGATACCGCGCCATCTTCGATGGCGTCGGGAAAGACCTCGCCGATGGGCGCGACGGCAGCGCCGCCTGCTTGATAGAACCTGTGTACAGCCGCATCGGCATCCCAGACAGCCGCACCTTCTTCGGCGAAAAGGGCGGCCGTGGTCGATTTGCCCATGCCGATGGATCCGGTAAGGCCGAGCTTGATCGTCATCTGAGCACCGCAGCCCGCGTTGCCTCATCGACCTCGGGGCGTTTTCCGAACCACCGCTCAAATCCCGGCACCGCCTGATGAAGAAGCATGCCGAGCCCGTCCACCGTCACGCAGCCCTGTGCAGCGGCGGCGCGCAAGAGATCGGTTTCGAGCGGTGCGTAGACGATATCCGTCACGAGGGTGCCGGGCCGCAGCCCGTCGAGCGGCACGCGCAGCTTCGGCTTGCCGGCCATGCCGAGGGAAGTCGTGTTCACCAGCGTTGCCGCGTCTTCAAGGACGTTGCCTGCCTGCACCCAATCGACGACATCGACGCGCGTGCCGAGTTCTCGGGCCAGAAGCTCGGCACGATGGCGGGTGCGGTTCGTCAGGATGATCCGCGGCACACCCACTTCCAGAAGCGTGGCAAGGATCGCGCGCGCAGCCCCGCCTGCGCCCAGAACGACGGCGGGGCCCGCCTTCGGATCCCAATCCGGTGCGTTTTGCCGCAGGTTTTCGAGGAAGCCGTAGCCGTCTGTATTGTCCGCATGGATCTTGCCGTCACTGCGGAAGATCAGCGTATTTGCCGCCCCGATCAAGGTCGCGCGGTCTGTGACCAGATCCGCGATCTTCAGGACCTCTTCCTTGTAAGGGATCGTCACGTTCAGCCCGACAAATCCCAGCTCGGGCAACAGCCGCAGTGTTTCTTCCAACCTCTCGCTCGGCACGTCCATCGGGATGTAATGCCCCGGAAGGCCGTATTTTCGCAGCCAATGACCATGCAGATGTGGGGATTTGGAATGGGCGATCGGGGAGCCGATCACGCCCGCCAGAGGAATTCGGTCCATGGTCATGACGGCAGATCCCCTCTGATCACCAGGTGGTTCAGGAATTCGAGCAACGGCAGACCCAGGATCGCGAAATGGTCGCCGTGAATCTGGGCGAAGAGGCGGACGCCTTCTTCCTCGATCTTGTAGGCCCCGACCGAGTGGCGCGCGCTTTCCCAGTTCCGCTCCAGATAATCGTCGATATATTCGTCGGACAAGGCCCGCATAGTCATGCGGACTTGACCAACGTGACGCCAGACGGGACGGGCATCCTCATAGAGTACGGCGGCGGAATGGAGATGATGCGTCTGTCCCCGAAGACGGCGCAGTTGCGCGCGCGCCGCGTCGATATTCTCGGGCTTTCCCAGAACGTCCCGCCCCTGCGACAGGACCTGATCGCATCCCAGAACCAAGGCGTCTGGCAATTTGCCCGCGACCTTGCTGGCCTTCATCTCCGCCAGCGTGTCAGCGACGTCGCGGGGGTGTGCCTCTTCCGCGGCGAGGCTTTGCCGGATCGCTTCCTCATCGATCCGGGCAACCTCGATTCGAAAGGGTACGGCCGCCTGGCGCAGAAGGTCGGCACGAATTTGCGATCCCGAGGCGAGGATGAGCGGTTTTTTCATGTGGACAATCCAGCGGATATATTCGGTAGGCGGCGCCGGACCGTTCTGTGAAATATCCCGGCAGGTTGCAAGCTGGGGACGAAGCGCGCGCTTCCTACACATTCCCGGAGCTGTTGTTCGGGTTGTGCATGGGAAAACTGACGAATGGGGCCAATCGCGGCTGAAGCCCTCTCGTCCTGCGAGCAATCCACATGGGACTGGATATCAATTAAATCTTCAAAGCATTGATATCATTAGACTAAATACAGAATTTTCCGCGCGGGTGAGGTATTCCTCCGCAAAACCGTCCACAGGCGTGGGGCAAGTGGAAAACCCGGGGAGAAATACATAATCCACAGGAAACCGGATGCCCTTAATCAATCATCAACCTTTCTTAAAAGAGTCTTTTTATTAAGGAGAACCAGGTCCGAGGGCCCGAGTGCGCGGTCTCTTCGAGAAGATTGACTTCGGAGAGGGAAGCGCTTAGCCCTTCCTTGGCTCCCGTCCGGGAGTTCGACTTTCCCATCGCTATGCAGAGAGAAATGCGCGCAGCCCCTGCGTGCGGGTGTTACATTCATGAACCTTGAAAAGCTGAACCTGTCCGACCTGAAGGCGCAATCGCCGAAAGATCTTCTGTCCCTCGCCGAAGAGCTCGAGATCGAAAACGCGTCGACGATGCGCAAGGGCGAGATGATGTTCCAGATCCTTCGCGAGCGCGCGGATGAAGGTTGGGACATCTATGGCGACGGCGTTCTGGAGGTTCTCCAGGATGGGTTCGGGTTCCTGCGGTCGCCGGAAGCGAATTATCTTCCGGGTCCGGATGACATCTACGTCTCTCCTGACATGATCCGCAAATTTTCCTTGCGGACGGGCGATACGATTGAGGGCCCGATCAAGGCGCCGGAAGACA
Source organism: Roseivivax sp. THAF197b (assembly GCF_009363255.1). NCBI lineage: Bacteria > Pseudomonadati > Pseudomonadota > Alphaproteobacteria > Rhodobacterales > Roseobacteraceae > Roseivivax > Roseivivax sp. THAF197b. The sequence continues at coordinate 3,728,694 of NZ_CP045318.1, read as the reverse complement.
ATGAGCGCTATTTCGCGCTGATGGATGTGAGCCAGATCAACTTCGAGGATCCGGAAAAGGCGCGCCACAAGATCGCGTTCGACAACCTTACGCCGCTTTTTCCTGACGAGCGTTTGCAGATGGAAGTCGAAGATCCGACGATCAAGGATCGGTCCGCCCGGATCATCGACCTTGTTGCTCCGATCGGCAAAGGCCAGCGATCTCTGATCGTCGCGCCGCCGCGGACCGGTAAAACAGTTCTGCTGCAGAACATTGCGAGTTCGATCGAGAAGAACCACCCGGAATGCTATCTGATCGTCCTGCTGATCGACGAGCGTCCGGAAGAAGTGACGGATATGCAGCGGTCGGTGAAGGGCGAGGTGATCTCCTCGACCTTCGACGAACCCGCGACACGACACGTTGCCGTCAGCGAGATGGTGATCGAGAAGGCGAAGCGGTTGGTGGAGCACAAGCGGGACGTGGTGATCCTGCTCGACTCGATCACGCGTCTTGGCCGCGCCTTCAACACCGTTGTGCCCTCGTCGGGCAAGGTTCTGACCGGTGGTGTGGATGCAAACGCGCTGCAGCGGCCGAAGCGGTTCTTCGGTGCTGCCCGGAACATCGAAGAGGGCGGGTCGCTCACCATCATTTCGACCGCGCTGATCGATACGGGCAGCCGCATGGACGAAGTCATCTTCGAGGAATTCAAGGGCACGGGTAACTCGGAAATCGTTCTGGACCGGAAGGTTGCGGACAAGCGGGTCTTCCCGGCGATGGACATTCTCAAGTCCGGCACGCGGAAGGAAGAGCTCCTGGTCGAGAAGGTCGATCTGCAGAAGACATTCGTTCTGCGTCGGATCCTCAATCCGATGGGCACGACGGATGCGATCGAGTTCCTGATCTCGAAGCTCAAGCAGACCAAGACAAATTCGGAATTTTTCGACTCCATGAACACCTGATCCGGGGTCCGGGAGAAGGGCAATGGATACGATCTTTGCGCTTGCGACGGCCGAGGGAAAGGCTGGCGTGTCCGTGGTGCGTATCTCGGGACGCGAGGCCATTGCCGCCGGGACGCAACTTGCGGGCCGCTTGCCGAAGCCGCGCGTCGCCGGGTTGCGGCGTTTGACCGATGCGGATGGCGATCACCTGGATGAGGCCCTGGTTCTCGTATTTCCCGAAGGTCAGAGCTTTACGGGTGAGGCGGTAGTGGAGTTACAGCTTCACGGGTCGATCTCAATCGTGCGCGCGGTGCTTGACGCTTTGGGGCAGATCCCGGGTTTGCGACTGGCGGAACCCGGTGAATTCACGCGCCGGGCTTTGGAAAACGGACGTCTGGACCTCGCGCAGGTGGAAGCGCTCTCCGATCTCATCGATGCGGAAACCGAAGGCCAACGGCAGCAGGCGTTGCGGGTCTTTTCCGGAGCGCTCGGAGAGAAGGTCGCAAAGTGGCGCACAGCTTTGATCAAGGCGGCCTCCTTGCTGGAGGCCGTGATCGATTTTGCGGATGAAGAGGTTCCGGAGGATGTCTCTGCAGATGTCTCCGCGCTTCTGTCGGAGGTTTCGTCCGGGATCGAGCAGGAAATCGCGGGCATTTCAGCAGCGGAACGTGTCAGGCTGGGTTTCGAGGTGGCCATTGTCGGCGCGCCGAATGTCGGGAAATCAACCTTGTTGAACGCCCTGGCGGGCCGGGATGCCGCGATCACCTCTGAAGTGGCCGGGACGACGCGCGACGTCATCGAGGTAAGGATGGACCTATCCGGTCTCGCGGTGACCTTGATCGACACGGCCGGTCTAAGGGAGACCGACGATCTGGTTGAATCCTTGGGGATTTCGCGGGCGCGAGAACGGGCCGCTCAGGCGGATCTGCGCGTATTCTTGCGACAGGATGAAGTCGCCCTGGAGATGGAGCCGCGAGAGGGTGATCTTCTTTATTGGACGAAGGCGGATGTGACGGGGCGCGTCGATGCGATCTCGGCCAAGACAGGGGCGGGACTGGATCGCGTCGTTTCGGATATCACGGTTGCTTTGAAAGACCGTGCCGGATCGGCGGGCTTGGCTACACGCGAACGCCATCGCGCGGCTATGCGCCAATCGCTTGAGCATCTTCTGGTGGCCGCAGAAATTGCGGGGCAGGGGGCTGAGACCTATGACCTCGCGGCGGAAGAGGTCAGAATTGCGATCCGACGTCTTGAAGCTTTGGTCGGTCATATTGATGTTGAGAATGTGTTGGACGAGGTCTTCGCGAATTTTTGCCTCGGCAAATGAGGAGTGTTTCACGTGAAACATCTTAAGACGGATGTCTTGGTGATTGGCGGTGGGCATGCAGGTGTAGAAGCCGCGCATGCCAGCGCGCGCATGGACGCGGACACGTTCCTTGTGACCATGCGGGAAGATGATATCGGTGTGATGTCATGTAATCCGGCCATCGGCGGACTTGGCAAAGGCCATTTGGTTCGAGAAATCGACGCCCTTGATGGTGTGATGGGCCGCATTGCGGACCTGGCGGGTATCCAATTCCGGCTTCTCAATCGACGCAAGGGACCTGCCGTTCAAGGCCCGCGCGCTCAGGCGGATCGAAAGATCTATCGTCGGGAAATGCTGCGGGAGACCAAAGCGCGTCCGGGCCTTCAGATCATTGAGGGCGAAGTTGTCGATCTGATGATGGACGACAACTCCGTCGTTGGTGCCGTTCTTGCCGATGGGCGTGCGATCAAAGCGTCGCGAGTGATCCTGACATCTGGCACTTTTCTTCGCGGGCAAATCCACGTTGGCGATGTGTCCTATTCCGGCGGTCGCATGGGCGACAAGTCCAGCACGAGACTTCCGGAGCGGATCGACAGCTTCGGCTTGCCGCTTGGTCGCCTGAAAACGGGAACACCCCCGCGGTTGGATGCCAACAGCATCGATTTCACTCAGCTGGAAGATCAGCCGGGCGATCCCGACCCCACGCTGTTCTCCTTCCTGTCGAAGGCCCCTTCGGCCCGGCAAGTAAGCTGTGCCATCACGCATACCAATACGCGCACGCATGACATCATCCGCAAAAATCTGGAGCGGTCGGCGATGTATGGCGGGATGATTTCGGGGGTTGGACCGAGATATTGCCCGTCCATCGAAGACAAGGTCGTGCGCTTCGCGGAAAAAACCTCGCACCAAATATTCTTGGAACCCGAGGGTTTGGAAGACGACGTCATTTATCCGAACGGAATTTCGACCTCTTTGCCCGAAGAGGTGCAGCTCGATTACGTGCGCTCCATCGCCGGTTTGGAGGGGGCAATCATCCTGCAGCCAGGATACGCAATCGAGTACGATTACGTTGATCCGCGCGCATTGGATTTGTCATTGGCGGTGCGCAACATCCCGGGCCTCTACCTGGCGGGTCAGATCAACGGCACCACGGGATATGAGGAAGCCGCGGCGCAGGGCCTTGTCGCCGGTCTGAACGCGGCGGCGGCCGTGAAGGGGAAGGAGCCGATCCGGTTCCGTCGTTCGGATTCCTATATCGGCGTGATGATCGACGATCTGACAACACGCGGTGTATCCGAGCCGTATCGCATGTTCACCTCGCGCGCTGAATTTCGGCTGTCGCTGCGGGCAGATAACGCCGATCAACGACTGACCCCGATGGGGATCGGGATCGGTTGCGTTTCTTATAGTCGCAAGGACATTTTCGAAGACAAAATGTCCAGGCTTGCCGCTGGCGAAAAGCGCTTGAAAGCGCGCCTGTTCACGCCATCGGAATTGCAGAGCGTCGGTCAGGCGGTTCGGTCCGATGGTCACAAGCGCAGCGGATACGACCTCCTATCCTACCCGGATATGACGTTTGAAAAGGTAGCGGCGCTTGATCCCGATCTGGCGGATATCGATGCAGAAGTGAGCACGCAGTTGGAGAAAGACGCGCTCTACGCCAATTACATCACGCGTCAGAAGCAGGATGTGGACGCGCTTCGCAAGGACGAAACCGCAGCGATCCCTGCGGATTTCGACTATAAGTCCTTGGGTTCTCTTTCCAACGAGTTGAGGTCGAAGCTGGAATCCGCGCGTCCGGAAAACCTGGGGCAGGCGTCCCGGATCGATGGTATGACCCCCGCGGCGCTGACGCTGATCCTGGCGAAGCTCAAGCAGCAAAAGCGGGCAAAAACCGCGTGACACCTCCGATTGCGAACACAGATGTTTCACGTGAAACACTCGACAAGCTGCGTCAGTACGAGGATCTTGTGCGTCATTGGACGCAGCGGATCAACCTGATCTCGAAAGCGTCGGTCGATGACCTTTGGGAGCGCCACATCCTGGACGCGCTCCAATTGGCACGCTTCATACCGCCAGAAGGCGGACATTGGATGGACCTTGGATCCGGTGGCGGATTTCCGGGGATTGTCATCGCGATCGCAGCTCAGGAGCTCAATCCACACATGCGCATGACGCTGGTTGAAAGTGATGCGCGAAAGTCGGTCTTCCTGCGGACGGCTGTGCGGCAGTTCAATCTGAACGCCGAGGTCAAAACCACGCGCATCGAGAAGCTGCCCCGGATACGAGCAGATGTCATCAGCGCACGCGCCTTGTCGGCGTTGACGACGCTTCTGTCCTACGCCCATCCACATATGAAGGCCGGTACCCATTGTGTCTTTCCAAAAGGCACAACGTGGAAAAAAGAGGTCGAGGACGCCCGCAAGGAATGGTCATTTTCCTGCGAAATTACTACAAGTGAAACCGATCCCAACGCCGTTATTCTCAGCATCGGAAGCCTCGCGCATGTCTGATCCCACCCGCCCTCGTGCTCCCCGGATTATCGCGGTTGCGAACCAGAAGGGGGGCGTTGGCAAGACCACGACCACGATCAATCTCGGCGCTGCATTGGCCGAGCAGGGGCTGAATGTCCTGGTTGTTGACCTTGATCCGCAGGGGAACGCCTCCACCGGCCTCGGGATCGAGCCCACGGATCGCGAATACACCACCTACGAGCTATTGCTGGACGATATCCCGCTCGAAGAGGTCATCCAGACGACCGAAATCGGCAATCTGTCTTTGATCCCGGCTACGGTGGATCTAAGCTCCGCCGATATCGAGCTTATTGCCAATGAAAAACGCAGCTTCCTCCTGCACGACGCCCTTCGTCAGCAGGCCATCGATGCCTACGGCTTCGACATCATCCTGATCGATTGCCCGCCATCGCTGAACCTGTTGACCGTCAACGCCATGGTGGCTGCGCATTCCGTGCTTGTACCGCTGCAGAGCGAGTTCTTCGCGCTCGAAGGCTTGTCTCAGCTCATGATGACGATCCGGGAAGTGCGTCAAAGCGCCAATCCGGATCTTCGGATCGAAGGTATCGTTCTCACCATGTACGACGCCCGGAATAATCTGTCCCAGCAGGTAGAAGACGATGCGCGGTCCAATTTGGGGGAGTTGGTGTACCGGACCGTCATCCCGCGCAACGTGCGTGTCAGCGAAGCGCCGTCCTATGCGCTGCCTGTCCTACAATACGATACCGGATCAAAAGGGGCTGCGGCCTACCGCGCGTTGGCGCAGGAATTGCTGTCCACCCATACAAGAACAGCGGCATAAGAGAGGCGAGGCAATGGTTGAAAAGCGAGAACGTCGTGGGCTCGGGCGTGGTTTGTCCGCCCTCATGGCAGATGTGGAGCCGCAACCCCAAGCTGACGCCGAGACCTCCGTGGCAGCCCGCGCTGACCGCGTGGTGCCGATTGATCAGATCGTGCCAAACCCCGATCAGCCACGGCGGCGGTTTTCGGAAGAGCAGCTGGATGAGCTGACCGAGTCCATCAGGGCGAAGGGGATCATTCAGCCGATCATCGTTCGGGAAAAGCCCGATGCGCCCAACCAATTTGAGATCGTGGCTGGCGAACGGCGTTGGCGCGCGGCACAACGCGCGCAACTTCATGAAATCCCTGTGCTTGTCCGGGAATTCTCCGACACGGAAGTGCTCGAAGTCGCAATCATCGAGAACATCCAGCGCGCCGATCTGAACGCGATCGAAGAAGCGGCAGGCTTTCGGCAATTGATGTTCAAGTTCGGACATACGCAAGAAAAGCTGGCCGAAGCTCTTGGAAAAAGCCGCTCGCATATCGCCAACCTGATGCGGCTTCTGAACCTGCCAGAGGATGTGCAGACCTATGTGTCCGAGGGGCGTTTGAGCGCTGGTCATGCCAGGGCCCTGATCACCGCGAGCGATCCATCTGCCTTGGCAAAAACCGTTATCGCCAGAAATCTGTCGGTTCGTGAGACGGAGAAGCTCGCGAAAGGCGAGGCGAACCGCGTCGAAAACAGAAAGCCGCGCAGCGATGGGAAGGCGATCGAGAAGGATGCCGACACACGGGCGCTCGAAAACGATCTGTCGGCGGCTTTGGGCATGAAAATCAGCATCGACCACAAACCCGGCGCAGAAGGGGGGCGTCTGACGATTTCCTACGACACCCTCGATCAGCTTGATGCGCTGTGCGGCATCCTCAGCACCTAGCGGTCACGCGTCATCCGGCATGAGCGCGGCAATCAGCGAATTGAGCAATAATCGACCCTGTTCCGTCGCGCCCATCCGATGATCCTGTTCCCAAAGGAGCCCATCAGCGGTCAGCGCGGTTCTCTTGCCTGGATCCGCAATAGCGGGATCCATCGCGTGAAGCCTTGGAAGATCGAGGCCTTCGCGTAACCGCAGACCCATCATCAGATATTCGGTGGCCTGTTCTGCCAGCGGCAATTGCGACGTCACGCGGGTCCCATCCCCCTTGCAAGCCGCATCAAGCCAGGCGCCGGGATTTCGCCACGCCTCCGTTCCAATTCGCGAGCCATCAATGGTCAGGCGCCCATGCGCGCCGGGACCGATCCCTGCATAATCGCCATGCCGCCAATAAATCAAATTGTGACGCGATTCAGAGCCGGGTTTGGCATGGTTCGAGACTTCATAGGCCGCCAATCCCGCAGCCTCGCATTGGGTCTGGGTCATCTCGTAAAGATCTGCCGCGAGGTCTTCATCGGGCAGGCCGGGCAGGGCCCCTTTGCGGTCCCGCTCCCAAAACGCCGTGCCGCGTTCAATCGTCAGTTGGTAAAGGGAAAGATGATCCGCCGCCATGGCAAGCGCCTCGGACAATTCGGCCGCCCAATCCTCGCGCCCTTGATCCTGTCGGGCGTATATCAAATCGAAGCTGATCCGATCAAACAGTGACCGCGCGGTATCATAGGCGGCTTTTGCTTCCGCGACAGAATGCAGGCGACCAAGTTTTCGCAGATCCCGATCATTCAGAGCCTGCAGCCCCATCGAGATACGATTCACGCCCGAATCGCGAAACCCTTGGAAGCGCCCGGCCTCGACGGACCGAGGATTGGCTTCAAGCGTAATTTCCAGATCATTCGCGGGAACCCAGGCGGTTTGCGCCGCGTCTATGACCTCACCAACAAGATCGGGCGGCATGAGGCTCGGCGTTCCTCCACCAAAGAAGATGGAGGACAGAACTCGAGGACCCGTCTGCGCGGAGACGCGAGAAATCTCACTGAGGAAGGCCTGACGCCACCTGTCATGATCGACCGAACGCGTCACATGGGAATTGAAGTCGCAATACGGGCATTTGGCCTCACAGAATGGCCAGTGCACGTACAGTCCGAACCCGGCGACTTGCCAATTCTCAGCCAAAGCAACCTTTCACGAGCAGCTCCGTCGCCCGTGCGCGATGGCTGATCTTGTTTTTTTCCCAGCGATCCATTTCCCCGAATGTCACGGAGTAGCCATCGGGCTGGAAAATCGGATCGTATCCATGACCCTGATCGCCGCGCATGGGCCAGATGACCTGACCTTCCATCGTGCCCGGGAAGACCTCATCATGTCCGTCGGGCCAAGCCAGAACCAAGGTGCAGCAAAACCGCGCGGTCCAGGGCTGCGGCGCACCAGAGGCCACGAGGCGATCATGGGCCTTGGTCATGGCCATGACGAAGTCGCGCCCCTGGTCGGTCTCCGCCCAATCCGCGGTATACACACCCGGCGCGCCGTCCAGCGCATCGATCTCGATCCCGGAATCGTCGGACAAGGCCGGCAATCCGGTAGCACGTGCAGCCGCATGGGCCTTGATCCGAGCATTCTCGACGAAGGTTGTGCCCGTCTCCTCCGGCTCGGGCAAATCCATGGACGCGGCGCCGACGCACTCCACGCCAAACGGCTCTAACAATGCCGAAATCTCTTCCAGCTTTCCCTGGTTATGCGTAGCGACGAGAAGCCGTGGTGCGTCGAACGCGCGGCTCACGATACCGCTGCCATCTGAGCTGCGACCAGTTCCGACACGCCCTTTTCGGCAAGATCCATCAGCTGGCCCATCTGGTCCCGCGAGAAGACGGATCCTTCCGCGGACATCTGAACTTCGATCAGCTGACCGTCGCCACGCAGGATGAAATTGCCATCGACCCCGGCCTCGCTGTCCTCGGGATAATCGAGGTCCAGCACGGGCTGGCCTGCATAGATCCCGCAGCTTACAGCCGCCACCGGCGAGATTAGCGGATCCGAGGTCAGATCGCCCGCCTTGATCAGCTTGTTCACGGCAAGCTTCAATGCAACCCATCCGCCGGTGATCGACGCACAGCGCGTGCCGCCATCTGCCTGGATCACATCGCAATCGACCGTGATCTGCCGTTCACCCATCGCAACGCGGTCGACACCGGCGCGCAAAGACCGACCAATCAACCGCTGGATCTCGACCGTGCGACCGCCTTGCTTGCCGCTTGTCGCTTCCCGCCGCATCCGCGAGGAGGTCGAGCGCGGCAGCATCCCGTATTCCGCTGTGACCCAACCGAGGCCGGAGCCCTTTATGAAGGGCGGCACGCGTTCTTCGATGCTCGCCGTACAGAGCACGTGCGTATCACCCATGCGGATCATGCAGGAGCCTTCGGCATGTTTCGTTACATCGGTCTCGATTGAAACCGCGCGCATTTCGCTTAAATCACGACCAGACGGACGCATATTGGTTCTCCTTCTTTGCGGCAGGGCATACAGACAGGGTGGCGGCTCGGGCAACCCCGATTGACCTCGCCCGGCAGCCCTTTTTAATGGACCTTTCAAGGATCAGGGCACAGATGCAGAACGGCTCCAAACTGTTCGATCAGATGAACGCGCGTTCACGAGAGGTGTTCCAGCGCGTCGTCGAAGGGTATCTCGAAAGCGGGGAGCCCGTCGGCTCACGCACCCTTACGCGCACCCTGTCGGAGAAGGTGTCCGCCGCGACCGTCCGAAACGTGATGCAGGATCTCGAATATCTCGGTCTGCTCAATTCACCGCATGTCTCCGCGGGCCGCATTCCGACGGAAACCGGTCTGCGGCTCTTCGTCGACGGCCTGCTGGAGGTGCGCGATCTCGACTCCTCGGATCGCAATCAAATCGACGCTACCTTGGGCAGCAATAGTGACGATACCGCCAACCTTCTGGACCGTGTCGGCTCAGCGCTCTCCGGCGTGACGCACGGGGCGTCCCTCGTCTTGACGCCCAAGCACGAAGCGCCGATCCGGCACATCGAATTTGTCTCGCTCGCGCAAAATCGCGCGCTCGTGGTGCTGGTCTTCGCGGACGGCCATGTGGAGAACCGGGTTTTCACGCCCCCGCCGGGGCTCACCCCCTCGGCGTTGCGCGAAGCGGCGAACTTTCTCAACGCACTGGTGGAAGGCCGGACGCTGTCGGAAATGCGCCGCGACATGAGCCGCGACATCGAGGCGCGCCGCCGCGAGATCGACACGCTCGCCCATGATCTCGTTCAGTCTGGGATTGCTGTCTGGGATGAAGATGGGGATCGCGCCGAACGTCTCATTGTCCGCGGCCGCGCGAATCTCCTGGGAGAGGAAGCCGACCCGGCGGATATCGACCGGATCAGAACGCTCTTTGACGACCTCGAACGCAAGCGCGACATCGCCGAGTTCCTCGAACTGACGGAATCCGGGGAAGGTGTGCGCATTTTTATCGGCTCGGAAAACAAACTTTTCTCGCTTTCGGGTTCCTCTCTGGTCGTGTCTCCATATATGAACGCTGACCGAAAGATCGTTGGCGCGGTCGGTGTCATTGGGCCGACGCGTCTGAATTACGGTCGGATTGTTCCGATCGTGGACTACACCGCACAGCTGGTCGGGAAATTGCTGTCCGACCGGAAATAGAGGGAAGATATGGCAAACCCGAACAACGACGATTTCCTCGACGATCCAGATGCCCTCGCGGCCGAGGAAGACGCCCGCGAAGAAGCGGAAGAGCTGGCAGAACCCAGCGACGCGGACCGGATCGCCGAACTCGAGGCCGAGCGCGACCAGTACAAGGATCGCTTCATGCGCGCGCTTGCGGATGCGGAAAATGCGCGCAAGCGGGCTGACCGGGATCGCAAGGAAGCCGAGAATTACGGCTCGACCCGCCTCGCGCGGGATCTTCTGCCGGTTTACGACAACCTGCAACGCGCACTGGCCGCCGCCAACGAAGAGCAGAAGCAAATCTCCGTCGCCCTTCTTGAAGGGGTGGAACTGACCCTGCGTGAGCTTCAGTCGGTTTTCAAGAAGCACGGGATCGAAGTCATCAAGCCCGAAGTGGGCGACAAGTTCGACCCGCAGGTGCATGAGGCCATGTTCGAGGCACCGGTTCCGAACACCAAGGCAGGTGACATCATCCAGGTCTCCGCAGAAGGCTTCATGCTGTATGATCGCCTGCTGCGTCCGGCCCAGGTCGGCGTCAGCTCCACGCCGGGGAAATAGACCCTAATCCCGCACGAGTCCGCGCAGTTGGTATAATGCCTCCAGCGCCTCTCGCGGGCTCATATCGTCCGGCGACAGATCTCGAAGCCGCGCCTCCACCTCGGACGGCGCGGCTTCTGCTTTGGGGGTGGGCGCTTGGGCTGCGACCGAGAACAGGGGCAGGTCATCGATCAGGGCCTTGGGCGACGCCTTGTCCCGTTCGCCTTTTTCCAGCGCATCAAGCACGGATTTCGCGCGGGCCACGACGGCAGGCGGAAGGCCCGCAAGCTGCGCCACCTGAACCCCGTAAGAGCGATCCGCTGCACCGGGGCGAACCTCGTGCAGGAAGATCACCTCGCCGTCCCATTCCTTGACCGCGACCGTCGCGTTCGACACGCCGGGCAGCTTCCCTGCCAGTGCAGTCATCTCGTGATAATGCGTGGCGAACAGACCGCGGACCCGGTTGACCTCCGCCAGATGCTCCAGTGTCGCCCACGCGATGGACAGGCCGTCATAGGTCGCCGTTCCACGCCCGATCTCGTCCAGGATGACCAAGGCCCGCGTATCGGCCTGGTTCAGAATGGCCGCGGTTTCTACCATCTCCACCATGAATGTGGAACGACCCCGCGCCAGATCGTCCGAAGCCCCGACGCGGCTGAAAATCTGGCTGACGCAGCCGATATGCGCATGCGCCGCGGGCACATACCCCCCCATTTGCGCCAGGATCGCGATCAGCGCGTTCTGCCGCAAATAGGTCGATTTACCGGCCATGTTCGGGCCTGTCAGAAGCTCAAGCGCCGGTCCGTCATGTTCGGGCGACAGGGTGCAATCATTGGCGATGAAGGGTGCGCCGCCCTGTGCGCGTAGCGCGCGTTCGACCACCGGATGCCGGCCCCCTTCGATGACGAAAGCGCGGCTGTCATCGACCTTCGGACGGACCCAGTCTTCTTCCCGCGCAAGCGTGCCCATCGACAGGGCGACATCGAATTCCGCAAGACCCAAGGCGAGGGACGACAGGGCAGGGGCATTCTCAAGAATGGCCGCTTTCAGGGTGTCATAGATCCGCTTTTCGATCTCCAGCGCCCGTCCGCCCGCATTCAGGATCCGCGTTTCCAGCTCGGACAATTCCACGGTGGTGAACCGCACCTGGTTGGCCGTTGTCTGGCGGTGGATGAACACCTCCGAATGAGGCGGGGCCATCATCTTCGTCGCATGGGTCGCCGTCGTTTCGATGAAATACCCAAGGACGTTGTTGTGCTTGATCTTCAGCGATCCGATGCCGGTTTGCTCGATGAAATCGGATTGCATACGCGCGATGACACCGCGCCCCTCGTCGCGCAGCGTCCGCGCCTCGTCGAGATCGGCATCGAAGCCTTCCGCGATGAAGCCACCGTCCCGTGCCAAAAGCGGCGGCTCCGCGATCAGCGCCTCGTCGAGGAGCGCCAGAAGCGTATCGTGACCGGTCAGCGCCTGCTGCGCCTCGGCAAGAAGGTCCGGAAGTTCGGCATTTTCCAGCGAGGCGGCCAGGCTTTCGGCCTGCGTCAACGCAGCGCGCACCGCGCTCAGGTCTCGCGGTCCGCCCCGATCAAGCGCTAGACGGGACAGGGCGCGGTCGAGATCCGGCACCTTGCGCAGGCTTTCGCGCAGGGACAGAGCCGCATTTGCGTTCTCAAGGCTCCACGCCACCGCATCGTGGCGGGCGGTTATGTCGTCCAAGTTCTGGCTGGGCGACGACAGCCGCCGTTCAAGCAGGCGTGCCCCGGCGGCTGTGGTTGTCTTGTCGATCACGGACAAAAGCGATCCCGCGCGAGAGCCGTCCGCGCCGCGTGTAAGTTCAAGGTTGGTCCGCGTCGCCGCATCGATCTGCAACAGACGCGACACCTGGTCCTGCCTTGGCGGCCTGAGAAGCGGCAGTTTTCCCTTCTGCGTAATCTCGAGATAATCGACGAGCGCCCCCATGGCGGACAATTCGGCCCGATTGAAATCGCCGAATGGCTCCAATGTCGCGACCCCGAAAAGCGCGGTGAGCCGTGCATCACCTGCGCTGGAATCGAATGAGCCGCGCGACAGGATCGTGGGCTCCAATCCGAGATCGGACAGGACCGGCCGTTGGGTATCTTCGCTCGCTTCCGAAAGCAGCAATTCAGCGGGTGCGAGCCGCGCAAGCTCTGCTCCGATCCGGGCCGCGGGGATGGGCATCACGTGAAACGCACCGGTGGAGATGTCTGCCCAAGCCAATGCAAAAGCGTCTCTAACCTGGCCCAAAGCGGCCAGATAATTGTGCCGCCTTGCCTCGAGCAGGCTTTCCTCCGTCAGGGTGCCGGGCGTCACGAGGCGCACGACTTCCCGCTTCACGACAGATTTCGATCCGCGCTTCTTGGCCTCAGCGGGGCTTTCCATCTGTTCACAGACCGCGACGCGAAACCCTTTCCGGATCAACGTCAGCAGATAACCCTCGGCGGAATGAACGGGCACGCCGCACATGGGGATATCGTTGCCGTCATGCTTGCCGCGTTTCGTGAGCGCAATATCCAGCGCCTCGGCGGCGGCGGCTGCATCGTCGAAGAACAGCTCGTAGAAATCGCCCATGCGATAGAACAAGAGCGCATCGGGATGTCCGGCTTTGATCTCGAGATATTGCGCCATCATCGGCGTCACGGCGTTCATGCGACCCCCATCGCCTGCTTTCCGCGCGACCCTACAAATGCCCGAGGCGCTCCGAAAGCGGGAAATCCGGAACGTCCCGGCAGAGTGCACCTGATAGCGCTATCGCGGTTGAGGCCTGTCCGGCCCTCGGCTAAGCCGGTTCGGCATATCTGGGAGGATCGCATGGCAAGGCAGAAATATACCCGCGAAGAGGCACTGGCCTTCCACCTGGAGCCCGAGCCCGGCAAGTGGGAAGTGCAGGCCACCGTGCCGATGACGACGCAGCGGGATCTGTCGCTGGCCTATTCCCCCGGCGTGGCCGTGCCCTGTGAGGAAATCGCGGAAAACCCGGAGCTTGCTTACGATTACACGAACAAGGGCAACCTCGTTGCGGTGATCTCGAACGGGACGGCGGTTCTGGGGCTCGGCAATCTCGGCGCGCTCGGCTCGAAGCCCGTGATGGAAGGCAAATCGGTCCTGTTCAAACGGTTCGCCGACGTGAACTCCATCGATATCGAGCTTGATACCGAAGATCCGGACGCCTTCTGCCAGGCGGTCAAGCTGATGGGGCCGACCTTCGGGGGCATCAACCTCGAAGACATCAAGGCGCCCGAATGCTTCATCATCGAGCAGCGCCTCAAGGAAGAGATGGATATCCCCGTCTTCCATGACGATCAGCACGGCACCGCCGTGATCTGTGCCGCCGGTCTCATCAACGCGCTGCACATCTCGGGCAAGAAGATCGAGGATGTGAAGATCGTTCTAAATGGCGCGGGCGCTGCGGGCATCGCCTGTATCGAGCTTCTGAAGAGCATGGGTGCGCGGCATAACAATTGCGTCGTCTGCGATACGAAGGGCGTGATTTACCAGGGCCGCACCGAAGGCATGAACCAGTGGAAATCCGCCCATGCGATCCAGACCGAGGCGCGGTCGCTGGAAGAGGCGATGGTCGATGCCGACGTTTTCCTCGGTGTCTCCGTAAAAGGGGCCGTGACGCAGGAGATGGTCCAGTCGATGGCCGACAATCCGGTCATTTTCGCCATGGCCAATCCCGATCCGGAGATCACGCCCGAAGAGGCGCATGAGGTCCGCATGGATGCCATCGTCGCCACGGGCCGGTCGGATTATCCCAATCAGGTCAATAACGTGCTGGGCTTTCCTTATCTCTTCCGGGGTGCGCTCGACATCAATGCTCGCGCGATCAATGACGAGATGAAGATCGCCTGCGCCGAGGCTCTGGCGGCACTTGCCCGCGAGGACGTGCCCGATGAGGTAGCGGTGGCTTATGGCAAGACGCTCAGCTTCGGGCGCGACTACATCATCCCGACGCCCTTCGATCCGCGGCTGATCTACCGCATCCCGCCCGCCGTGGCGAAAGCGGGCATGGATACCGGTGCCGCGCGGCGGCCGATCGTGGACATGGACGCCTACGAGGTGTCGCTCAAGACCCGGCTCGATCCGACCGCGTCGATCCTGCAGGGCATCAATGCCCGCGCTAGGGCGGCACAGGCACGGATGATCTTCGCGGAGGGCGACGATCCGCGCGTGTTGCGGGCGGCGGTGAGCTATCAACGCTCGGGATTCGGCAAGGCACTGGTCGTCGGCCGGGACGCCGACGTCAAAGCCAAGCTGGAGGCCGCTGGCATGGGCGATGCCGTGCGCGAGATCGAAGTGATCAACGCCGCCAACACCCATCATCTCGAAACCTACAAGCAGTTCCTCTATGCGCGGAACCAACGAAACGGGATGGATCAACAGGACGCGCACCGGATGGCCGCGCGGGATCGGCACGTCTTCGCATCGTTGATGCTCGCCCATGGTCATGGCGACGGGCTCGTGACCGGTGCAACCCGAAAGTCGGCCCACGTGATGGAGCGGATCAATCTGGTCTTCGACGCGCAGGCGAAACAGGGTGCTGCGGGCATCACGGCGCTTCTGCACAAGGGGCGTATCGTGCTGATGGGCGATACGCTGGTGCATGAATGGCCGGACGAGCATGACCTGGCCGATATCGCCGAACGGGCGGCGGACGTGGCCCGGCATCTGGGCCTCGAGCCGCGGGTCGCGTTCGTGTCCTTCTCGACCTTTGGGTATCCCGTCTCTGAACGGGCCGAGAAGATGCATCTTGCGCCGGATGTGCTCGACGCGCGCGGCGTGAATTTCGAATATGAAGGTGAAATGACCGTCGATGTCGCGCTCAACAGGCGTGCGCAGGAAAGCTATCCGTTCCAGCGCCTGACGGGCCCGGCCAATATCCTGATCGTGCCCGCGCGACACTCGGCCTCAATCTCCACGAAATTGATGCAGGAAATGGCAGGCGCCACCGTGATCGGCCCGATTCTGACCGGCGTGGACAAGTCGATCCAGATCTGCTCGTCCTCATCGACGGCGAATGACATCATGAACATGGCCGTGCTTGCCGCGTGCAAGGTCGGCTAGGGCCGACCCGCGCTGCGTGCGGCCTTGGCATGAGACTAGACAGGAGCGCGCAGCGATGACGATCTGGAATCTCGGCTCTATCAATGCCGATTTCGTCTATCGGGTGCCGCATCTACCGGCCCCGGGCGAGACGCTGGCATCGTCCTCCTACACGCGGGGATTGGGCGGTAAGGGCGCGAACATGTCCGTGGCCGCCGCGCGGGCCGGGGCGCGCGTGGCGCATCTGGGGGCCATCGGATCCGATGGCGGATGGATGCTCGAGCGGTTGATGGAATACGGCGTCGACACGCGTGCGATTGACCGCGTGAGTGACGCATCGGGCCACGCGATCATCGCGGTAGATGACGCGGGAGAGAACCAGATCATTCTCTATCCCGGCGCAAATCACGCGATTTCGGAAACCCGCCTCGCTGATCGTCTGCGTGAAGGTGCCGCATCGGATCTGTTCCTGTTCCAGAACGAGACGAATGCCCAGGCCAAAGCCGCGGCGCTCGCATCGGGGCAGGGCATGCGCGTCGTCTATGCGGCGGCACCTTTCGACGCGGCGGCGGTGTCCGATGTTCTCCCGCTTCTCGACCTGCTGATCCTGAACGCCGTCGAAGCCCGGCAATTGGAGGATGCGACGGGCCTTGCGCCCGCGAAACTCCCCGTGCGCGACGTCGTCGTCACACGGGGCAGCGAAGGGGCCACGTGGTTCGAGACGGATGGCGGGACGGCCACGGACATACCGGCGATTCCGGCTGATGCGAAGGATACCACGGGCGCGGGGGATACGTTCACCGGATATCTCTGCGCGGGCCTCGACCGAGGGTTTTCGATGCGGCAATCGCTGGATCTGGCGACGAAAGCGGCGGCGATCATGGTCGGCCGTGTGGGCACCGCGGATGTGATCCCGGACCTCAAGGATATCGAGGACCGGTTCGGCCCGGACGCCTGATTGCACCGCTGCCTAGCCGCCGATGAAGGGCGCGTCGTCACCCCAGACCTGACGCACGCGCTGGTCCCGGCGGCATCCTTCGCGGTAGCGGTCATAGGCATCCGCACGGTCGATATAGCCGAAGCGGGTCAGGGTCTTCTCGGTGCTTTTGTAGTAACCCTGATGATAGTCCTCGGCCTCGTAGAAGGTCTTCGCATCGAGGATCGGCACAGCCACATCGCGCCCCAGCTCCTGCTCTGCCGGGGTCTTCGCGGCCTCCGCATCTGCTCGTTCGGCGGCATCTTCCACGAAAATCGCCGGGCGGTAGGAGGCGCCACGATCACAGAATTGTCCGCCGTCGTCGAAGGGATCGATGGACCGGAAGAACAGATCAAAAAGCCTCTCGCGCGAGACTGTATCTGCGTCATAGGTGATCCGCACAGCTTCATAATGACCGGTATTGCCACCCGTGACCTGTTTGTAGGTCGGGTTGCTCGTGGTGCCCCCGGTGTAGCCGGACACCGCTTCTGACACGCCCGAGACCTTCTCGAAATCAGCTTCGACACACCAGAAACAGCCGCCCGCGACCGTGATGTCGGCGCTATGGGCGAATGAAGCGGGCAAAGCGAGGCCGAGGGCCAGGATTGCGGTCTGGATCGGTTGTTTCATGTGAAATCTCCGGTTTTTCACGAGGACTATCCCGGTTTGCGCAAAGAGGTGCAAAATGGAATGCAGGATGTCACGGGAAACTGAACGCCCGAGATGGCGCGATGATCCATTGGCTTTCGCGCTTTTCATGCGAAGGTAGAGACTTTACGCAGACTTAGACCGACAGAGAGATTTATTATGACGCGTGTTCTTGTGACCGGCTCCGCCGGGTTTATCGGTTTCCACCTGGCCCGGCTTTTGCTGGATGAGGGCCATGTCGTGCACGGCTATGACGGCATGAACGATTATTACGACGTTCGCCTGAAGCAGCGCCGTCACGGGATCCTGCTGCAGAAGCCGGGATTTACCGCCACCGAAGCGCAGCTTGAGGATCAGGACGATTTCGACGCGGCTGCGGATGCGTTCGAGCCCGAGATCATCGTGCATCTCGCGGCGCAGGCGGGTGTGCGGTACTCGCTGGAAAACCCAAAGGCCTACCTGACCTCCAACGTGATGGGCACCTTCTCCGTGATGGAGGTGGCGCGGCGGCACGAGGTGCAGCACCTGCTCATGGCGTCCACTTCCTCGGTCTACGGCGCGAATACCGAGATGCCGTTCAAGGAAACGGACAAGGCCGACACGCAGCTGACCATGTATTCCGCCTCAAAGAAGGCGAATGAAAGCATGGGGCATAGCTGGGCGCATATTCACGGCGTGCCAATCACGATGTTCCGGTTCTTCACGGTCTATGGGCCCTGGGGTCGTCCGGATCTTGCGCTCTACAAGTTTGTGGACCGCATGCTCGATGGGCGCGAGATCGACGTCTACAATCACGGCGATATGTACCGCGACTTCACCTATATCGATGACCTCGTGCGCGGTATCCGCCTTCTGATGGATGCGGTTCCGGGCGGCGAGGAGACCCGTGTCGAGGGCGACAACCTGAGCCCGGTCGCTCCGTTCCGCGTGGTGAATATCGGCAATTCGGACAAGGTGCGGCTTCTGGATTTCGTCGCCGGGATCGAAGACGCGCTGGGCATGAAGGCCAAGATCAACTTCATGGATATCCAGCCCGGCGATGTGCCTGCCACCTGGGCCGATGCGTCGCTTTTGCAGGCCTTGACTGGCTATCGCCCGCAGACGGATTTCCGGAAAGGTATCCGGGAATTCGTGACCTGGTACCGGGAATATTCGGGGAAGTGATTGCGCCGAAGGTGGCGCGGAAGTGGTGCCGCTGAAGGGACTCGAACCCCCGACCCCATCATTACGAATGACGTGCTCTACCAGCTGAGCTACAGCGGCCCAATTTCCGTGCGCGGGCACATAGCACCGCGCACGGGGGATGGGAAGAGGGTCAGGTGGCCTTTTGTGCCTCTGCCCCGTCTGCGTCCTTGTCGGCGTTGGCCTGATCAGCGATTTCCGCATCGGGAATCTCGCTTTGCTCGGGCACGACTTCGTCCAGCGGGTCGGGCTGGGGGCGTTCCTCTTCGGGCATGGTCGACGGTCCGACCAGAAGCGGCAGCATCTCGGCACCGCCCGGCAGGCTCACATCCGTGCGCGGCGGGGTCTTCCAGCTCAGCGTATCGAAGGCGTCGCAATTGTTGCAGACGGGCGACCACTCGGTCTGGATGTTGTTGCAGTTCTCGCAGACCCATTGCGGACCGCGCGGCGCGGTCAGCGCCTTTGCGAGCCATCCGCGCACGATCGCGTCCTCCGTGCCTTCGCCCCGCTCGATCGCGGCCATGATCGTCAGAACACGGGCATCGGGATCGGTTTCCCACAGATCGCCAATGGCGCGCCGCGCGCCGGGGAAATCCTCCGCGGCGAGGTTCAGTTCGGCAAGCAGAAGCTTCGATTCGCGATGATCCGCATGGATCGATGTCAGGGTGCGGAACCGCTTCAGGCGCTCGGCCGGGCTTTCCGCGGGCTCGATCTCGGCAAAGGCGGCGGCGAGGTCGGGATGCGGCTGCGCCTGCCACGCCTTTTTCAGAAGTCGCGCGGCGTTCTTCTTGCGCCCATCGGCGATGTATCCGCGTGCGGCCATCGTTGCGGCGGGCACCAGATCCGGCGAGGTCTTGTTGGCGCTGATCGCCGCTTCCCGCGCTTCGACATCCTTGCCCTCGTCGAGGATGTCCTTCGCCTCCGACAGGGCCAGCACGGCATCGCGCCGCTTGTGCAGGTCGCGCGGCATGTTGCCGTATTTCAGCTTGGCTTGCAGCGTCTTGCGCGCCCCGGCCCAGTCGGCCTTCTTGGCCTGAAGCTGCAGGAGGGTATCCTGCATCTCTTCATGCTTGGGCTTCAGCGCGAAGGCGCGCTTGGCCAGTTGCAGCGCGGTATCGGTGTCGCCCCGGGCGATTCGCTGCTTCATGATGCCGCGTACGCCGACGAAACGTGTGGCGTCGTTCTTGAGAAGCCGCTTGTAGATATCCTCGGCCCTGCGGCTGTCTCCGACCTGTTCGGCGGCCTGTGCAGCCAGGATGTCGGTGACTTCCGGTTTGTTGAGATAGCGTTCCGCTTTCTGCGCCTTGGCCAGGGCAACGCGCCCCTCGCCTGAGGCCAGCGCCGTCAACCCGTCGCCAAGCGCCTGGTAGCCTTTCCGCTCGCGATTGCGGTCGAAATACCGGGTGATCGCCGTCTCGTCGCCATTGATGAATTTCAGAACCGCGATCAGCAGCGACACGATCTTCAGCAAAAGCCAGACAGCGACGAACAGGACCACCGCGGCGATCACGGATTGCAGCGGTCCGAAGGTGAATTCCATCCCCGCGACGGTGATCTGGATGCCGCCTTCGGCTTCCAGAAGGTAGCTGGCACCGAGGGTCAGCGCCGCGACGATGGCGACGAAAAGAACGATCTTTATGAGTGACCAGAGCATGAACCGACCCTTATTCCGTATCCAATTCGTCCGAGAGCGTCTCGGTCGCGGCAAGTGCCGCGGCCCGCGTCTCGGCGCGTGTTACCCAATCCGCAACTGCTGCCTGGGCAGGTTCGGACAGGGTGGAGATTTCGTTGAGCGCTGTCTCCAGATCACCGCCTTTTACCGCAGCTTCCGCACGGGACAGAACCGCATCCGCGCTGTCGCCATCGCGCGGTGTGACGGAGCGTGCGCCCAGCTGTTCAGCGAGGAAGCCCGCAAGCGGGTTGCCGCCTTCCGCGTCCTCCGTGTCCCGCGCGGCTGCCAGGGCCGCCCGTGCTGAGTCCGGATAATCCGCGATAAGCTCCGCCTGCGTTGCGATCCCGTCAGCGGCATTGGCCGACAGAACCTCCGGCACGGTCACCATGTCCGACGCGGCCAGAGGCTCCAACGCCGTTGCAAAGGGGCGCCCGGCATCGAGGTCGGCGGTCAGGGTTGCAAGCGCGGTGCGCAGTTCGGCCCGCATTGCCCGATCTTCGGCCGCGCGCTCGGCGGCGACGGCGGTTTCCGCCATGGCGGAGATTTCCTGCCGCTGAGTTTCGACATCTGACAGAGTGGCAGTAACTTCGCCGCGCAGGCGGGCGATTTCCTGTTCGTAGGCCTCGATCGCGGCAGGCGAGACAGCCGCTTCCATGGGGGCTTTTTCAAGCTCGCCCACGCGGTCGCCAAGTGAGTTCGCGCTATCCTGCAGCGCTGTCAGCTGACCCGAGAGATCGCCGATCTGGACACCCAGCTCTTCGCTGCGCGCGCTCAGGGTCGCAATCGCGCTTTCCACCGATGTGAGGTCAATCTCGGGGATCGAGGATTCGAGCCCGTCGATCCGTCCGTTCAGCGCATCAAGGCTATCGGTCTGTGCGGTCAAGGCTGCGCGTGTCTCGTTGGCAAACTCGTCATTCGCACCGAAAAGATCGCCGCCAAGATATTGCGACAGCGTGAACCCGAGGCCCGCCGCGACGACGCCACCCAAGAGCATCGGAAAGAAGCCGCCTTTCCGCTCGATCACTTTCTCATGCACGACCGGGACCGGTGCGGTGGATGGTTCGTAATCTGCAGGCCCGGTGCCTTCGGGATCGGCGCCCGCGGGCGGGATCGCCGTTGCGGCATCGGACGTCGCGTCGTCATCCGTGGTCTCGGATGTCGTGCTTGCGTCATTGTCGGTGAGCGCGGGTTCCGGATCTGCGGCGCTTAACGCTTCGGCCTCGTTGATATCCGAGATCGTCTCTTCCGGTTCACCGGTCTTGGCCTCGTCCGCGTCAGCCTCGATGCCTTGCGTGTCGCCAGATGCAGCGTCGATCGTGTCGGTGCCCGTGTCCGCATCAGACGCGATGGTGTCCGTCTGATCCGAGGCGGTCACCGTGTCGTCCGCGCTGGCAATGCTGTCCGCGCCAGTGTCTTCGGTGGCAGTTGCGTCTGTCTCAGGCTTCGGCGTGGATGTGTCCGGCGACACGTCTTCCTTGTTCTCAGCCGCCGCCATTGCGTCGTCCTGACCGCTGGTCTGGACGTTTGCGTTCTTGGCCCCCCTGGGCTTTTTCGATCTCGCCAACGGTCCTTCCCTTTCGAATCTGTTCCAGCGACCGATGCGCTGGCATTTTTATGACCTTACTGGCCTGCATCCCCGCCCTCAAGCGATTGCGCCTTTTGCCACAAACCCTTGACGGTCCGTCGCAAGGAAGTGCCGTTCGGTTGGGCGGCAGTCTCGAGGGCCATGGCGCCCAATGGTTGAAGCGGTGCTGCAACCGCTTCGCTCATTGCCGCAAGATAAAGCGGCGCGGTGAAAGGGCCATGATCCGCGAAGGCCCGCGCCGTACGCGGCGAAAAGAACGGTGCCACCACCGGCAGCTTTCCATTCAGCGCATCGCGCGCCGCCTTGCTGAGCGGTACGAGTTCTTGCGCGTAGAGAACGGCTGAATTCGTCTCTATTCCGGCAGAATTCAGCGTTTCCGCCACCGCGCCGCGGCTGTGTTCACCCCGTAGATGCAGGAGCGGCCCAGCGGGTGCTTCGCGCAATATGAGCGCTGTCAGATCGGAGGCGGACCCTTGCGCCGAGACAGGATGCAGACCCGCCTCCCGCGCTGCCCTCGCGGTGGCATCGCCAACGGTGAAGCAAATGTCGCGGTAGGGCCCGCCTGCGTCGCGATACGCGTGCACACCGTTCGCGGAGGTGAAGATCAAACCGAGATATGGTGCCATATCAGGCAGCTGCCGTGTGAAGGAGATCTCGATCAACGGGCTGATCAGGATGCTCTCGGGCCGAATCCCCTCGACTTCCAGCTCGCCAGCGAAGGCGTTCGCGGCGGCGTCAGGTCTGGTCAGAAGAAGGATCGGAGAGGGCATGCATACCGCCGATATTGTGGCTCGGCCTTGATTGGTGCTACCCCGTGGGCTGCTTCGGCGCAACGGATATGCTCTATGAACGCCCCTTTGATCGTCCTCGGACTGGAAAGTAGCTGCGATGACACGTCGGCCGCGGTGCTGCGCGGGCGCGAGATCCTGTCCAATGTGGTCATGGGTCAGGCCGAGTTGCACGCGGCCTTCGGCGGGGTCGTTCCCGAAATTGCTGCGCGCGCCCATGCCGAAAAGCTGGATATTGCGGTTGAACAGGCTCTGTTGGAAGCCGGGATTGGTTTGCGTGACGTCG
This sequence comes from Roseivivax sp. THAF197b, assembly GCF_009363255.1. NCBI lineage: Bacteria > Pseudomonadati > Pseudomonadota > Alphaproteobacteria > Rhodobacterales > Roseobacteraceae > Roseivivax > Roseivivax sp. THAF197b. The sequence continues at coordinate 3,705,822 of NZ_CP045318.1, read as the reverse complement.
ATGCAATTGCCGTGACGGCGGGTCCGGGCCTGATCGGGGGCGTGCTGTCAGGAGTGATGTGCGCCAAGGGCCTTGCTGCGGGCGCGGGCAAGCCGCTGATCGGGGTCAATCACCTCGCGGGGCATGCGCTGACCCCTCGGCTGACGGACGATCTGGCGTATCCCTACCTGATGCTGCTGATTTCGGGCGGGCATTGCCAGTTTCTGATCGCGCATGGCCCAGACAGTTTCGAACGGCTGGGCGGGACGATCGACGACGCGCCCGGCGAGGCCTTCGACAAGACCGCGCGGCTTCTGGGTTTGCCGCAACCGGGCGGCCCGTCGGTTGAGGCTGCGGCGCGCGATGGCGACGCGGCGCGCTTTCGATTTCCGCGGCCGCTTCTGGACCGGCCCGGCTGCGACATGAGCTTTTCCGGGCTCAAGACCGCGCTTCTGCGCGAGCGGGACCGGATCGTTGCGGAAAAGGGCGGCCTGACCACGACGGACCGTGCCGATCTCTGCGCAGGGTTCCAGTCTGCGATCCGCGATGTTCTGACCGAAAAGACGCGACGGGCCCTTGCGATCTATCTGGAGCGGAAGCCATCCGAACCGGCCTTTGCCATTGCAGGCGGTGTTGCCGCTAATACGGCAATCCGGGCAGAGTTAGAGACGCTTTGCAGGGATGCAGGCGTTGCGTTCATGGCGCCACCTCTGGCGCTTTGTACGGATAATGCCGCAATGATCGCCTATGCCGGATCCGAGCTTTTCGCGGCAGGTCACAGATCCGATATGGCCCTGAAAGCCCGGCCGCGCTGGCCGCTCGATCCCGGTGCGGCCCCCCTGGTCGGGTCGGGCAAAAAAGGGGCCAAGGCCTGAACTTTGATGGAAGGATGAGACGATGCTCGTTGTTTTGATTGCGCGGGACAAACCCGGCGCGCTGGAGATCCGCAAAAGCAACCGGGAGGCGCATCTCGCCTATCTGAAAGACACCGGATGCGTGCAACAGGCCGGGCCCATCATGGAAGATGGCGCGATGGCCGGGTCGATCCTCGTCCTCGATCTGCCGGATATGGCCGCAGCCGAGGCCTGGGCCGCCGACGATCCTTATGCCAAGGCCGGGCTTTTCGCCTCAGTCGAGATGCTGGAATGGAACCGGGTGATCGGCTGATGCGCTACTGGCTCTTCAAATCCGAGCCCTCCACCTGGTCTTGGGACGATCAGGTCGCGAAGGGCGATGCGGGCGAGGAATGGGATGGCGTGCGCAACTACCAGGCGCGCAACTTCATGCGAGAGATGCGGATGGGCGACCGTGGCTTCTTCTACCACTCGCAAAAGGAAAAGGCGGTTGTCGGCATCGTCGAGGTGATCGCCGAGGCGCATCCCGACAGCACGACCGACGATGCGCGCTGGGACTGCGTGGATATCAAGGCGGTGAGCGCTTTCAAATCGCCGGTCACGCTCGATCAGATCAAGGGGGATGAGCGGCTGTCGGAAATGGCGCTCGTGAAACAGGCGCGGCTTTCGGTGCAGCCGGTGACCGAAGAGGAATGGCGCTTTGTCTGCGCGCTGGGCGGCATCGAGGCCTGATACAGGCTCTGTTCCCGCGAAAAACGCCCCGGCCGGGTGGCGCGGGGCGTTCTCATGACACTGAATGTCGCGCGATCAGCTATAGACCGCGTCTTTGTTGAAGTGCTTCGTCAGCATGTAATATACGACGGCGCGGTACTTGCTGCGCTCTGACCGGCCATAGGTTTCGATCACGGAATCGATGCCTGCCATCAGGTCGGGGCTGTCGGGCAGTCCGAGCTTCTTCATCAGGAAATTCTTCTTGATCGTCTCGAGCTCGGCCTTGTCCGATCCGGCAACGGTGGAGGCATCGTCATTGTAGATCGCCGGGCCGCAGCCGATCGTGACCTTGGTCAGTAGGTCCATATCCGGCTGCATGCCGCACTTGTTGCGAAGATCGTCTGCGTATTTCTCGATCAATTCGTCGCGTTTTCCCATCACACCTGTCCTGTACATTTCCTCGGAAGTCCCACTCTGGCCTCCCGCCGCGAAGGTTAAGCGGTGTGATTCGACATTCTCAAGGAAAAATGCCCCGCGCGGTGGCGCAGGGCATCTTACGTGTCGTGCGTGTCGGGCAGTTACTTGCCCGAAACGACTTAGTCTTCGTCTTCCGTTTCGGCGCCTTCAGATTCCGTTTCCGCCTCGGGCGCTGCCATGGCGTCGTTGTCTTCCTCGTCCGACATGGAGGATTGGCCGTCCGTGACGGAGCCATCTTCCTCGGTCATGGTGCCAGATGTGGCAGACGTATCGCCGGTCGTGTCCCTGTCTTCCGTGTCGGACATCGCTTCATCGCCGGTTGCACCCATGCTGGATGCGTCGACTTCACCGCTGCCCATCATCGAGCCTATGAGCATATCGTCCGGCAGGCTTTCGACACCGCTTTCGTCGAATTCTTGCCGGTCGGTCAGTTCGTCCTTGGTCGCGGCAAGGGTCAGGACCTGCTCATCGGGATTGAAGTCGAACGTGTCGAGCGGCAGGGCAACGGTGTATTCACCAAGGCCCAGGAAGCCGCCGATGCCGATGACGGCCTCGAGCCCGCTATCGCCTTCGATAAGGTAGTCGATCTCGCCGATGCTGTCGCCGTCCGTGCTCTGAACCGGGAGGCCGATGACTTCGCCGACCGTCATGGCTTCGAGGCTCATAGGCTCGTCTTCGGCCATGTCAGTGTCGGTTTCCATCCCGTCTTCGGCCTCTTCCGCGACCGGCGCGTCGGTCGCCATGCCGTTTTCTGCCTCGGACGTGCCCATGGTCGAATCGGTGTCTTCCATCGGCGCTTCGGTTTCGGTTTCCGGCTCGGTCGTGTCCTGCGCATGCACTGCGCCACCGGCCAACAATGCGGCGGTTGCCGCGCTCATCATGAGGGTCTTCAGGGTCATTGCTTTCGTGCCTCCTTGGTCACGGTTGCTATGACCCCACAACAACGAGGCCCCGCCCGAGGTTTCGGACGGGGCCTATGCTGCAGATGCATAATTCTGCGGGTTTCAGCCGACGCCTCGGCAGGTTCCCGCAGGACGCAACGTCAGTAGCGATAATGCTCGGGCTTGAAGGGGCCTTCGGGCGAGACGCCGATATAGGCGGCCTGCTCGGGGGCGAGCGGGGTCAGCTTCACGCCGATCCGGTCGAGATGCAGACGCGCGACCTTTTCATCCAGATGCTTGGGCAGGATGTAGACCTTGTTCTCGTACTCGCCGCCATTCTTCCACAGCTCGATCTGCGCCAGAACCTGGTTGGTGAAGGACGCCGACATCACGAAGGACGGATGCCCCGTGGCGTTGCCGAGGTTCAGAAGACGACCCTCGGAGAGCAGGATGATGCGGTTGCCCGAGGGCATCTCGATCATGTCCACCTGGTCCTTGATGTTGGTCCATTTGTGGTTCTTCAGGTTCGCCACCTGAATTTCATTGTCGAAATGGCCGATATTGCCGACGATCGCCATGTCCTTCATCTCGCGCATATGCTCGATGCGGATGACGTCCTTGTTGCCGGTCGTGGTGATGAAGATGTCCGCGCTGTCGATCACGTCTTCCAGCAGCACGACCTCGAAGCCGTCCATGGCCGCCTGAAGCGCACAGATCGGATCGACCTCGGTCACCTTCACGCGCGCGCCCGCACCGCGCAAGCTTGCCGCCGAGCCCTTGCCCACGTCGCCGTAGCCCAGAACGACCGCGACCTTGCCGGCCATCATCGTGTCTGTGGCGCGGCGGATGCCGTCGACGAGGCTTTCCTTGCAGCCATACTTGTTGTCGAATTTCGACTTGGTGACGCTGTCGTTGACGTTGATCGCGGGGAAGGGCAGCTGGCCTTCCTTGACCAGTTGATAGAGGCGGTTGACGCCGGTCGTCGTCTCTTCGGAGACGCCCTTGATCTGGTCGCGCACCTTGGTGAACCAGCCGGGGCTCTGCTCCATGCGCTTCTTGATCTGCGCCTTGACGACCTCTTCCTCCTCGGAGGCGGGGACGGGGATGATGTCCTCGCCCGCTTCCGCGCGCGCGCCGAGCAGCACGTAGAGCGTCGCGTCGCCGCCATCGTCGAGGATCATGTTGGGGCCGTCGTCAAACTGGAACGACTTGTCGAGGTAATCCCAATGCTCTTCCAGCGTCTGACCCTTGATCGCGAAGACCGGCACGCCGGCCTCGGCGATGGCAGCGGCGGCGTGGTCCTGGGTGGAGAAGATGTTGCACGACGCCCAGCGGACATCGGCGCCAAGGGCGGTCAGCGTCTCGATCAGAACGGCGGTCTGGATGGTCATGTGGAGCGAGCCCACGATGCGCGCGCCTTTCAAGGGTTGCTCCGCTCCGAACTCCTCGCGGCAGGCCATCAGGCCCGGCATTTCCGTCTCGGCGATATCCAACTCCTTGCGGCCGTATCCGGCAAGCGAGATGTCCTTTACGATGTAGTCTTTGGCCATGTGCTATGTCCTGAAAAATCCTGTTAGAGCGGCCATAGCATCAAGACCCTTTCAGGACAATTGACAGCGACCTGCCACCTTGCCACACCTGCCGCCTTCGATCCGGCGCAAAGAAATGGGGCATGGCCTCGATGCGCTCGGGGTGACGGCAACCCAAGGCAAGAAGGACATCGCCATGGCTCCAAAACCGCCCCGCGCCTGGCAACGGATGCTGTCGGGCCGCAGGCTTGATCTGCTCGACCCCACGCCCGTCGATATCGAGATCGAGGATATCGCCCATGGACTTGCCTTCGTGGCGCGCTGGAACGGGCAGACGCGCGGCGATTTTCCCTATTCCGTGGCGGAGCATTCGCTTCTGGTCGAGACGCTGTTTTCGCGCATGTGCCCCAAGGCCGGTGCCGCGGCCCGGCTGACGGCGCTTCTGCATGATGCACCCGAATACGTGATCGGCGATATGATCTCGCCGGTGAAGGCTGCGGTGGGGCCCGAATACGAGCGGCTCGACGATCGGTTGTCGGCGGCGATTCACATCCGGTTCGGTCTTCCGGCGGTCACCGCGAAGACCCTCAAGCGGCAGATCAAGCGCGCGGACAAGGTGTCGGCCTGGATGGAGGCGACCGAGATCGCGGGCTTTGCCGAGGCGGAGGCGGACAGGTTCTTCGGCCATCCCCCGGCGGATATCATCGGTGATCTGAAGATCACGCTGCGCCCCCCGGTGGAGGTGCGTGCCGATTTCACCCGGCGCCATGCGGAGCTTTTGGCGGCGCTATGACGATCCGCGTCCGCCGGGCCGGGCGGCTCGATCTGCGTCAGATGGCCGAGCTTCTGAACGAGATCCTGCGTGCGGATGGTGCCACGGCGATACCGCATCCGGTCACGGCGGCGGACCTAGGCGATTGGATGGACAGGCATGGCGCCGCCGCCGCCTGGCATGTGGCAGAAGACGATGCGGGCGCGATACCCGGTTTTCAGTACGTTGAGCCGCATGTCGATCTGCCGCCCGAGGCGTGTAGCATCGCGACCTTCACAAAGCCCGGGCGCGCCGGTCTCGGGATCGGGTCCGCCCTCTTCGAGGAAACGCGGAAGGCGGCGCGCGCGCTGGGCTACCTGTGGATCAGCGCGCGCATCCGGGCCGACAATGAAGGCGGTCTGATCTATTACCAGAGCCGAGGGTTTGAGGTGTATGACGGGATCACCGGACAACGCCGTGCCCATGGCCCGGATCAGGTGCTGATGCGCTACGACCTTTAAGCAGGCAGCGGCGCGCGGCGCGGGCGGGAGCGCATCAGGATCGCGACCACGATTGCGATGTTCAGCCCGTTCCAGAGGATCCCGTTCCAGAAAGCCAGCGCGTAAGAGCCCGTCGCGTCATAGATCGCGCCCGACAGCCAACCGCCGAAGGCCATGCCGAGGATCGTCATCATGATGACGAAGCCCACACGCGCTCCGGCCTCGCGGGCGGGAAGGTATTCGCGGACGATGACCGCATAGGAGGGGATGATGCCGCCCTGGCTCAGCCCGAAGATCAGGCTCACGATATAAAGCGAGGTCAGCCCGCCCGATGGCAGATAGAGGATGAGCGCGATGCATTGCAGGACCGATCCGATCAGGAGCGTCGGAATACCGCCCAACCGGTCCGCGAGCACGCCCGAGACAAGACGCGAGGCGACGCCACCCAGAAGCATCAGCGACAGCATCTCCTTGCCCACGGCCGGGCCGAAGCCCAGATCGACGCACAGCGCCACGATGTGAACCTGCGGCATGGACATCGCGACGCAGCAGCCGATCCCGGCAATACCGAGGGCCCATTGCAACTGGCGCGGGCTGAGCCCTGTCGATCCGGCGCGGGCGCTTGCCTGCGCTTCGGAGACGGCCAATGCACCCGCATCCACCCGCGTGCGGAACAGAACGCTCATGGGCACGAGGATCACCAGCGAGGCCACAGCCAGCGCGCCGTAATCCCACCGCCAGCCCGCATCTCCGCCAAGCCAGCCAAGTGCGATGGGCCAGAACGCGCCTGACAGGTAATTGCCGGACGCGGCCACGCCGACCGCGATACCGCGCCGCTTCATGAACCATTGCGAGACATCGGCGATGAGCGGCCCGAACGAGCCTGCCGTCAGGAAGCCGATGACGAATTGCACAAGGGCCAGCACGAGGATGGAGCCTGCAAGCGCCGCCGCGCTGTAGGCACAGGCGAGGCCCAAACCGATGAAGGCCAGGGTCAGGGCCATGCCATAGCGATCGACGATCCGCCCGATCACCAGATTTCCAAGCGCGAAGCCCAGCATCGTGGCCGAATAGGGCAGGGAGGCCGCGCTGCGCGAGACATCGAACTCCGCCGCAACCTCGGGCAGGACCGAAATCACCGCCCACATGCCGATATTGCCCGTGGTCGCCACGATCAGCGTCAGGCCCAATCGCGCCCAGGATCGGCGCTTATCAAGATCGGCATGGGTGTTCATGGCGGGACGATAGACCGGCGAAACAGGGCACGACAGGTTGAAAGCTTGGAGGGCGTCTTTTCATTTTTGCGCGGTCGGGCCATGTATCGCTTATGCGCCGCAAGATGTTCCCTTCTCTGTTCTGTGCCGGGTGGGTCTGACCCATGGTTCGGCTCGATGCGCGCGACATCGAAATTCTGCGTGTGCTCTCGGCGGAAGGCCGGATCACGAAATCCGAGCTTGCCGAGCGGGTGGGCCTGTCTCCGACACCGGCCTGGGAGCGGCTGAAGAAGCTCGAAAAGGCCGGTGTGATCGAAGGCTACGGCGCGCGGATCGCCTACAAGGCGTTCGGCCCGCATGTGACCGTCTTCGTGGCCTGCGAGCTTGACGGCCATCGCGCCCGCGATTTCCAGGCATTCGAGGATGCCATCCGCGCCTACGATGAGGTCACATGGGCCTGGGCGCTGGGCGGTGGCTTCGACTACCTCATTCAGGTCGTCACGCGGGATATCGACGCCTATCAGAGACTGATCGACCGCCTGCTCGACGCCGAGATCGGTCTGGCGCGCTACTACACCTACATCGTCACCAAGCCCGTGAAAGCGAGCTATGGTCTCCCGCTCGGGCTTCTGGACGCGGAGGAGTAGCGCCGGGCGCGATGATCGGCAGCGACAAGCGCCGAATGCCCGATGACAGAGGATTCCTCTGGCGCGGGCGGCGTCGGCGGTTGTTTCTTCTGCCCGCGCGGCGATCTTTGGTCCCCTCTTCTGAGCGGAGCGCCGTAGATTTGGCTCATTCCTGATGCCAACTCGAAGGGCCCATTCCGATGACCATCCATCGCACCTTTCCCAAATCACCGCTTGGCGCGCTCAACGATGCGCGGCTTGTCCGGCCCTTCTCCTATATCGACGGCAAGTGGCGGGGCGCCGAAGGCGGTGCCGCGATTGCCGTGACCAATCCCGCCGATGGCGAATGGCTGGGCGAGGTCGCGTCGCTGACCGCCGCCGATGCGACCGAGGCCGTGGACGCCGCCGATCGCGCCTTCGTCTCCTGGTCCGACACCCTGCCGCAGGAGCGCGCGCGCCTTCTGCGCCGCTGGCATGCGCTGATGCTGGAGCATCTTGAGGATCTGGCGCTTCTGATGACGCTCGAGCAGGGCAAGCCCCTGTCCGAGGCGCGGGGCGAGATCGTCTATGCCGCCGACTTCGTCGAGTTCTACGCCGAGGAAACGCGCCGCCCGAATATCGAAGGCGTGACCTCGCATCTGCCCGATGCGGAGGTGGAGCTCTGGCGCGAGCCGATGGGCGTGGCCGCGCTGATCACGCCGTGGAATTTCCCCTCGGCGATGCTGACGCGGAAGGCGGCGGCGGCGCTGGCGGCGGGCTGCACCATCGTGGCGCATCCCTCGGCCGAGACGCCGTTCTCGGCGCTAGCCCTGGCGGAGCTGGCCGAGCGCGCGGGCTTCCCGCCGGGCGTGTTCAACGTGGTCACCGGCGAAGCACCGATCATTGTCGAGCCTTGGACGCAGGATCCACGCGTCCGCGTTCTGTCCTTCACCGGCTCGACCGAAGTGGGTCGGCTTCTTTACCGGCAATGCGCGGGCACCGTGAAATCCCTGATCATGGAGCTTGGCGGCCACGCGCCGGTCATCGTCTTCAAGGGCGCGGACCTCGATCAGGCCGTAACAGAGACGATCAAGGCCAAATTCGCGACGACCGGGCAGGATTGCCTCGGCGCGAACCGAATCTTCGTGGAGCGCCCGCTTTACGCGGAATTCGTCGAGAAATTCACCGCCGCGACCGAAGCGCTGACCATGGCGAAGGGTCTCGCCGATGCCGATCTCGGACCGCTGATGAACGAAAAGGCGGTCGCCAAGCAGGAGGCGCATGTGGCCGACGCGCTGGCCAAGGGGGCGGTACTCAAATGCGGCGGCGCGCGGCGCGATGATCTGGGACCGCTCTTCTATGCGCCGACGGTGCTGGCCGATGTGCCTGACGATGCCGACATCCTGCGCGAAGAAACCTTCGGCCCGGTGGCGGCAATTCTGCCCTTCGATACCGAGGAAGAGGTCGTCGCCAAGGCCAACGCCACCGAATACGGGCTTGTCGCCTATGTGCACAGCCAGGATCCGCGCCGCATCTACCGGGTCAGCCGCAAGCTGCAATTCGGCATGGTCGCGGTGAACCGCACCAAGGTCACCGGCGCGCCGATCCCATTTGGCGGCATGAAGCAATCCGGTCTCGGACGCGAGGGCGCAAGACAGGGCTTGGAGGCCTTCACCGAAATCAAGTACGTCTGCCGCGACTGGGCATGAGGATTTTCGACGGGGCATCGCTCCGTCGAGCGTTAACGAAAGGATGCATCAATGCTGAAGAATGACATGCTGGAGAAGTGGGACCGCGAAAACTTCTTCCACCCCTCGACCCATCTGGCCGAGTTCGCGCGGGGGAACGTGCCCCACCGGGTCATCACCGGCGGTCAGGGCAGCCATATCGAAGACCGCGACGGCAACCGGATGCTGGATGCCTTCGCGGGTCTCTATTGCGTCAATGTGGGCTACGGCCGTCAGGACATTGCCGACGCCATCGCAGCCCAGGCGAAAGAGCTGGCCTATTACCACGCCTATGTCGGTCACGGCACCGAGGCCTCGATCACGCTGTCGAAGATGATCCTCGACCGCGCGCCCGACCACATGTCGAAGGTCTATTTCGGCCTGTCGGGATCGGATGCGAACGAGACCAACATCAAGCTCGTCTGGTATTACAACAACATCCTGGGCCGTCCCGAGAAGAAGAAGATCATCTCGCGCTGGCGTGGCTACCACGGGTCGGGTCTGATGACCGGCTCGCTCACGGGCCTGGAGCTCTTCCACAAGAAGTTCGATCTGCCCTTCGGCCAGGTGATCCACACCGAGGCGCCCTATTACTATCGCCGTCCGGATCTCGCCATGACCGAGGCGGATTTCACCGCGCATTGCGCAGCCGAGCTGGAAGCGCTCATCGAACAGGAAGGTGCAGACACGATCGCGGCCTTCATCGGGGAGCCGATCCTCGGCACTGGCGGCATCGTGCCCCCGCCCGCGGGCTATTGGGAGGCGATCCAAGCCGTGCTTGAGAAGCACGATATCCTGCTGATCGCCGATGAGGTCGTCACAGGCTTCGGCCGTCTCGGCACCATGTTCGGCTCCACGCATTACGGGCTGAAACCCGATCTGATGACCATCGCGAAGGGCCTGACGTCGGCCTATGCGCCGCTCTCGGGTTCGATCGTGTCGGACAAGATGTGGAAGGTGCTTGAGCAGGGCACCGACGAGAATGGACCCATCGGCCACGGCTGGACCTATTCGGCGCATCCCATCGGGGCCGCGGCAGGTGTCGCGAACCTCAAGCTGATCGACGAGCTGGACCTTGTCACCAATGCGGGCCGGGTCGGCGCGTATCTCAACAAGGTCATGGCCGAGGCCGTCGGCGAGCACGCCAATGTCGGCGAAGTGCGGGGCGACGGCATGCTCTGCGCGGTGGAGCTGGTCGAGAACCGTGACACGCGCACCTTCTTCGACGCGTCGAAAAAGGTCGCGCCGAGCGTTGCCGCCGCTTTGTTGGAGCAGGGCGTCATCGCGCGCGCCATGCCGCAGGGGGATATCCTGGGCTATGCGCCGCCCTTCTGCCTGACCGAGGCCGAGGCCGATGAGGTTGCGGACAAGACCGCGAAAGCCATCAAGTCCGTGCTGGGCTGACGCCCGAAACACGAGGACCCGGCGCTGGGCCGGGTCCTTTGACGCTTGAGGCAGCGCATTTGCGAGGCGGCGGTGTTATTCCGCCGCCTCGTTGTTTTTCACGAGTATCGCGTCCTTCATGAACGTCTCGAGCGCGTCGACCTCGGGTTCATCCAACCGCAGACCGAGCTTCGTCCGCCGCCAGATCACGTCCTCCGCGGTTTCCGCATATTCCTTCTCGATCAGCCACATGACCTCGGCCTCGGTGAGCGTGTCGCCGAAATGCTCGCCCAGATCCTCGACCGACTTGGCATCGCCCAGGATCTCCCACGCTTCGGTGCCGTAATGGCGGATCATCCGCTCGGCCCATTTCTCGCCCAGGAACGGATATTCCTCGACCAGCATCTTGATCCGGCCCCGCGTCTCGGCCACCTTGAAATCGCCACCGGGCAAGGTCACGCCCGCAGTCCAGGCGCCCTTGGTGCCCGGAAAGAACGGCACAATCTTCTCAAGCGCGTGCTCCGCAAGCCGGCGATAGGTCGTGATCTTGCCGCCGAAGATGTTGAGAACCGGCGCGCCGCCCGTATCGTCGACCTTGAGCGTATAGTCGCGCGTTGCGGCAGTCGCGCTCTTGTTGCCGTCATCGTAAAGCGGGCGCACACCCGAATAGGTCCAGACGACATCTTCCCGCGCGACCGGCTTCTCGAAGTACTGGGACGCGAAGTTCAGGAGGTAATCCATCTCCTCGTCGGTGCATTCCGGCCGCTTGTCCGGGTTTTCCTGCTCGCTGTCGGTGGTGCCGATCAGGGTGAAATCCTGCTCATAGGGGATGGCGAAGATGATCCGACCGTCCGTGCCCTGGAAGAAGTAGCATTTGTCGTGATCGTAGAGCTTCCTCGTCACGATGTGGCTGCCGCGAACGAGCCGCACGCCTTCCTTGGCGTTGGAGCGGACCTTGGTGCGAATGATGTCACCGACCCAGGGCCCGCCGGCATTGACCAGCATCTTCGCGGTCACGCGCCGCTGCTGCCCGTCGCGCCGGTTCTCGATCAGGATCTCCCAATGGTCGTCCACTCGATCGGCGGAGACGACCTTGGTGCGGGTCATGATATCGGCGCCGCGGGCTTCGGCGTCGCGCGCATTCAGCACGACGAGACGCGAATCCTGCACCCAGGCGTCGGAATATTCGTAAGCGTGTTTGAACTTGTCCTGGAGCGGGCCGCCCTCCATCGTTTTCGACAGATCCAGCGTCTTGGTGCCCGGCAGGATTTCACGCCCACCAAGGTTGTCGTACATGAAGAGACCAAGCCGGATCAGCCATCCGGGCCGCCGCCCCTTCATCCAGGGCATCACGGTGTTCAGAAGTCGCGACGTTGGTGTCGAATTGTCGAAACGCATGTCCTTGTGGAAGGGCAGGACGAAGCGCATAGGCCAGGAAATATGCGGCATGGCGCGCAGAAGCGTTTCGCGCTCGATCAGGCTTTCGCGCACGAGTCGCACCTCGAAATATTCGAGGTAGCGCAGGCCCCCGTGGAAAAGCTTGGTCGAGGCCGACGAGGTCGCGGATGCCAGGTCGTTCATCTCTGCCAGGGCGGTCTTCAGCCCGCGGCCGCTTGCATCTCTGGCAATGCCGCAACCGTTTATGCCGCCGCCGATGACAAACAGGTCGTAGTCTGTGGTCGGTTCCGTCCGGTCTTGCATGGTACCCCCGGTCTGATCCGTAAAACGAAGTTACTACGACGATAGGGCGCGAGTCTAAAGATCAAAGCCCGAATGCGCGGCATATCGCCATCGAATTACGCGCGGCGCGCCGGTTTTTTCGTCGTTTCCTTGCCGTTGACCGCATTCATGCGCAACGGCGCCTCGGGCCATGATTGCCTTAGAAATAGGAGCGGACAAGCGATCCCGCCAGTAACGACCAGCCGTCGGCCACCACGAAAAACGCCAGTTTGAACGGCAGTGACACGATGGAGGGCGGGACCATCATCATCCCCATGGACATGAGGATTGCGGCAACCACGAGGTCGATGATCAGAAACGGCAGAAAGATCAGAAAGCCGATCTGGAAGGCGCGCGCGATCTCCGACAGCAGAAAGCTCGGGATCAGGACGGAAAGGGGCGCGTCCGGGCTGCGTTCCGTGCCAACCGCGTCCGGTCTCAGATCGGCCATGGCGCGAAAGGTATCTGGGTCGACCCGGGCAGCCATGAATTCGCGAAACGGCTCAGGCGCGGCGGTGAACGCGGTTGCGAGGTCGATCTCTTCCGCGAGCAGGGGTTCGATCCCGACAGCGTAGGCTTCCGTGAAGACGGGCTCCATGACGAAATAGGTCAGGAACAAAGCGAGGCTGACGATCAGCATGTTCGGGGGCGATTGCTGCAGGCCGATCGCTTGGCGCAGGATCGCGAAGACGGTGACCATGAAGGGGAAACACGTGATCATGATCGCGATGCCGGGTGCGAGGCTCAGAAGCGTGATCAATGCGATGAGCTGCAAGCTTGTTGCCGTGAGACCGCCGCCTTCGCCGCCAAGGTCGATGCTGATCCCTTGTGCCGCAGCGGGCGCCGCTGTCAGAATGACAAGGAGCGACAGAACGGTGCGCCATGTCACCTGAATGATCGCGCGCGGACCGGGCTGGCACAGGCGACCATGGTCGCGCGATGCCGCATCGGATCGGATGGGCTTTGGGCTGGATATCGGCAATTGAGCCGAGAGACGTGTCGGAAAAATCTGCCTCAAGACCGCCCACTCATGTCGGCCACCTCGGTCAGGCGGACCGCCAGGCGCGCAGCCTCTCCTTCTTCCACGACTTCAAGAACGCCGATCCCGATAAGCCGGTCGCCCACGAACAATTCGACCGGATCATCGAGAGATTTGTCCAAGGTCAGCACGGAGCCTTCGTCGAGCTTGAGCAGGTCGCGCACCAATGGTCGCGCCCGCCCAACCGAGACGGTGATCTCGATCGGTACCTGGGTGAGCGGTGTGTCAGTCTTCGGTCGAGGTGCGGCGGTTGTGTCATCCATGTGCGCTTCTCCGTGTTTCGATGCTGAAACCCGTGATCGCGTCGCGAATCTCGGATGCCATTTCGGTCAAATCGAGCCGTTCTTCTTGATGCGCGCCGAAGCGGATATCGGCTTGTCCGGGCACGAGCGTTCCATCCGCCACGACCTTGATCGGAAAGCCCAGATCGCTGTCGACCATCGGCTCGACGAGGGCGAGTTCGGCAGGTGAAACCGCAATTTCGACGGGTGCTTCGCCGAGCGCGCGCGCATGCGCCGTCAATCGATCCGTCAGATGATGTGCGAGGCTGTCCTGGAACGCGGCGGGCAGGATCGTGTTCGCGATTTGCGTCAGCAACGGCTCCATGCCCGCAAGTATCTGCCCGTACGCTTCGTGATAGGTGAAAGACAGGTCCTGAAGGTTCTGAGCGAAGTCGCTGTGCAGACGCTTGCCCTCCTTCTCGACGGCGGCCATCGCATCGTCCCAGCCGTCGCGATACCCTTTGTCGAACGTCTCGAGATCCCTTTTCTCAAGCGCCTCCTCACTCTGCTGGGATCGGATCGAGGCCTGTCCAATCTCGCTCGTCGCGTTGAAATCCGTCAGAAATTCGATCAGCTGCATCAGCGCGACTCCTCCGGGCGATCCTCAAGCCAGCTCCGCAGAATCTCCACCGTTTCTTCTTTGCGCTCACCGATCAGGTTGCGCAGTCTGTCGACGGGATCTTCAGAGGACAGATCCTCCAGCGGAGCGAAGCCGGGGGCGTCGAATGCGCCGGGTTCGTTCAAGGGCTGGAAGCCGTCCCCCATATCGATTTCACCGACCAATGGGGTTTCTGCCTCGGGCGGTGGTGCCGCTTGCGACGCAAGGGCTGGGCCGGATGCGCCGGGTTCGGGAAGCGATGCGCCGGCCGGTGGCGGCAAGGCTGCCACGTCGGATGCCGCGCGTGCCAAGATCGGGCGGATGACGAACATGCCGAGGATCAAGGCGACAAGCGCAAGAACACCGAGTTGGATCAGGCGCATCGGGCTGAGCGCGGCGGTCGCGAAGAAGCCGGGTGCGATTGCCTCTGTCCCCAGCCCTTCGGGCGCATTGAAGGGCATCGACCGGATCGTGATCTCATCGCCGCGTTCCGCGTTAAATCCCACGGCCGAGGCGACAAGATCGCGCAGGGCGGTCTGCTCTTCCTCCGGGAGGGGCGTGAAAACGCTGCCATCGGGGCCGTCGACGACTTCGCCATTCACAAGGACGGCCACGGTCAGCCGGGAGATCGCACCCGGCGCGCGGGTGACCTCGCGGGTGGTTTCGGACACCTCGTAATTCACCCGTTCCCGGGTTTCGCTTTCCTGCGCGCTGGAAGAATCGCCGCCGCCTGCCTCGCCATCGGGAAGGTTGGACGCCACGGTGACATCGCCGCCGCCCTGGTTGTTCGATTGCTCGGATCGCTCTTCGGTGTCGGACGAGATCGCAACACGGCTATCCGGATCGAGCCTGCGTTCGCGGATCTGTTCGCTTTCGGTGACCGTGTCGACACTGACGGCAACCACCGCATTTCCGGCGCCCACCCGCGCCTCGACGATCCGCTGCACACGGTTTTGCAGCGCGTCCGCCCGATCCTCCGCGGAGGCCATGCCCTGGGCGTCCTCCGCACCAAGGAGCCCGCCGCGGCTATCGATGACGGAGACATCCTCGGGCATCAAACCCGGCACGGCGGATGCCACGAGATAGCGGATCGCGCGGGCCTGATCCGCGCCCAGAACGCCATTCGCGCCCGTCACCGAAACCGATGCAGAGGGCGTGATTTCGCGCTGGAAAGGATTGGCCGCGGAAATGGCGATATGGACGCGCGCTGAGGCAACCTGCGGTGTGGCGAGAATGGTGCGAGCCAGCTCTCCCTCCTTGGCGCGCCAATAGGCCGCGTCGAACATCTGCGAGGTCGTGCCGAAACCCGTCAGCGAATCAAGGAGTTCATATCCCTGCGCCGTATTCGCCGGAAGGCCGTCGCCCGCGAGCGTGAGCCGCAAGGCATCCCGCTCTGCGCCTGGTACGAGAATCGCCCCGCCCTGCACCTCGAACGGAATGCCACGCCCCTCGATCGCAGCGATGACATCCGCGGCGGCCTGCGGTTCAAGGCCGGAATAAAGAAGCGCCATGTCAGGCTGCGACGCCATGCGTGCAAGGCCGATCACCGCGGCGAACATGGTTGCAGTCGACAATGCGACCACGACTTTCCGGCCGAGCGACAATCCGTTCCAGAGCGCCAAAAGCTGGGGCAAGTCCGACCTCCTGATTCCCGGCCAATTTCTTTGGCCTCGTCCAGAAATCGCCGATCCCCGTTAACAGGCGGTTAGCTCATTGGCGTTTATCTGGTCCTGCGACTCGAAAGGAAGACGGATGACGGATGCGAGCATTGAGGGCGGAGAAGCCGGGGAAGGCGTGGATGTTGCCAAAAAGAAATCCGGTAAGCTTCCGCTGATTGCCGGTGTGGTTCTTGCGATCCTCGGGGGCGCGGGCGGATATTATGCAGTCAGTTCCGGGCTTCTCTTCGGATCGGATGAGGCGCCCGTTTCCGAGACCACGGAAAAAGACGCCAGCGAAATACCGGCCATGTATGAAGGCCAGACGGCGGAGGACATTCGATTTGTGCAATTGTCTCCGCTGGTTGTGTCGCTCGGTCCGGATGCGGGTGCGCGGCACCTTCGTTTCAAGGCCGCGATCGAGACGATCCCGGGTGCGGAAGATGATGTCATGGCTTTGGAGCCGCGGATTCTCGACGTGATGAACGGCTATCTGCGGGCGCTCACACCTGCGGATATCGAGGCGCAGGACGCCCTTTTCGTGATCCGGGCACAACTGACCCGACGCCTGCAGCTCGTTCTTGGCGAAGATCGGATGCTCGACCTTCTGGTCATGGAATTTGTACTGAACTGACGGGAACTTGGCATGCAACTCATTGCGGATATCCTACTGGCAGCCGGGGCGCTGGGCGCGGCATTTTATTGCTTCGTTCTCTCCCGGCGGCTTCGTGCCTTCCATGACCTCGAAGGCGGTATGGGAAGCGCGGTTGCGGTTCTCTCCGCGCAGGTGGACGACATGCGCAAGACGCTGTCCGTCGCACAAACAAGCGCAGGCGCTTCCAGTGCGTCGCTCACCCAGGTGACAGAAAGGGCGGAGGATGCGGCACGCAGGCTCGAACTTCTCGTCGCGTCCTTGCACGACCTTCAGGACCAAGCGCCAAGGCCGCCCGATCCGGCGCCGGGCCCCGCGCCGCAATCGATGCCGGTCTTCGCGCGCCATCCCCGGCGGGAGGCGGCGGAATGACCGCGCGCGGAACAACGCGCCGCTGGCCGCGCGCAGGCGTGCTCGCAATTCTGGCAGGGCTGATGATTGCCTCGGCGACGCTCAGGCTTTTGTCGGGGGCGGATGCCTTCATCGCCCAGGCCGCGGGCGAGACCGAGCCGCTGAAAGCGCCGGAAGAGGTGTCCGATGCGGAACTGGCGGAGATGCTCGATGATGAGCCGATGACCCTTCTCGACGCGCTCAATCAGAAAGAGGCGCGGCTGAAACTCCGCGAACGGAAAATCATCAAGCGGGAAAAAGCGCTCGAACTTTCCGAGCGGGCCGTCAAACAACAATTGATCGCGCTTGAGGACGCGGAAGAGCGTTTGCGCCGGACGATTTCACTCGCCCAAGGTGCTGCCGAAGCAGATGTGGCAGGCCTGACCGAGGTTTATTCCCGGATGAAACCGAAAAACGCAGCGGCCCTTTTCACCGAGATGGCGCCCGATTTCGCCGCGGGTTTCCTCGCGCGCATGCGGCCCGAGGTTGCGGCCGCCATCATGGCCGGTCTGCCCCCGGATCAGGCTTATGCGATCTCGGCTATCCTTGCCGCACGCAACTCCGATGTGCCGACTTCGCGCGGTCCGGCGGCGAATGAGGAAACAGCCAACGCGTCTCGATAAGAAAGCGCAAAATTGCGCAAAGCTGGTCCGGTGCGGGGACCGATCCGGCTTAGCCCAAGAGTTTGCTCAGCTTCATGGCGACGCTCATATCGCCCGAAACCTTGATCTTCCCGGTCGCGAAGGCGGTCATCGGGTTGAGCTTGCCCTTGAGCAGCTTCTCAAGGTTCGGCTCGCTGATGCGGATCGTGCAATCTGCCTCTTCGTCAGCGAGACGCGCCTCTCTGCCTTCAAGTGTGATCGCCCCGGCCTCACCGCAATCGAACTTTAACGAATCGGACAATGGGTGACGGGCCAGACCGGGCCGCAGCATGTCGGCAAGTTCGCTTAATGTCATGTCAGGCCTCCCGGTTTTGGTCCTGCCGGGAGGTACGTTGCAAGAACCCGCGCCGCAACCAGTGACGCTGGGGCGCAATCAGCCGCCGAGGCGCTTTTTGCGCGCCGCAAGCAACTTCAGGCGCAATGCATTGAGCTGGATGAAGCCTGCCGCATCCTTTTGATCATAGGCGCCGGCGTCGTCCTCGAAGGTCACATGCGCCTCCGAATAGAGCGAATGCTCGGACCAGCGGCCAACGGTCCGGGCAAGGCCCTTGTAGAGCTTCAACCGAACCGTTCCGGTCACGTGTTCCTGGCTCCGGTCGATTGCGGCCTGCAGCATTTCGCGCTCGGGCGAGAACCAGAAGCCGTTGTAAATCAACTCGGCGTAACGCGGCATGAGCTCATCCTTGAGATGGGCCGCACCCCGATCCAGCGTGATCTGCTCGATGCCCCGATGCGCTTCGAGCAGGATGGTGCCGCCGGGCGTCTCGTAGATGCCGCGCGACTTCATGCCGACGAACCGCCCCTCGACGAGATCCAGCCGCCCGATCCCGTGAACGCGGCCGTATTCGTTCAACTGCGTCAGGATGGTTGCGGGCGACATCGCTTCGCCATTGATCGCGACCGCGTCGCCCTTCTCGAAGGTGATCTCGATGAATTCGGGCTGATCGGGCGCATCCTCGGGGTTGACCGTGCGCTGGTAGACATAATCCGGCGCGTCCTCTGCGGGATCTTCCAGCACTTTGCCTTCGGAGGAGGTGTGCAACAGGTTCGCATCCACCGAAAACGGCGCTTCGCCCCGCTTGTCCTTTGCAATCGGGATCTGGTTCTTCTCCGCGAAGTCCAAAAGCTTCGTGCGCGAGGTCAGATCCCAAAGGCGCCAAGGCGCGATGACCTTGATGTCGGGGTTGAGCGCGTAAGCCGCCAATTCGAAGCGGACCTGATCGTTGCCCTTGCCGGTCGCGCCGTGAGCGACAGCATCGGCACCGGTTTCCGCCGCGATTTCGATCAAGCGCTTCGAGATCAACGGCCGCGCGATCGATGTGCCAAGCAGATAGAGGCCCTCATAGACGGCATTGGCGCGGAACATCGGGAAGACAAAGTCGCGGACAAATTCCTCGCGCACATCCTCGATGAAGATGTTCTCGGGCTTGATACCCAGCATCTCGGCCTTCTCGCGCGCGGGGTCCAACTCTTCGCCCTGGCCCAAGTCCGCGGTGAAGGTCACGACCTCACAGCCATACTCGGTCTGAAGCCATTTCAGGATGATCGACGTATCGAGGCCCCCGGAATAGGCCAGAACGACTTTTTTCGGCTGAGACATGGTCGAAATCCCCGATCGCGTTGCGTTTCCGCGGCGCTTACCGGGTTTCCCGCGCACGGGCAAGCGGTGGTCACTAGGCGGCGACGGGGCGCCATGCTAGCCAAGACCGGATTTCGACCGAAGGATGCGCGTATCATGAAAGCTTGGGACATCTTCTCGCATTCCGTCCGGCTTGTCTGGCGGAACCGATGGGACGCTTTGCGTATCTCCGGCGCGCTTTATGCGGCATATGCGGTCGTGCAGGTGATTTTCCTGGGGTCGGGCACGTCGCCCAACGGCGTCGAAGGCGACGTCACGCAAATGGCGCCGGAGGAACTGAGCACCTTGTTCTTCGCCGTCCTGCTTCAAAGCGTGGTGACGCTCTGGATCGCGGTCGCCTGGCATCGCTTTGTCCTCCTCGAGGAATATCCCGCGGGCTGGCTGCCGCAATTCCACGGGGGCGCGATCTTCAACTATTTCTGGCGATCCGTCGCGATTGTCCTCGCGATCACGTTGGCCATCATGGTGCCCGTCACCCTGCTGGTCGCGATCGCCCCGATCCTGTCCGTCTTCGCGGGTTTCGCGGCATTGTTCCTCGCCATCGTGATGGGCTTTCGATTGGCGCCCGCTTTGCCTGCGGCCGCGATGGGCCAACCGGTCGGTTTCCGTGATGTCTGGTCGGCCACGGAAGGCCAGACCGGCACCGCGATTGCGCTCGCGTTCATCGGTGTGTTCGCGGCATTCGTGATTCAACTGCCGGTCTTCGTCGTCTCGGCGATCTCGCCCGATCTCGGAAACGTCCTGTTCATCGTGTTGAACTGGTTTGTCACCCTGGTTTCCGCCTCGATCCTGACGACGCTTTTCGGCCATTACGTGCAAGGTCGCCCCATCGAGTGACCGCTTGCCTTGCCGCGACCCATCGGACACCAATGGCACATGGATGATTTCAGACAACTGGTTCGGAAAGCGGCCGAGGAAATGCGCGCCGTCTTCCCGGCGACGCCGCTGCTGCGCAACGCGCATCTGTCGGACATCTACGGCGCGGATATCTGGCTCAAGCGTGAGGATCTGAGCCCCGTTCGCTCCTACAAGTTGCGCGGCGCCTTCAATGCCATGCGCAAACGCCCCGAGCAGGATCTGTTCGTCGCGGCCTCGGCGGGCAATCACGCACAGGGCGTCGCCTTCATGTGCCGTCATTTCGGCAAGAAGGGCGTGATCTTCATGCCCGTGACCACGCCGCAGCAGAAAATTCAGAAAACGCGGATGTTCGGCGGTGATGCGGTCGAGCTGCGCATGGTCGGCGATTATTTCGACGATTGTTTGCGCGCCGCGCAGACCTATTGCACCGAAGCGGGGGGGCATTTCCTGTCCCCTTTCGACGATGACGACGTGATCGAAGGGCAGGGCACGGTCGCTCACGAGATCGAGGAGGAAATGGGCAGCCCGCCGGACCACATCATCCTGCCGGTGGGTGGCGGCGGATTGTCTGCGGGCATGCTCAGTTACTTCGGAAATGGGCCCAACTGGACCTTCGTGGAGCCTGCGGGGGGCGCGTCATTGCATGCCGCGCTGCGCGCGGGCGAGCCGGTAACGCTCAACAAGGTCAATACCTTCGCCGATGGCGCTGCCGTCGCCCGGATCGGGGAGCGGACCTTTGCACGGCTCAAGGGCGTGGGGCTTGCGAACACGCTGACCATCCCGGAGGATCGCCTCTGCACCACGATCCTCGAGATGTTGAATGTCGAAGGCATCGTGTTGGAGCCCGCGGGCGCGCTTTCGGTCGATGCGCTCAAGGATCTCGGCCAATCCATTCGCGGCAAGCGCGTGGTCTGCGTGTCGACCGGCGGCAATTTCGATTTCGAGCGGCTTCCGGAGGTCAAGGAACGCGCCCAGCGCTATTCCGGCGTGAAAAAGTACTTCATCCTGCGTCTGCCGCAGCGCCCGGGCGCCTTGCGCGACTTTCTTGAAACGCTCGGCCCCGAGGATGACATCGCGCGGTTCGAGTATCTCAAGAAATCCGCGCGGAATTTCGGCTCCGTCCTGATCGGGATCGAGACCACACATGCGCGCAATTTCGACCGCCTCTTCGCCGATCTCGATGAGAAGGGCTTTACCTATCAGGACATCACCGAGGACGAAATTCTCGCCGAGTTCCTGATCTGATGGAAATCGACGGCCGCATCGTCGTCATCACGGGTGCCGCGCAAGGCATTGGACGTGCTTTGGCCCATGCTCTGGCTGCGGGCGGTGCACGGGTCATTGCAGTGGACGTGGACAAGGACGGCGCCGAGGCGGTTGCTGCGCAATGTGGTGGTCTCGGCATCGGGTGCGACGTGACCGATCCCGCTGCGCTGAAGCGGATGGTCGAGACAGCGATCGCCTGGCAAGGGCGTATCGACGCACTGATCTCGAATGCAGGCATCGCGCATGGAGAACCCGACGGGCCCACATCTGCGCCCGATGCGATCTGGCAGAAGGTGTTCGATCTGCATGTCATGGCGCATTTGCGCGCGGCGCGCCTTGTCCTGCCGGAAATGATCGCGCGGGGGGACGGCCTGCTGGTCAGTGTGGCATCCGCAGCAGGTCTTCTGTCCCAGGTGGGCGATGCGGCCTATTCGGCCACCAAGCATGCCGCGGTCAGCCTTGCGCAATCGCTTGCGATCGAGCACGGGCATCAGGGGATCCGCGTATCGGTTGTCTGTC
Organism: Roseivivax sp. THAF197b; assembly: GCF_009363255.1. Lineage (NCBI taxonomy): Bacteria > Pseudomonadati > Pseudomonadota > Alphaproteobacteria > Rhodobacterales > Roseobacteraceae > Roseivivax > Roseivivax sp. THAF197b. Next base: position 3,683,933 of record NZ_CP045318.1, on the reverse strand, counting down.
CGCAATATGTGGCAACGCCGCTTCTTGGTTACGAAGGTGAGGACAGGCCTGCACATCCGGGTGTTCTGTCCGCAGATGTCGTGGCCCAGCGCATCGTTCAGGGCATCAAGGATGATCTTTTCCTGATCTTGCCTCATCCTGAAACCGCCGCTTATTTCCGAATGCGGGCCGAGGCCCCCGAGGCATGGATTTCCGGCATGCAGCGCCTGCGCGCGCGTGTGATGCAGGATGGGCCGCTGGATCTGAAGACGCTTCACCGTCGCGTCTAGTATCCTGCGGCATTCATTGCGCCGATCCCACCGGTCTCCAGCAGCGCTTTCGATTGATCGAGGGCGCTTTGCACCGCGGCAAGTTCGACGGGATGGCCATCGCCCGCCCGGGCACGGTTTTCTCCCTCCGCACACAGGGCGGCAAGACGCGCGAACCCAATATTCAAGGCAGACCCCTTCATGCTGTGCAATCTGTCTCTCATCTGCGCCGCATCTCCTTGTGCCGAGGGTAGGGCCCGCATTTCCGCATCCATTTCGCCGAGAAACAGCGCGGCAACCTCTGCGAAATCTGACGCGCCGATCTCCTCTTTCAGTTCCCGGATGCGCGTCCAGTCGATCATGAATCCTCCGATCCGTGCCGTACTCTGCAACATCGTTTCATAAGAAATGATGAACGCGGGCGATCATGTGCCTCGGCGATGTTTCAGGAAATCTTAAGGATGCGCGCGTAAGGATTGGACGGAGATTTGCCCGTGTGAGTGCCGTGATCGCAGACTTGACCTTCCAGGTGGCGCCCAGCGCGCCAGCCGTCGCCGACCGTTACCGCCTGACGTCCGGTGGACACTGGGGGGTGCGCCGGGTGCTCATCGTTGACGACAGTGCCGCGCAACTGGCGGTGCTTGCCCGGCTGATCGAGCGTTGGGGCTACGATGTCATCAAGGCCGGGTCCGGTGACGAAGCGCTCGAGAAGGCGAAGCACTGGGCGCCGGACCTCGTCCTGTCGGATTGGATCATGCCGGGCATGGACGGCATCGCGCTGTGTCGCAAGTTTCGGGAAATATTCAGTGCCCATTTTTCCTATTTCATCCTTCTGAGCTCGCGTAGCGAGAAATCGGAAATCGCGCGTGGACTCGATGCCGGGGCGGATGATTACCTGTCCAAACCGGTTCACGCGCAGGAATTGCGGGCGCGCATCCATGCCGCAGATCGCATCGTCCGGATGCAGCGCGAACTCAGCACCAAGAACGAGGTCATTTCCCACACGCTAGATGATCTGCAATGCGCCTATTCCGCGATCGATCGGGATCTGCAGCATGCGCGCCGTATCCAGGCCTCTCTGGTGCCGGAGCGATGCTGCGATTTCGGGGCGGTCCGGGTCAGCCTGCTCTTGCAGCCATGCGGCCATGTCGGCGGGGATCTCGTTGGCGCGTTCCCGGTCGGGCAGGGTCGGATCGCGCTCTATGGCATCGATGTCTCCGGGCACGGGATCGCATCGTCGATGGTGGCCGCCCGGATCGCGGGATATCTGGGCGACAACCGTCCCGCCCGTGGCGGAGCGGGCGACAGCGCGGAGGCGGAATGCATGATCCGGTCACCCAAATCCGTCGCGCAGGAACTGAACGACAGATTAACCGCGGATCCGGGCGTGGAGGAGTATTTCACGATGCTTTACGCCGTGCTCGACCCGGATACGGGGCGGGTGCAGATGGTGCAGGCAGGCCACCCCAACCCGCTTCTCATACGCCGCGACGGATCGGTGCATTTCGTAGGGGGGGGCGGTCTGCCGATCGGGCTGATCGACCACGTCTCCCACGACATGATCGAGTTGCAGCTCGAACAGGGCGACCGGCTGCTGATCTATTCCGATGGCTTTGTCGAAGCCGAAACGAAGACCAAATCCGCCCTCGGCAAAGACGGCCTCGTCGATCTGATCCGCGCCATGCCGAATGCGCGGGGCGGACCCGAATATCTGGATGATCTGTATGATGGATTGATGCGGGCGATGCCGGACGGCGCCTGCCTGTCCGACGATGTCTCTGCGGTCCTTCTGGAATATCAGGGCCAGCCGTGACATACGCGGCCAAGCCGCATCAAAACAGATGGCGCCGCAGGAACATCCGGTCGCCGGGATTGCCCAGCGCATCCGCGGCATCACGCGCTGTCATCCAGACCGCACTGTGCTCCGGCTCCGGCGGTGTGTCGAGGCACAGAATGGGGCGCGCTGCATACACGACGCAGAGCTTCTCGGCCCAGAGGTTATATTCCGGCATGTAGGTGAACCGTCGGAACGCCCCCAGGCGGCGTGGGCGCCCGATGCGCCAGCCGGTCTCTTCGAACACTTCGCGATGCAGGGCCTGTAACGGGGATTCGCCGGGATCGATCCCGCCGCCGGGCAGTTGGAATTCGGGATGTGGCGCGGCCTGATGCGTCAGCAGCACGTCGCCGTCCCGATGCAGCACCGCATAGGCGCCGCGCCGAAGCCGGTAGCTGCGATCACCGCGCGGCGGCGCATCGACGCGTCTGATCATCTGCATATCCCCTCTGTGCACACTGCATTCCGCACACCCTTGGACGCGGCGCAACGCCTCATATATAGAGCGTCCAACTCTTATCCCGTCCAGTTAGGAAGTACGATGACTCTCGGACCCAAGATCGCATGGGACGACACCGTCCTACCGTTTCAACTCGACAGCTCGGATATCCGCGGCCGAGTCGCGCGTCTCGATGGTGTGTTGGACGGTATCCTGAAGCAGCACGACTACCCGCCCGCCGTCGAGGCGCTGGTGGCCGAGATGGCGCTGCTGACGGCATTGATCGGGCAGACCATCAAGCTGCGTTGGAAGCTGTCACTGCAAGTGCAATCGAAAGGGCCCGTGCGCATGATCGCCACGGATTTCTACGCGCCCGAGAAAGAGGGCGAGCCGGGCCGTATCCGCGCCTATGCCAGCTATGATGCCGACCGCATCACCGACGGCGCGCCAATGGATCAACTGGGCGAGGGCTATTTCGCCATCCTGATGGATCAGGGCGAAGGCATGCAGCCCTATCAGGGGATCACACCGCTCTCGCGCACCTCGCTCTCCGATGCGGCCGAGGCCTATTTCGCGCAATCCGAACAATTGCCGACCCGGTTCCAGCTCTCCTTCGGTCGCTCGACCGAAAAGGGCGGCACGGAGCATTGGCGCGCGGGGGGTGTGATGCTGCAGCACATGCCGAAGGCGTCGCCCTTTGCCACGGGCGAAGGCGGATCGGGTGACGGCGGGCTTCTGCATGCCGTGGACCTCTTGTCGGACGATGAGGGCGAGAATTGGCGCCGCGCCAATTTCCACCTCGACACGGTCGAGGAAATGGAGCTGATCGGCCCCAGCCTGCCGCCCACGGACCTGCTCGTGCGGCTCTTCCACGAGGAAACACCGCGCGTCTTCGACAGCCAGCCGGTGCGCTTCGGATGTACCTGTTCGGAAGATCGCGTGCGCCAGTCGCTTTCGATCTATTCGGCCAAGGACATCGAGAAGATGACCACGGAGGACGGCATCGTGACCGCCGATTGCCAGTTCTGCAGCGCGCATTACGAACTGGATCCCGCGACTGTCGGTTTCGAGGCCGAGGATGCGGGCAAGTGATCAGCTGACAGCGCTTCGCCGCGCGCTTGCGGCGGAGACGCCCGCATCGTCCGATTATGATCTCAATCCCGAGGTCACCCTGCCTGCGGGGCGCGTTCTGCGTCCCGCGGGCGTTTTGGTTCCGGTGATCGAGGCTGATGGCGCGTTGCAGGTCATCCTGACCAAGCGCTCCTCAAAGCTCAAGCATCATCCGGGCCAGATCGCCTTCCCAGGTGGCAAGGTCGATGAGGGCGATGCGGGCACGGAGGCCGCGGCTTTGCGCGAAGCGCGCGAAGAGATTGGCCTGCCCTCGGACCAGGTCGACATTCTGGGCCCGCTTCCTCCGCACGAGACGGTCACGGGCTTCACGATGGAGCCGCATGTGGGGATCGTCACCGCACCCTTCCGCTATCGGCCCGAACCGGGCGAGGTTGCAGAGATCTTCACCGTGCCACTGAGCCATGTCTGCGACGTGTCGCGCTACGCGGTGCAATACCGGCGCTGGCGGGGCACGCGGCGGCATTATTACGCGGTTCCCTTCGGCCCCTATTACATCTGGGGAGCCACCGCGCGGGTGCTGCGCGGCCTCGCGGACCGAATGGTCTCCGCATGAGGCATATCTCGGGCCCATGGCTGAGCAACCGGGACGCGCAGGCGGTCTTCGATGCGCTGGAAGCCGCCGGGCACGCGGCCTACGCGGTGGGCGGATGCGTGCGTAATGCGCTGCTCGGACAGCCGGTCAGCGATCTTGACATCGCAACCGATGCTACGCCGGAGGCGACGACACGCGCGGCGGAAGCGGCGGGTCTGCGCGCGGTTCCGACCGGGGCCGATCACGGGACGATCACCATCGTCTCGGGCGGCGAAGGCTTCGAGGTCACGACCTTCCGCGCGGATGTCGAAACCGATGGCCGCCGGGCGGTCGTGCGCTTTTCTGCGGATATCACCGAGGATGCACGGCGGCGCGATTTCACCATGAATGCGCTTTATGCCGACAGGTCCGGCACCGTCATCGATCCGCTTGGCGGGCTGGGCGACCTTGAGGCACGGCATGTGCGCTTTGTGGGCAATGCAAGCGACCGCATCCGCGAGGATTATCTGCGCGCGCTGCGGTTCTTCCGCTTTTCCGCGTGGTACGGCGATCCCGAACGGGGCTTCGATCCGGACGCGCTCGATGCCATTGCGCGCAATCTCGACGGTCTGGACGGTCTGTCGCGCGAACGCGTCGGTGCGGAGATGCTCAAGCTTCTCGGCGCGCCCGATCCCGGACCCGCCCTTGCCGCGATGCAGGCCACGGGCGCGCTTGGCAGGCTTCTGGCGGGCGCTGATCCGCGCGCTTTGGCGCCCCTTGTCCATATCGAGCAGTCGGTTGGCCTGACCGCCGATGGGCTTCGCCGCCTGGCCGTGCTGGGCGACATCGACGGCAAGGGTTTGCGCCTGTCCAAGGCGCAAATCCGCAGGCTGGAGATGCTGCGCGCCGGTGTCTCCGCAATGGATGGGCCTGCCGCCTTGGGCTACCGGCATGGGGCGGAGGCGGCGCGCGACATTCTCGTCTTGCGTGCTGCGCTGTTCGAACAGCCGCTGTCGCCCGAAAGCCTGGTCGTGGCGGAAAAGGGCGCGGACCAGACCCTGCCGATCTCGGCGCAGGACCTCATGCCTGCGCTTTCCGGCCCGGCGCTGGGCGCGGCCCTCAAGTCGCTGGAGGCGGATTGGATCGCGTCGGACTTTAGGCTGACCCGTGCCGACCTCCTGGCGCGGGCACCAAAAGCGTGACTCGCGCAGCAAATCCCGCTATCCAGACAGGGCACAAGATCGGAGCCACTTGATGGATCGCGAAAAGACCCCCGCCAGACACGTCTGACCGGCCCATTCGCACGCGCGGACCGGCTGTTCGGACCCCGCACCTCATCCATCCCGAGTCCTATCCAAGGCCGCTCCGCTCATGTTCCGTTTTTTCGAGAATCTCGTCGATCCCTTTGCCCCCTACACCGAAGCGGATCATCCGCCGCAGCGGCTTTGGCCCTTCCTGTGGGATTATACCCGGCCGTTTCACAAGGTCTTCATCTGGGCGACGCTGCTTTCGATCATCGTGGCCGGCGTCGAGGTGGTGCTCATCTGGGCGATGGGCTGGGTGGTCGATATCCTTGCGAAAGGCCCGGAACAGGTCTGGCAGGAGCACGGCGTCGCCCTGATCGCGCTCGGGTTCTTCATCCTGATCCTGAGGCCGCTTCTGCAGGCGCTCGACGTGCTGCTCTTGAACAACACGATGATGCCGCAGCTTGGCACCGTGGTGCGCTGGCGCGCGCATAAACACGTCCTGCGCCAATCCGTGGGCTGGTTCGAGAACGATTTCGCGGGCCGGATCGCCAACCGCATCATGCAGACGCCCTCCGCCGTGAACGAGGCGATGTTCCAGATCTTCGACGCGCTGACTTATTCGAGTGCCTATATTGTCGGGTCGCTGGCCCTTCTGGGCATCGCCGATCCCTGGCTGATGGTGCCGCTTCTGATCTGGCTCGTACTCTATGCCACGCTGATGCGCTGGGTCGTGCTGCGCATCCGGATCGCCTCGCGCAACGCGTCGAATGCGCGCTCGCAGCTGACGGGCCGGGTGGTGGACAGCTACACCAACATCCACGCCATCAAGATGTTCGCGCATCACGACCGGGAACTCGACTACGCCCGCGAAGCCATCGAGCACACGCGCGAGACCTTCCAGGCCGAGATGCGGCTCTACACGATCATGGATGTGGCGCTTGCCGTGCTGAACGGTCTGCTGATCGTCGGGGTGACGGGGCTCGCGCTGTGGTTCTGGGGTATCGGCATCGCCACGGTGGGCACTGTCGCCGCCGCCGTCGCACTGACACTCCGGATCAACGCCATGACCGGCTGGATCATGTGGGCACTGACGAACTTCTTCCAGCAGCTCGGCATCGTGCAGGAAGGGATGGAGACCATCGCCCAGCCCGTTACCCTCGTGGATGATCCGAAGGCAAAGCCGCTGGACCTCAAGGCGGGCGAAATCACGCTCGACGGGCTCACGCATCATTACGGGCGCGGGCAGGGCGGTCTTGACCGCATCGACCTCACCATCGCGCCGGGCGAGAAGATCGGCCTCGTCGGGCGCTCGGGGGCTGGCAAGTCGACGCTCGTGAAGCTGCTGCTGCGCTTTTATGACGCCGAGGGCGGCCGCCTACTGATCGACGGTCAGGATATCGCGCGGGTGACGCAGGCGAGCCTGCGCGCCCAGATCGGCATGGTCCAGCAGGACAGCGCGCTTTTGCATCGTTCGATCCGGGACAACATCCTCTATGGACGCCCCGATGCGGGCGAAGAGGCCATGATCGCCGCCGCCAAACAGGCACAGGCGCATGATTTCATCCTCGATCTGGAGGATTCGGAGGGCCGTCGCGGCTATGACGCCCATGTGGGTGAGCGGGGTGTGAAGCTCTCGGGCGGGCAACGTCAGCGCATTGCGCTTGCGCGGGTCATCCTCAAGGACGCGCCCATCCTTGTTCTGGATGAGGCGACATCCGCGCTCGACAGCGAGGTTGAGGCCGCCATCCAGGACACGCTTTATGGCATGATGGAGGGCAAAACGGTGATCGCCATCGCCCACCGTCTGAGCACCATCGCCCATATGGACCGCATTCTCGTCCTCGACGAGGGCCGGATCGTGGAACAGGGCAGCCATTCCGCGCTTTTGCAGAAAGGCGGGCTATATGCCGGGTTCTGGACGCGCCAATCGGGCGGGTTCCTGAGTTTCGATCCGGATGAGGAGGCTGCGGAATGAGCGATCCATACCACCGGCCCTTCCCGTGGCGCAGGCCCACGGAATGGATCGATGCGTTCCGCCCGGCCTCTGGCCCACCGCCCCGCTCGATCATGGCGTTCTTCGGCTGGACGCTTGAAGGCGCGTGGCCCGTCCTCGGCGCCGCCGCGCTGCTGTCCATTGTGGCCGGGGTCATCGAGGTTTTCGCGGCGCTCATGCTGGGCCAGGTGGTCGACGCGGCGCTTGCCTCCGATGCGGGCACGGTCTTCACCGCGCAGGCCGGTGTCCTGATCGGCGCGCTGGTGTTTTTCGTGCTCGCCCGGCCCGTGATCCTTGGCATCAACACCTTCTTTCAGTCCATCGTGGTGCAGCCGAACCTTCTGAACCTCGTGCTGTCCCGGCTGCATCGGTATACGCTGGGCCAGTCGGTGACCTTCTTCGACAACGACTTTGCGGGCCGCATTTCCCAAAAGGAGATGCAGACGTCACGCGCCCTGACGGATGTGGTGATCGAATCCATTCACACGGTGCTTTTCGCTCTCGCTTCGGTCATCGGTGCGGTGCTTCTGCTCGGCACGGTCGATGCGCGCATCGCGCTGGGGCTGATGCTGTGGATCGTCGTCTATGCGGTCTTCATCCGGGCCTTCATGCCGCGCATCCGCAAACGCTCCAAGGCGCGGGCGGCGGCGCGGGCGACAGTCACGGGGCAGGTCGTTGACACGATCACCAATATCAAGACCGTGAAGCTGTTCGCCCATGCCGATCACGAGGATCGCGCGGCGCTGAACGCGATGAGCGCATACCGTGAACGCGCGCTGGAATTCGGCTGGGTGTCGGTGACGTTCCGCTTCTGGCTGATGGCGCTGGCCGGGCTGTTGCCCGTGCTGCTGGTCGGTGGCTCGCTGTGGTACTGGAGCCTCGGGCTCGTCTCCGCGGGCGATATCGCCGCGACGGGTGCCGTTTCGCTGCGGCTTGCGCAGATGACCGGCTGGGTCAGTTTCACGCTCATGTCGCTCTATTCCAACCTGGGCGAGGTCGAGGACGGCATGCGCACCCTGTCGCCGCCGCACACGCTGCGCGATCAGCCCGGTGCCACCGAGCTTGAGGTGCATGAAGGGCGCGTGACCCTCGACAATCTGACCTTCCGCTATGGGCGTGACACGGGCGGGATCGACCATATCGACCTGAAGGTCGCGCCCGGCGAGAAGCTCGGTATCGTCGGTGCGTCGGGGGCCGGAAAATCGACGCTCGTGGCGCTGCTTCTGCGGCTTTACGATGCCGAGGAGGGCGAGATTCGCATCGACGGGCAAAGCATCGCGGGCGTCACGCAGGAAAGCCTGCGCCGCAAGATAGGCATGGTCACGCAGGAAACCGCGATGTTCAATCGCTCCGCGCTCGACAATATCCGCTACGGCAAGCCCGATGCGAGTTTCGATGAGGTGGTGGCGGCAGCCAGGAAAGCCGAAGCGCATGACTTCATCACCGGCATGAAGGATCACAACGGGCGCGAAGGGTATGACGCGCATCTGGGTGAGCGGGGCGTGAAGCTTTCGGGCGGTCAGCGGCAACGCATCGCGCTGGCGCGCGCCATCCTCAAGGACGCGCCGATCCTCATTCTCGACGAGGCGACCTCGGCGCTCGACAGCGAGGTCGAAGCCTCGATCCAAGACGCGCTCACGCGGGTGATGGAGGGCAAGACCGTGCTCGCCATCGCGCACAGGCTGTCGACCATCTCGGACATGGACCGGATCGTGGTTCTGGACGACGGCCGCATCGCCGAGGAAGGCACGCATGAGGCGCTTCTGGCCAAGGGCGGGCTTTATGCGCGCTATTGGGAGCGGCAATCGGGCGGGTTCGAGCCGCGCGCGGCGGCGGAGTAGGGCGCGCGCCAATCCCCCTCGACCCGGCCCGCATTTCCGGGCATGAGAGCGGCCATGCAACCTGTGATCATCGAACGGCTCGGACATCTTGGCGACGGCATCGCGCCGGGGCCGGTCTATGCGCCGGGTACGCTACCGGGCGAGGTGCTCGATGGCGATATCGACAATGGCTACATGCCGAACCCGCGCATCGTCACACCGTCGCCCGACCGGGTTGCGCCGCCCTGCGTGCATGGGAAAAGCTGTGGCGGCTGTCAGCTCCAGCACGCCTCCGAGGCGTTCACCGCCAACTGGAAGACCGAGATCGTGCGCACCGCGCTGGCAGCCCAGGGCCTCGAGACCGAGTTTCGTCCGATCGTGACCTCGCCACCGCAGACGCGGCGCCGCGCGAGTTTCTCGGCCCGGCGCACCAAGAAAGGCGCGTTGGCGGGCTTTCACAAGAAACGCTCCGACGTGATCGTGCCGGTGCCGAATTGCCTGCTGGTCCATCCCGACCTCGCGGGCGCCTTGCCGCTGGTGGAGGCGCTGGCCGTGCTGGGCGGCAGCCGCAAGGGCGAACTGTCGGTGCTGGTCACGACGACCGAGACCGGCCTTGATGTGTCGGTCACGGGCGGCAAACCGCTGGACAGCGAGCTGCGCGCGTCCCTCGCCGATATCGCGCGGGACTACGATCTTTCCCGTATCGCCTGGGGTGACGAGGAGACGCTGCAACGCCGCCCGCCGGTGCTGCATTTCGGCCCCGCGGCCGTGACGCCGCCGCCTGGCGCGTTCCTGCAGGCCACACCCGAGGGCGAGGCTGCCCTGCGCGATGCGGTTCTGGAAATCACCAAGGGGGCGAAGCGCAGCGCGGACCTGTTCGCGGGCTGCGGCACCTTTGCCTTGCCCATGGCGCAGCATTCCGAGGTTCTGGCCATCGAGGGCGCGCGCGCCATGACCGACGCGCTCGATCACGGCTGGCGGATGTCGCGCGGGCTGAAAGCGGTCACGACGCAGACCCGCGATCTCTTTCGTGACCCCCTGATCGCCGAAGACATGGCCAAGCTCGACGCCGTCGCCATCGACCCGCCTCGCGCGGGCGCCGAGGCGCAAATCGCGGAATTGGCACAAGCCAAGCCCGCCAAGATAGCTCATGTCTCCTGCAATCCGGTGACCTTCGCCCGTGATGCGGCCACGCTGGTGCGCGCGGGCTATGACCTCGACTGGCTGCAGGTGGTGGACCAATTCCGCTGGTCCACCCATATCGAGCTTGTCGCTTCCTTTACCCTTCGGTGAGTGCCCTGATGTCCTTCCGTTCCCGCCTGTCCGACATCCTCGACCGTGATGTCACGCGCAACGCGATCACCGGCGTGATCCTGTTCAACGCCTTCGTTCTGGGGCTTGAGACGTCCGAGACGATCATGGCCGAGGCGGGCACGCTGATCCGTGCGCTCGACATTGCGTGCCTGTCGATCTTCGTGATCGAGATCATCGCGAAGCTCATCGCCCATGGCGGGCGGTTCTTCCGTTCGGGCTGGAACATCTTCGACTTCGTCATTGTCGGGCTGTCGCTCGTACCCGGCTCGCAGACACTGTCGGTGCTGCGGGCGCTCAGGATCCTGCGGGTCTTGCGCGTGGTCTCGGTGATGCCCCGTCTGCGCCGCGTGGTCGAAGGCTTTCTGACCGCGCTGCCGGGCATGGCGTCGGTCTTTCTGCTGATGACGCTGATCTTCTATATCGGGGCCGTCATGGCAACAAAGCTCTTCGGGATGGGCTGTCCGCCCTGCACGCCCGAACAGGCCGCCCAATTCGAGGAATGGTTTGGCACGCTCGGCCGGTCGGCCTATTCGCTATTCCAGATCATGACGCTCGAATCCTGGTCCATGGGCATCGTTCGCCCGGTGATGGAGGTCTATCCCTATGCCTGGGCGTTCTTCGTGCCGTTCATCCTGGTCACGACCTTCGCGGTGGTGAACCTTGTCGTGGGTCTCATCGTCAACTCGATGCAGGACGCCCATGCGGAGGAGGCCAATGCCGCCACCGACAGCTACCGCGATCAGGTGCTGCAACGGCTCGAAGCGATCGAAGCACGGCTCACCGAGCGGGAGTCACCGCCGCGTGATCGCCCGTAAACAGGCCCTTCGCGGATCCGTGAACATGGGCTAATCTGCCAAGAAAAGAACGGGCAGAACAGTGACACTCATCAGGCTTATCGGCGTCTGCATCCTGGCTTTCGGGCTCCAGGGATGCAGCAGCAAATTCAGGACATATAGCGGTCCCGAGGTGACGCAGGTCATCGTGGACAAAAGCGACCGGCGGATGCATCTGCTGCATCACAGCAAGGTGCTGAAGACCTATCCGGTCGGGCTCGGCTTCGCGCCCGTGGGCGACAAGCAGATCGAAGGCGACGGGAAAACGCCCGAGGGCGTCTACACCATCGACAAGCGCAATCCGAATTCGCGGTTTCACCTGTCGCTCGGGATTTCCTACCCGAACGAGCGCGATATCGCGGAGGCGCTGGCGCTGGGCGAATCGCCGGGCGGCGACATCTTCATTCATGGCGGCCCGCCCAAGGGCAGCAAGGCACATCCCCGCTCCGACTGGACCTGGGGCTGCATCGCCGTGAAGAATCGCGAGATGGAAGACGTCTACGCCATGGTGAAGGATGGCACGCCCATCGTGATCCTGCCTTAAGATCTTTGGGGAAGACGCCGCCCCGGCATCGAGCCGGGACGGCGCCTGCGAGAGACGCTGTCTCTCGCGCTCTCTGGAGGTATTTCCGGTCCGGTCGTGACAGGGCCACGGCGCGCCTGTCCGAGGCAAGGCGCATCGCGGCAGATGTCGGAGCTCAGAGCGTGTCGGCCGCGTCGAGCGTACCGGAGGAGGACAGGACCGGGGCCGCGCTGTCCACGCTCTCGGGGCCGCCGGTGATCAGGGTCCACCAGATCTTGCCATTGTTTTCCTGGAACCACGAAAAGCCCATATCGCGGGCCTCGGGCGACAGGATCACGCCGCGTGTTGCGGGGTCGTCCATCCAGGCGGCAAGGGTCTGCAACTCGGTCTCGTAGGTTTCCGAGATCGCCTCGCCCTTCAGCTCGCCGCTATAGCCGACGCGGCGCACGCGATCGACCGGCGAGGAGCCGTCCGAGCCGAAATGCCAGGGGCGATTCTGCACCGACATATCGCGGGAATGAGTGGCCGCGGCAGCATTCAGCGCCGAATTGTACTGCAATTGCGGCACACCTGCTTCTGCGCGCAGGGCGTTGACCGAGTCGAGCATGCGGATCTCGATGCGGTTCTGATCGCCTGCATTGATTCGGTACAGGGTCGGCAAGGGCAGTCCATCGGGACCCAATTGCGGCTCGGCCGGCGGCGGCGGAGGCCCGCAAGCGGCCAAAGCGCCGAGCGCGAGAACGGCCATCAGATGCGTAACGCGGATCATCACAAGTCCCTATCCTTCAAAAAGAGCCAGAAAACGCTTAGATTAAGCGGCGTGGCTAATCAAACCCACATCGGCGTGTGTTTGCCGCCCCACGCGGGTTTGATTTGTGACTGCGGCATCCGCGCCATATTTGCAACGTAACTGATTATCCGCTGACGGAGTTACCCTATGAAAAACCCTACGAAGCATCGCACCTCCCGCCGCGCCTTCGTTCTCGGCGGCGTCGCCACGACGCTGGCTGCCCCGGCCCTTGCCCAAAGCGTGAACGGCGCAGGCACCACCGAGGTGGAGCGCGACCTGTCCACCGTGGTTCGCCGCAACGTCTCGAGCTTCCGCACGCTCGACTGGCAGCCCTACTTCTCGAACCTGAACAACGGCGCCATCCTCGTCGATATCCAGAGCCGGGCGCTGCATTACTGGTCCGAGGACGAGTCGGTCTACAAGCTCTACCCGACCTCCGTGCCGCTGACCGAAGATCTGACGCGTCGCGGCCGGACCCGCGTCACGCTGAAGGATCCCGAGCCCGATTGGCGCCCCACGCCTTCGATGAAGCAGCGTAGTCCCGAATGGCCAGACTATGTCGGCCCCGGCCCGGACAACCCGCTTGGAACGCGCGCGCTGCATCTCAGCTGGACCTATTACCGGATCCACGGCACCCACGATACCCGCAAGATCGGTCGCCGTTCCTCCAATGGTTGTATCGGCCTTTATAACCAGCACATCGAAGAGCTTTACGAGATGGCCAATGTGGGCACGCAGGTGTTGCTAATTTGACGACATTCGGTCAGTTGGCCTTTTCCGTCGTCTACGTTGCATTTGCATTCCCATTATGAAGCTGCTTAGAACGACTCACGAGGTTTAGTCTTGGGTGCCCCGTGTCTTTTTCGCGTGGGCAGTTATCTGGAGGATAATTATGAAGAAACTCGCACTCGCCGCCGCCATCGCCGCTGCTGGCACGTCCGCAATGGCCGGTTCCTACGCAAAAGACGACGTGGTCATGGAGCCCGTCGTGATCGTCGAAGAGACTGAGCAGCAGTCCTCCTCGGCAGCCATCATCGTTCCGCTGATCCTGCTCGCGCTCGTCGCAGCAGCTGTCGCGCACAACGACTGATAGCTTCGATACTGTTACGGGAAAGGCGGTGCTTCGGCGCCGCCTTTTCTTTTGCGCAAAGGGCATCACCGCGGTGAAGAGGGATTCGCCGCCGGGTGATCAGCCCATTCCACGGCATGATGATCGAAGCCCCGCGCAAGGTGCGGTTTCACGATCTCGAAATATGGCGAGATGTCGAAGTCCCGCGGCGCAAACAGGCTGTGATGGCGAATATGCAGGATTTCCCGCGCCGCATGCGTGCCTTCCAGCGTCTCGATCCGTGGCAGGATCGGATATTGCACGGACTGGAACGCCTGGGCGATGAGCGACGAACAGATCGCCCGCGTCGGATCGCCTGATCCCAGGGACAGCATGCGCCGCCGCCATGGCACCGGGACCGGTGGGGTCGGGATGAAGTAGCGCATCAGATCGAAGATATTGCGCAGATCGTAGGACAGGCCAATCTTGCCGATCATGAAGTCGACAACGCGCTGCCGTTCCTCGCTGTTCAGCCCGACAGGTCGGCAAATCCGCGTGTGGTAATCGCGATATTTCGACAGGGGCACCGAGATGCAGCCCGCCTCGACCACCGCTTCCACCAGCTCGTGCGCGGTGCCGTCAGGATCCATGCGTCCGGGGATGGGCCCGGTATACAGCGCGGCATGTGACCAGGTGGATTGAGTGAGGTACTTGATCGCGGTGGAAACGCGGGCCTGACCCTCGACCAAGAGGACATCGCCGGGGCGCAGGGTCTGGCGCAGAAGCGCGAAGTCGGACGGGACAGACCAATCCTGCTCGCGCTGCTGCTCAGCCAGCCATTGCGCGAAACGCTTGCCGATCTTGGGAAGAATGCTGTCCACGGGCGGCCTCCTTACCCTTTCAAGGTAAAGAGGCGGAGCGCCCGCTTCCAAGCTTTATGACCGAAACTTGATGAGCGTGTCGGTCAGCGGCCGGGCGGCAGATTTGCATCCGCCGCCGGGCGCCCTGATCTCAGCCCGCGTGCGCTTTCGCGTCGGCAGGCTCCATCACCCAGCCTGCGAGATTTTCGTTGATCACGGTGCAGAGCGCGTCGATATGCGCATCGTCATCGTTGAGGCAGGGGATGTAGGTGAAATGCTCGCCACCCGCCTCCTCGAAGCTTTCCTTGATCTCTTCGTTGATCTCTTCGAGCGTTTCGATGCAGTCGGCCGAGAAGGCGGGCGCGCAGACGGCGATGTTCTTCTTGCCGTCTTCCTCGGCCAGGCGCGCGACTTCTTCCACGGTGTAGGGCTTCAGCCATTCCTCCGGCCCGAAGCGGGACTGGAAGGTCGTGGTGATCTCCGTGTCGTCCCAGCCCAGCCGTTCCTTCAGCATGCGCGTGGTCTTGGCGCATTGGCAATGGTAGGGATCCCCCTCCATCAGGTAGCGCTTCGGCACGCCGTGATAGGAACAGACGAGGATGTCGGGCCGCGTCTCCATCTTGGCATAGGCGCGCTCGATCGACTGGGCCAAGGCCTCGATGTATTTCGGATGCTCGTAATAGGGATCGACCGTGCGCGCGGTCGGCTGCCACTTCTCCTCCATCAATGCGCGGAAGAACTGGTCATTGGCCGTGGCCGAGGTGGCGCCCGCGTAATGCGGATAAAGCGGGAAGAACAGGATCTGGCGGCAGCCGGCATCGACCATCTCGCGGACCTTGGACTTCGTGGAAGGATTGCCGTAGCGCATGCAGAAATCGACCATGACGCGGTCGCCATACTGGGCCTGCATCTGCGCGCGGATCTTGGCGGTCTGATCCTTGGTGATGGTCATCAGCGGGCTTTCGCCCTGCTCTTCGTTCCAGATCGACTTGTAGGCCTCGCCCGACGAGAAGGGCCGCTTGGTCAGGATGATGAGCTGCAGGAGCGGCTGCCAGAGCCAAGGCGAATAGTCGATCACCCGTCGGTCCGAGAGGAATTCGTTCAGATACCGGCGCATCGACCAGTAATCGTAATTGTCGGGCGTGCCGAGATTGGAGACCAGAATCCCAACCTTGTAGGCAGGAACCTTCGGGTGATCCGCCGGTGAATGCGGCGGGCGCACCGCGGACTTCGTCGCATCGAGCATGAGCAGACCCTTCGATTTAGAACGGTTGTAATTTTTGGTCTAAGTAACCTCTCCCGCGCAGGGGTCAATCTTTGAGCTTGGTTTCCGACGTTCCAAGCGCATCGGCAAGCCGGGTTGTCGCGGAGCCGGGGCGCAGGGGTTGCGGCTGGCTGTCATCGGGCGACCAGCCCGTCAGCGTGACCAATTCATAGGTCGCAAGGACGCGCCCGTCCTCCGTTGTGCTGGTCTGTGCATATAGCTCGGCGGCGCGCAGGAAGATCGCGCGTCGGCTGAAATGCCGCACCCGGCCCTCAAGCGCATTCGTCTCGCCCATGGCGCGCAGGTCGCGCATCAGGTGCAGCGCGCTTTCGTAGCTGACACGCAGGGGGGCCGCGTCTGCCACCGGAAGAGCAAGACCCGCCCGCTGCAAGAGCGCGCCCAGATCGCGGATATCGGCCATCGGCGCCACACGCGGGCTGAGCCCGCCCGTCACCTCGATCTCGGCCTGCCCGAGCGCCGCGCGCAATTCCGTCAGGGTCTGGCCGCCAAAGGCCACACCGAGGAACAGCCCGTCGGGCTTCAAGGCCCGCCGACACTGGATGAGCTGACCCACCGGATCATCGGCCCAATGCAGCGCAAGCGCGTGGATCAACAGGTCATGCGCGCCCTCTTCCAGTTGCAGGACAGGCGCGTCGGGAACGCAGGTCGCGCCGGGGATGCGGCTTTGCCAGAGCGCGGGCTCGGTCGTCACGATGGCGGGCGCGGTAAACGTCCTGTTAACCACGGCGAGACGATCCTTGATATCGTCGGCTGCGGCCTCCTGCAGGAACAATGCGGGGTTCCGGCGGGCGCGCGCGCGATGCGCCTCGAGCGCGGTACGGTCGGTCAATTTGGGTGTCTCGGACATGGAAGGCGAGATAGGGTGCAGACAGGGCTGATGCAAACGCTGCTCGATGCGGTTTATCCGCCCTCCTGCCTGACCTGCGGTGGTCTCGTTGCCGAAAACGGCGCCCTCTGCGGGCCCTGCTGGCGCGAGACGCCCTTCATCACCGGGCTTGGCTGCGATGCCTGCGGCGCGCCGCTTTCGGGTGATGTGCAGGACGGCGCCTCGCTCTGCGATACATGCCTGACCATCGCACGGCCCTGGGCAAAGGGACGCGCGGCGCTTCTTTATTCCGGGCGTGCGCGCGATCTGGTCCTGAAGCTGAAACACGCGGACCGGCACGATATCGCGGGCCCTGCCGCGATATGGCTCGCGCGTGCGGCGCAGGGGCTGATTGTGCCCGAGACGCTGATCGTGCCGGTGCCCTTGCATTGGACGCGACGGCTCAAGCGGCGGTACAACCAGGCGGGACTTCTGGCCGCGGCGCTGGGCCGCACGGTGAACCGGCCCGTCTGCCATGACGCGCTGGTGCGGACCCGCCGGACGCCCAGCCTTGACGGTGCGCGTCGCGAGGCCCGGTTCGAGACGTTATGCGGTGCCATCGCGCCCAATCCGCGCCGCGCGGGCGTTCTGGAAGGCAAACCGGTGCTGATCGTCGACGATGTGATGACCTCGGGCGCGACGCTGGCCGCGGCGACCGAGGCCGCGCATGTGGCGGGCGCACAGCAGGTCTGCGTTCCCGCGCTGGCACGCGTGGCAAAGCCTGCTTAAGTTCAGGGCAAACGGAATTCAGGAGAAGATCCATGCCCGCAATCGAAATCTACACATCGCCGCTCTGCGGCTTCTGCCATGCCGCCAAACGGCTTTTGACCCAAAAGAACGCCAGCTTCACCGAGATCGACGTGATGGTGCATCCCGATCGCAAACCCGAGATGATCAAGCGCGCCAATGGCGGCCGCACCGTGCCGCAGATCTTCATCGGTGACACCCATGTGGGCGGCTGCGATGAGCTTTTCGCGCTCGACCGGGCGGGCAAGCTCGATCCCATGCTGGCACAGTGAAGGCGGCGCTGCTTCAGATCTGCGCGTCGGACGATCCGGCGGAGAACCTCGCGACCGTGCAGCGCATGGTCGCGCAGGCGGCCGGGCAGGGCGCCGACATGGTCTTCACGCCCGAAGTGACGAATTGCGTCTCCGCCAGCCGGACGCACCAAAACCAGGTGTTGCAAACCGAAGCGGACGATCCGACCCTGTCCGGCCTGCGCGAGGCTGCCGCGCAGCATGGCGTCTGGGTCAATGCAGGCTCTCTCGCGCTGAAATCCGACCCGCCCGAGACGCGTTTCGCCAACCGCTCCTTCGTGATCGATACGACCGGCGATATTCGCGCGCGCTACGACAAGATGCACATGTTCGACGTGCAGGTATCCGAGGCGGAGACGTATCGCGAAAGTGCCGGCTATGCGCCGGGCGACGCCGCCGTGCTGGCCGAGACGCCCTTCGGCACGCTGGGTCTGTCGATCTGTTACGATCTGCGCTTTGCCTATCTCTATCGAACGCTGGCGCAGGCCGGTGCCGAGATTCTGACCGTGCCCTCCGCCTTCTCGACAGCCACCGGCCCCATGCATTGGGAGCCGCTTCTGCGCGCCCGCGCAATCGAGACTGGGTGCTTCGTGATCGCCGCCGCGCAGATGGGCACGCATCCCACGTCACACGGCAAGCAGCGCAAGACCTACGGGCATTCCATGGTCGTGGCCCCTTGGGGCGAGGTGCTGCTCGATGCGGGCGAGGAGGAGGGCGTGTTCCTCGTCGATCTCGACCTCCCGGCTGTCGCGGAGGCGCGCCGCAAGGTGCCTTCGCTGACCCATGACCGGGAGTTTTCCGGGCCGCGCTTCAGCCCGGTTTGATCGCCGCGACCGCGTAATTGACCGCAAGGTCGCGATCCGACAAGGACCAGTCCCACCGGATCGGATCGAAGACCATGCCCTTGCGATCTACCGTTTCGAGGCCGGTCGCGTCGATCATCGCCGTCAATTCGTCGGGCGTGATGAATTTCGACCAGTCATGCGTGCCTTTGGGCAGCCAGCGCATCACCCATTCCGCCCCGACTATCGCCGCGGCAAAGGATTTCGGCGTCCGGTTCAGTGTGGAGCACAGAAACAGCCCGCCCGGACGCACGAGCGACGCGCAGACGCCCAGAAAGCCTGCCGGATCGGCCACATGCTCCACCACTTCGAGCGACAGAACCACGTCGAAACTCGCGCCTTCGGCGACCAGCGCTTCGGCGCTCATGTGGCGGTAATCGATGGTCAGGCCCTGACCCTCGGCATGGGCGCGGGCCACTGGGATGTTTCCACCGCCCGCATCGATGCCCGTGACCTCCGCACCGAGACGCGCCATCGGTTCCGAAAGAAGCCCGCCGCCACAGCCGATATCGAGCACGCGGAGCCCCGCAAAAGGCGCAGGGCCCGACAGGTCGCGATCGAACTCGCCCGCGATCTGGGTCGTGAGGTAGTCCAGCCTGCAGGGATTCATCTCGTGCAGGGGCTGGAACTTGCCGTTCGGATCCCACCATTCGGCGGCCATCGCCTCGAATTTGGCGATCTCGGAGGGATCGACGCTGGCTTGGTCCGCGGGAGCATTCATCGGCAAAATCTCATGGTCTTTCGGCGTTCTTCTCTCATATAGGTGGGGTATGGATAAAGACCTGGGTCAAAAGCGCGCCGTCCAGTACCTATACCCGCCGATCGACGCGTTCGACCAGCGGATGTTGAGCGTGTCGGGCGGTCACACGATCTATGTGGAGCAATCCGGCAAACCCGATGGCGTGCCGGTCATCGTGCTGCATGGCGGTCCGGGCGGTGGCTGCAGTCCGGCGATGCGGCGCTATTTCGATCCGGACGTGTACCGCGTCGTCCTGTTCGATCAGCGCGGCTGCGGGCGGTCGCGGCCCCATGCCAGCGTGAACGACAACACCACCTGGGACCTCGTCCGAGATATCGAGGTGATCCGCGCGGAGCTGGGCATCCCGAAATTCATCGTCTTCGGCGGCTCCTGGGGCGCGACACTGGCGTTGATCTACGCGATCTCTCATCCCGAGGCCGTGCGCCATCTCGTGCTGCGCGGCGTCTTCCTGATGACGCAGGTCGAGCTGGACTGGTTCTATGGCGGGGGCGCCGGGCAGTTCTGGCCGGAGACCTGGGCGCGGTTCCGCGACCTCGTGCCGCCGGACGAGCAGGATGACCTCATCGGTGCGTATCATCGGAGGCTCTTTTCCGGCGATCTCAGGATCGAGACGCAATTCGCACGCGCCTGGTCCGCGTGGGAGAACGCGCTCGCCTCCATTCATTCGAACGGGTCGGGCGGCGAGGCGCCGGGCGAGTATGCGCGCGCCTTCGCCCGGCTCGAGAACCATTACTTCACCAATCGTGGATTCCTGCCCGAAGACGGCTGGATCCTGAAGAATATCGACCGCATCCAGGACATCCCCGGCGTGATCGTGCAGGGCCGCTACGACATGATCTGCCCGCCCATGCGCGCCTGGCAACTGGCCCGCCATTGGCGCGGCGCGGACCTTCGGATGATCCGCAATGCGGGCCACGCCCTGTCCGAGCCCGGCATCAGCGCGGAGCTGGTGCGCGCCATGGACGACCTCGCCCGGTAGCGCGACCGGAGGGCGCAGAGGGGCCCACAAGGGTTTACATCACTCAGTATAACGTTACGTTTGCGGTAACGTCCGCGACAGGAAATTACCCGGATCTGTGTCAAGCCTCGTAAAAATCATCGCGCAGCGCCTCGCATTGGGTGTGCTGACCCTCTTCATCGTCTCCATTATCATCTTCACCGCCGTGAACATGCTGCCCGGCGATTTCGCCGAGGCGATCCTCGGGCAGGGTGCGACACCTGAAGCCGTGGCCTCCATCCGGCGGGATCTGGGCCTCGATCAGCCGCCGCTGGTGCGCTACTGGGAATGGCTGTCGAGCACGCTTCAGGGCGATCTCGGAAGATCCTTCGCACAGGCCAATTTCGCGAGCTTCACCGGAACTGATACCGGCAGCAGCGCCACGGTGATGTCGCAGATCGCGCCGCGGTTCGAGAACACGCTGTTTCTTGCCGGCGTGACGGCATTGATCGCGGTGCCGCTCTCCGTGGGTCTCGGTATTCTGGCTGCCCTCTTCCGCAACTCGGCGTTCGACAAGGGCTCGAACATGTTCGCGCTGACGTCGATCTCGAGCCCGGAATTCTTCGTGGCCTATATCCTTATCCTGTTTCTGGCGGTGCTGAATCCGATCCTGCCGTCGCTGTCCAATATCTACGAGGGCATGGGCTTCGGTGAGCGGCTGCAGAAAACGATGCTGCCCGCGCTGACCCTGACGCTCGTGGTGATCGCGCATATGATGCGGATGACGCGGGCTGCGATCATCAACCTGCTGGCCAGCCCCTATATCGAGATGGCGCGCCTCAAGGGCATGAAGCCCATGCGCGTCATCGTGCATCACGCGTTGCCCAACGCGCTGGCACCGATCATCAACGTGATCGCGCTGAACCTCGCCTATCTCATCACCGGCGTGGTCGTGGTGGAGGTCGTCTTCGTCTATCCCGGGATCGGGCAGCTCTTCGTCGACAGCGTGAAGATCCGCGACATCCCCGTTGTGCAGGCCTGCTGCCTGATCTTCGCCGCTGCCTACATCCTTCTGAACCTGATGGCGGATATCATGTCGATCATATCGAACCCGCGCCTGAGGCATCCGAAATGAGTACGCTTCTCTGGTTCGCCGTTCTTCTGGCTGGCTTGCTGGCGGGAGGCTGGGTCTTCCGGTTCGCAGGCCAGACCGCAACAGGCAACAAGCCCTATTTCCGCGACATGCCATTCGCGGTCGCCTTCGGGTATGTCGTGGCGACGGCCGCGGTTCTGGGCGGTATCTGGCTCTGGTTCCAGCCGGGGGCGGTGTTCTTCCGCTGGGCGGTGCAGGGCTTCGTCATCGCGGCAATCTCGGCCTTCCTGTTCCGCATCGCGGGACGCCACATCGGCACCGAGGGCACGCGCAAGGCGTTCCGGTCGATGCCGCTGACAGCAGCGTTCGGCATCCTCGTGATCCTGATCTATGCCATCCTCGCGATCTTCGCGGGCGCCCTCGCACCCTACGGACAGGCGGAGGTCTTCGATGGCGTCAATGTCCTGCCCGGTGGCAACCCGGCGACGGGCGGCGATCCCGCGCATCCGCTGGGCACTGACCAGATCGGGCGCGACCTACTGACCCGCCTGATCTACGGCGCGCAGAACACGGTGGGGATCGCCTTCGCGACCACCTGCCTGGCCTTCTTCCTGGGCGGCTCCTTCGGATTTCTGGCCGCGGTGATCGGAGGGTGGCTCGATAACGTGCTGAGCCGCATGGTCGATGTCCTGATGGCCATCCCGTCCCTGATCTTCGCGCTCCTGCTGATGACGATCGCGTCTGCCTGGGCGGGGTCGCAGCAATGGCTCCTGACCGTCTACATGGTCATCATCATCGCCGTGATCGATTCGACGCGCGTCTTCCGGCTGGCCCGCGCCGTGGGGCAGAACATCGTCGTCATGGATTACATCGAGGCTGCGAAGCTGCGCGGCGAAGGGTTGTCCTACCTGATCTTCAAGGAGATCCTGCCCAATGCCACAGCCCCCCTGCTGGCCGAGTTCGGGCTGCGCTTCTGCTTCGTGTTCCTGACGATTGCAGCTTTGTCCTTCCTCGGCGTCGGCATCCAGCCGCCGCTGGCCGATTGGGGCACGATGGTGCGTGACCTGTCGCAATTCATCAACTTCGCGCAATTCTCGCCGCTGGCAGCCGCGCTGCCGCTGATGGCCGCGGGCGCCATCGCGCTGCTGACCGTCGCGGTCAATTTCGTGGTGGACTGGATGTTGCACCGGTCCTCGGGCTTGAAGGATTGAGCCGATGAGCGATGTGCTTCTGAAAATCCGCGATCTGAAGATCGAAGGCCGCTCCGACGAGGAATGGATGCCGATCATCAACGGCGTCGACCTCACGCTGCACAAGGGCGAGGTTCTGGGCCTCATTGGGGAGTCCGGCGCCGGAAAGTCGACCGTTGGCCTCGCTGCGATGGGCTTCACACGGGACGGCGTGCGCATCTCCGGCGGGTCGGTGGAATTCGACGGTGTCGATCTGGTGAACGCGCCATTGATGAAGAAGCGCGCACTTCTCGGCAAACGCATTGCCTATGTCGCGCAATCGGCAGCGGCGAGCTTCAATCCCGCGCACAAGATCATCGACCAGCACACGGAAGGCCCGGTGCGGCACGGCGTGATGAGCGAGGGCGAAAGCGCGCGTGACGCCATGGATCTCTACGAGCGGTTGCGCCTGCCCAACCCCGAAGAGATCGGCTTTCGCTATCCGCATCAGGTCTCGGGAGGGCAGCTGCAGCGGGCGATGACGGCGATGGCGATGTCCTGTCGACCGGACCTCATCATCTTCGATGAGCCGACGACCGCGCTCGATGTGACCACACAGATCGAGGTGCTGGCTGCGATCCGCGACATCGTCGACCAGTTCGGCACGGCGGCAATCTACATCACCCATGACCTCGCGGTCGTGGCGCAGATGGCTGACCGCATCAAGGTGCTGCTGCGCGGTGATGAGGTCGAGGAGGCCCCGACGCGCGAGATGCTCGATGCGCCGAAGGAAGACTATACCAGGTCGCTCTGGGCGGTGCGCAGCTTCAAGCGGCCCGCGAAGCCCGCACCGGCCACCGACGCGACACCTGTCATCTCCGTGCAGAATGTCGACGCCGCCTACGGCAAGATCCCGGTCCTGTTCGATGTCAGCTTCGACATCCACGAAGGGCGCACTGTTGCCGTTGTCGGCGAATCGGGATCGGGCAAGTCGACCACGGCGCGCTGCATCACCGGGCTGTTGCCGCCCACATCGGGGCTGATCCAGCTCGACGGTCAGGACCTTCCCGCCGATTACCGCAAGCGTAACAAGGATCAGCTGCGGCAGGTCCAGATGATCTACCAGATGGCCGATACGGCGCTGAACCCGCAGAAAACCATCGGCGAGATCATCGGACGCCCCGTGGAATTTTACATGGGTCTCAAGGGCAAGGCGAAGCGCGACCGTGTGGCCGAGCTCCTAAACCAGATCGAGCTGCCGCCCGAGCAATATATCGATCGTCTGCCCTCCGAGCTTTCCGGCGGGCAGAAGCAACGCATCGGGATCGCGCGGGCGCTGGCCGCGGAGCCCAAGTTCATCATCTGTGATGAGGTCACCTCCGCGCTCGATCAACTTGTCGCGGAAGGCATCCTGAAACTCTTGGCAAGACTGCAGGATGACCTCAAACTGTCATACATGTTCATTACCCACGATCTTGCGACAGTGCGCGCTATCTCGGACGAGGTGGTGGTGATGAAGGATGGCGAGGTGGTCGAGCAGGGTCCGAAGGACGCCATGTTCAAGC
The DNA here is from genome assembly GCF_009363255.1 of Roseivivax sp. THAF197b. Lineage (NCBI taxonomy): Bacteria > Pseudomonadati > Pseudomonadota > Alphaproteobacteria > Rhodobacterales > Roseobacteraceae > Roseivivax > Roseivivax sp. THAF197b. Next base: position 3,659,789 of record NZ_CP045318.1, on the reverse strand, counting down.
CGCCGCACCATCCCTACACCGACCTTTTGCTGAGTTCGGTGCCCGAGATGGACCCCGATTGGTTGACGAACCTTCTTGAGGAACGCGGCCGCGAAAATCTCGGGGATGCCGCCGTCGAGAAAATGAACGACTAAAAATGCCTCGAACGAGGCTCATCAACAGGGCGTAAGCCCGGATACGATAGGGAGACCAATATGACACGTATCTCAAGACGCGGACTACTGCGCACAGGTGCCGCCGCCGGTGTTCTGGCCGCAACCGGACTGCCGCTGCGCGCGCAGGAAGCCAAGCGGGGCGGTCGCCTCGTTGCGGGCCTTTCGGGCGCCAATACCTCGGATAGCTGGGATGGCCGGACCCATTCGGACATCTTCATGCTGGCCGCAGCGCAAGGTGCAGTCTTCGACAACCTGACCGAGGTCGCCGCCGACGGCAGCCTCAAGGGTGAATTGGCGACCGATTGGGAAGCCTCGGCCGATGCGAAGGTCTGGACCTTCAACCTGCGCCAGGGCGTCACCTTCCATAACGGCAAGGCCTTCGGCGCAGATGACGTGATCGAATCGCTGCAGATGCATGTGGCGGAAGGTGCCAAATCCGCCGCCCAGCCCATCGTGGCCGCGATCTCCGAAATGAAGAAGGTCACGGAGCACCAGGTTCAGTTCACGCTGGAATCTGGCAATGCGGACTTCCCCTATCTGCTCTCCGACTATCACCTGCTGATCTATCCCGCAGGCCAGATCGACGAGGCTATCGCGAACGGTATCGGCACCGGTCTTTATCAGGCCGTCAGCCTCGAGCCGGGCGTGCGTTTCGTGGGCCGCCGTGTCGACAGCCACTACAAGGATGGCGAAGCGGGCTGGTTCGACGAGCTTGAGTACATCGCGATCAACGACAACACCGCGCGGATGAACGCGCTGCTGACCGGTCAGGTCGATGCGATCAACCGGATCGACTTCAAGACCGAGGCGCTTCTGAAGGCGAACCCGCAGGTCACCATCCAGGAAGTGTCGGGCAACCAGCATTACAGCTTCCCGATGCTGACCGATGTCGCGCCGTTCAACGACGTCAATGTTCGCCGCGCGCTCAAGCACGGCATCAACCGTCAGGAAATGGTCGACAAGATCCTGCTCGGGCACGGCAAGGTCGCCTATGACAGCCCGATTGGCCCCGCCAGCCAATATGTCGCCGATCTCGATCCGATCCCCTACGACCCGGACCAGTCGAAGTACTACCTGAAACAGGCAGGCCTGACCGAGCTCAACGTCGATCTTTCGGCCTCCTCGGCGGCCTTCGACGGCGCGGTCGATGCGGCCCAGCTTTACCAGGCATCGGCAGCCGCGGGCGGCATCAACATCAACGTGGTGCAGGAACCGGCGGATGGCTACTGGTCGAATGTCTGGATCAAGAAGCCCTGGTGCGCCTGCTACTGGTCGGGCCGCGCGACCGAGGACTGGATGTTCTCGTCGGCCTACGAGGAAGGCGTGCCGTGGAACGACACTCAGTGGGACAGCAAGGACAGCGCACGCTTCCAGGAGCTGCTGATCACGGCCCGTGCCGAGCTCGACAGCGCCAAGCGGCGCGAGCAATACGGCGAGATGCAGCGCATCCTGCGTGACGATGGCGGGGTCATCATCCCGATGTTCGCCAACTACGTGCAGGCGCTGAAGACCTCGATCGGGACGCCCGAGACGGTGGGCAACCTCTGGCAGATGGACAATGGCCGCATGGCGGAGCGTTGGTGGAACACCTGATCCAGCGGATCGACTGAACGAAGAATGCCCCGCCGATCTGGCGGGGCGTTTTTAATTTGAGGGGCGAAATGGTGGGTGGACACCCACCCTACATAGGCGCTTTGATCGTAGGGTGGGTGAAAACCCACCACGCCTATTCCCTTACAACACGTACCGGCTCAGATCCGTGGAACGGCTCAGATCGCCTAGATGCTTCTCGACGAATTCCGCATCCACCGTCACCGTTTCGCCGGACTTGTCGGGAGCGTTGAAGGACAGCTCCTCGAAGACCCGCTCCATCACCGTGTAAAGCCGCCGTGCGCCGATATTCTCCACGGAGGTGTTCACCTCCGCCGCGATCCGCGCCAGCGCCGCGATGCCCTCTTCGGTGAAGCTGACGGTCACATCCTCAGTGCCCATGAGCCCGGTATATTGCCGCGTCAGGGCGTTGTCCGTCTCCGTCAGGATGCGCACGAAATCCGCCTCGGTCAGCGGGCGCAGGTTCACGCGGATGGGCAAACGGCCCTGCAATTCCGGCAAAAGGTCCGAAGGTTTCGCGATGTGGAACGCGCCTGAGGCGATGAACAGGATATGGTCGGTTTTCACCGGCCCGTGCTTGGTGGACACGGTCGTGCCCTCGATCAGCGGCAGAAGGTCCCGCTGCACACCTTCGCGGCTCACATCGCCGCCTTTGGCATCGGCGCGCGCGCAGACCTTGTCGATCTCGTCGAGGAAGACGATGCCGTTCTGCTCGACCGACTGGATCGCCTCGCGCTTGACCTGCTCGTCATCGAGCAGCTTGTCCGCCTCTTCGGAGATCAGCACCTCGTAGCTGTCCGCCACGCGCATCTTCTTGCGGGTGGTGCGCCCACCAAAGGCTTTGCCGAAGATATCGCCGAGATTCATGCCGCCGCCCATGCCGCCCATTCCGGGCTGGCCGGGGATTTCCATCATCGGGAAGGGCGATGCGGTCTCGGCCACGTCGATCTCGATCTCGGTATCATCGAGCTCGCCCGAGCGCAGCTTCTCGCGGAAGCGTTCGCGCGTGCCCTCACGGGCATCTTCCCCGGCGATGGCCGCGATCACGCGATCCTCGGCGGATTTATGCGCCGCGGCCTTCACGTCTTCGCGCATGAAGTCGCGGGTCTGGGCGATGGCGGCATCCACGAGATCGCGCACGATCTGTTCCACGTCGCGGCCCACATAGCCCACCTCGGTGAACTTGGTGGCCTCGACCTTCACGAAGGGCGCGCGGGCGAGTTTTGCCAGCCGCCGCGAAATCTCGGTCTTGCCGACGCCGGTGGGGCCGATCATGAGGATGTTCTTCGGATAGACTTCCTCGCGCAGGTCATCGGGCAGCTGCTTGCGCCGCCAACGGTTGCGCAGCGCCACGGCCACGGCGCGCTTGGCATCCTTCTGGCCGATGATGAAGCGGTCGAGCTCCGAGACGATTTCGCGGGGGGTGAGGTCTGTCATGGGTATTCCTTTCGCAACCTTGGGACGGTGCCGCACAAACTCAATTAAGTTTGTGTGCGCCGCTCAGCCGCCGATCGTTTCGACGGTCAGGTTGCCGTTGGTGTAGACGCAGATGTCGCTGGCGATCTCCATCGCGCGGCGGGCGACCTCCTCGGCGGAGCGGTCGGTCTCCATCAGCCCGCGTGCGGCGGCCAATGCGAAATTCCCGCCCGATCCGATGGCGGCGATGTCATGTTCGGGCTCCAGCACGTCGCCCGCGCCAGTGATGACGTACAGATCGCGCCCGTCGGTGACGATCAGCATCGCCTCGAGCTTCTGGAGGTACTTGTCGGTGCGCCAATCCTTGGCCAATTCGACGCTCGCGCGCTGCAACTGGCCGGGTGTCGCCTCGAGCTTGGCCTCGAGCCGCTCCAGCAGGGTGAACGCATCGGCGGTGGAGCCCGCAAAGCCCGCGACCACGTCGTATCCGCCCGGCGACAGGCGCCGCACCTTGCGCGCGCTGCCCTTGATCACGGTCTGCCCGAGGCTGACCTGTCCGTCACCCGCAACCACCACCTGTCCGCCCTTGCGGACGCCGATGATCGTGGTGCCGTGCCAGCCGGGGAAGGTGTCGTCGGCCATGTCGCTCTCCTTTATGCCTTGCCGCCATATGGGGGCTGGACATGTGAGGCGCAAGCGGATGGCATGGCGCAAGGCCCGCGTCCGATGTCGGAGAAAAGAGAGTGAACGCCGAAAAAGCATTCGGTTCCAAGTGGTTTGACCTATGTGCCGAGGCGGGTATCGCCCCCGAAGGCTGGCAGGCCGAGGTCGCGTCCCGACGCGATGACCGCCAGCGCACACGGATCGTGTGGCGACTGACACGCGGCGATGCACGCCTCGCCGTCAAAGAGGTGCGAGCCCCCCGCGATCCGGATGCCTTTCTGGCCGACATCACAGCCCAGATGGAGGCCGCGTCCCGCTTCGACGGCTTTCCGGAACTCCTCGCCGTGGATGCCGAGGCGCAGATCTGCGTCATGCGCTGGGCGGAAGGGGAGACGCTGTTTGACGCGTTGTCCCGACCGGATGCCGACCACGCGGCGCTTCTTGCCTTGGCGGGCGGCTGGATCGCCGGGCTGCATGGCGCAGGGATCGACGCGCGGCGCAACTTCCAGCCGAAATACTCCGTCAGGCACCTGAGGCGTCTGGCGCATGAGATGGAGACCGGGGCGCGTCCTGCCCCGCCCCGCGCCCGCGATTGGCAACAAGCGGCCGCGCGCTTGGCCGACATGGCAGCCGATTTCGAGGGGCGCGAAACCGTCTCCACCTTAGGTCACGGCGACCTCAACCTGCGGAACCTGATGATCTGCGGCACGCAGGTCACCGGACTTGATCCCCGACCGGTCACGCCGGTCCCTGTCGGGCATGATATCGCCCGGTTTGCCGTGCATTACGGCGCGCTTCTGGCGCCACCGGACGCCACCGGGCGTATTCTGCCGGGCGTCGATCTCAGCGGGTTGTTTGCGGGATATGACGTGGTCGGCGTGGACGAGCCGTCCATCGGCTTCCTGTGCCGGATGCGCGTTCTGATCGATTGGCAGACCCTGCCCCCCGAGCCCCGGCAAACCGGACCGGAACGCCGCCGCTTTGCGGGCCTCCTGCGCCTGGCCCATGCCGCGTTCGAGACCCCGAAATGAAAAAGCCCCGCCAGAATGGCAGGGCTTCTTTGACTGATCCGGTCTGTTGGCTCAGATCGATTCGTCGATCCAGCCCTTCAGCGCGGCCTTCGGTGCGGCGCCTGCGCGGTTCGACACCACTTCGCCGTCCTTGAAGATGAACAGGGCGGGGATGCCGCGCACGCCCATGGCGGCGGCGGTGTTCGGGTTCGAATCGACGTCGACCTTGGCGACCTTCACCTTGTCACCATACTCGGCCGACAGCTCTTCGAGTGCGGGGCCGATCTGCTTGCATGGGCCGCACCACTCGGCCCAGAAGTCCACCACGACGGGGACGTCGGAATTCTTCACTTCCTGATCGAAAGTGGCATCGGTTACGGCAACGGTGGCCATGATCTCTCTCCAACATGCTGTGGAATTTCGGTCGTTCGCACCAGAACCTATGGAGCCGCGGTCCGATAATCAAGCAGCGCCGCACGCGCGAGGGCCGCTTCGGTCAGCGCGGCAGGCAAGGGCATAAGCGCTCCTGTCGCAGTCCAGAGGATCGCGGTCTCGATGATGTGACCGGGATAGAGCGGCTGTAACAGCGCGCGGTAGGCGCCCATCTGGCGCAGGAGCCCCTCGGGGGTCTCCTCCGGACTGCCGGCCACCTGCCGATTGGTCTTGAAGTCGATGGCGGTCACCCGATCGTCGGTCACGATCAGCCGGTCGATCACGCCGAGAAGGGGGCCGAGGCCCGGCACGGTGCCGCTGAGGCACACTTCCGCCAGCGCGGTCGGGGCGAAGACCGGGGCAAGCCGCATATCCGTGAGGATCTGCAGCGCTTCCTCGGCCAAGGCGGGGATCGCCTCCGGTGCCGCGCCATGGTCCCGCAGGAGATGCGTCGCGGCTTCTGCCCGATCCGCCGCTGGCAGCTCCGGCAGGATTTCCAGCAGGAGGTGGATCAGCGTGCCGCGCGCCTTTGCCGCCTCCGTCTCGTCGCCCGCGCCGGGCAACGCCTTCGCGCCACCAAGGTCCGACGGGCTGCGCGTTTGGGGTGCGACGGGCATCTCTGCCGGGCGCGAAAATAGCTCGGGCAAGGCGATCTCATCCGCAGGCGGCGCATCGTCCGGTGCGGCCTGACCTGCAGGCAAGGCGCCGAGACGCAGCGCGCTGCCATGCGGGGTCTCGAGGCTTTGAGCGCCCGCGCGTGCGAGCCCGGCTTCGACCTGGCCGTACCATGTCTCTTCCGGCGATTTTCCGAGATCACCGGCGGCAGCCACGACGAGCCAGGCCTCGGCTCTGGTCATCGCCACATAGAGCAGACGGTCCGCCTCCGCTTTCTGGCGCGCTTTCAGGCCTGCGATGGCCTCCGCCTGAATGGTGGGCTGCTCCGCCGCGCGGGCTTTCCAGACAGCCCCGTCCGCTGCTGGAAGCAGAATATCCTTCACGTCGTCTTTCTTCTTGCCGCAATCGGGCAGGATCACCACCGGCGCTTCGAGCCCCTTGGCGCCGTGCACCGTCATCACTCGGATCGCGGCACCTGCCGCTTCGGGACTGCGCTTGATCTCCAGATCGTCGGTCTGCATCCAGCTCAGGAAGCCCGTCAGCGAGGGCACGTTGCCCTCCTCGTAGGACAGGGCCTGCGACAAGAGCGCGTCGATGCCGTCCTCCGCCTCGTGTCCCAACCGCCCGAGCAGTCGCGCGCGGCCCGAATGCCGTGTCAGGATGCGTTCGATCAGATCGTAAGGCCGCAGGAAATCGGCCTGACTGCGCAGATCGTTCAGAATGGCGATGGTCTCCGGGTAGGTGTCGGCGCGCCCGCGCAGCGCCTCCCAAAGGCTTGGCCCCTCGCGGCGGTGGGCCAGGGTAAAGAGGTCCTGCTCGCTCAGCCCGAAGAGGGGGGATCGCAGCGCCGTGGCAAGCGACAGGTTATCTTCCTGCGTGGCGAGGAAGGACAGAAGCGCGCCGATATCCTTCACCGCAAGCTCCGCCATGACCTTGAGCCGGTCGGCCCCGGCCACGGGCAGCCCTGCGGCTTTGCAGGCGCGGATGATCTCGTGGAAGAGGCGCCCGCGACTGCGCACGAGGATCAGCACGTCGCCCGCATGCACGGCGCGCGGGGCCTTGTCGCCCAGCTGCAGGGGCTGGCCCCGGCTCACGGCGCTTTGGATGAACCCCGCGATGCGGTCTGCCAGAACGACGCTTTCATGCTGCGCGCCCGTGCGGTCCACCGGGTCGGTCCAGTCATCCTCCTCGGGTTTCTCGGGCTTGGGCACCACGGGCCAGAGATCGACCTGACCGGACATGTCGCCGTGAAACGCCAGATGCCGACCCTCGGGTGCGAAGCCAGAGCCTTCCGATCCCTCGAAGGTGGCATCCACCGCCGTCAGGATCGCCCCGGCCGAGCGGAAGGAATAATCGAGCGAGCGGACCTGAAGCGGCGTCTCGGCCTCCTTGAGCCTTTCGGCGAAACTGGCGCGCATCCGGTCGAAGGCGTCGGGATCGGCGCCCTGGAAGGAATAGATCGACTGCTTCTTGTCGCCCACGACAAAGATCGTGCGCTCCGCGTCCGGACGGGCCCCCTGACCGGCGGTCAGCTCCTGGGCCAGCAGCGCGATGACCTCCCATTGCAGCGGGTTGGTGTCCTGCGCCTCATCGACAAGAATGTGGTCGATGCCGCCATCGAGCCGGTAGAGCACCCATTGCGCCACCGCCTCGTCCGACAGAAGGCCATGCGCCTTCTCAATCAGATCGTCGAAATCGAGCCAGCCGCGCGCGGTCTTCTCGGCCTCGTAGGCGGGCAGGAAGACCTGCGCGAAGCGGTGCAGGGCGAGGTCCCGCTCCGCCGCCATCAGCGCCCGCGCGCGGTCTTGCGCATCCTCGAGGCGCGCCATCAATTGCTCCAGCGCGGTCATGGCCTGCGCATGCGCCGGATCGGTCTTCAATCCCTTTCGAGGGACCCGAGTCTTCGGGGTCCCCGCCTGCGTGAAGAAGGCCGCCATCAGCGCCTTGCGACCCGCATCGGTCGGCCCGTCGAAGGCGCGCAGGCAGTCCGCCGCCTCCTGATCGAGTTTCCCGCCAGCGTCGAGGAGCGGGATCAGTTCCGTCACGAGGTCGCCTTCGCTGCCAAGGAATATCTCGGCCAGAAGATCGTCCGGACCGAAGCCCGCGGGCAGGCCGTAAAGGGCGCGGATGGCATCGGGATCGCGCGGGGGCAGGAACGCCGTCTTGCGTGCCAGCATAGCCTTCATGAGCGCGTCGATCCGGTCGTCGCTGTCGGTGAAGTGCCCTGCGAGATCGGCGATGCGCGCGCCGTCGGGCCCTTCCGCCATCCGGTCCAGCATGTCGGCGCGCAAAAGCTCCGCCGCGCGGTCCTCGACCTCGCGAAATTCCGGGCTGACCTGCGCCTCCAGCGGGAACCGCCGCAGAAGCGACGCGCAGAAGGAGTGGATCGTCTGGATCCGCAGGCCGCCCGGCGTCTCGATGGCGCGGGCAAAGAGCGTGCGGGCACGTTGCAGGAAATCGGCCCTGAACGGACCGTCTTCGCCTAGATCCGCGAGGGCCGCGCCGAGCGATGCATTGTCCAGCATGGCCCATTCGCCGAGACGCTTGAACAGGCGGTTCTGCATCTCGCTCGCGGCGGCCTTCGTGTAGGTCAGGCACAGGATGTTCTCGGGTGCGACCCCCGACAGCAAAAGCCGGGCTACGCGATCCGTCAGCACGCGCGTCTTGCCCGAGCCCGCATTGGCCGAGAGCCATGTCGAGGCGTCGGGCCGCGCGGCGATCACCTGCGCTTCGGTGGCGTCGTTGCGGATCATTCCAGCACCTCCGCCAGTGGATCGTCGGCAAGGTCCCATTCGCCCAGGCGCGACAGGTGGTCGAAATCGCTGCGATCGGTGTCGCTGAACATAGCGCGCCGCGCGGTGAAGCCCTGGCTTTCGTCGAGATAGCGGGCGATCAGGCGCTCCAACCCGGCCCAGACCTCGCGCGGCGGGGCCTTCTCGAGCGGGGCGGAGACTTCGCCGCCCGACGCGCCGAGCCCGATGAACCGCGCATCTGCGATATGGCGCGGCTCGAACTCCCGGAACGCGCCCATCTCCACCATGGCGGCGGTGAGCAGCAGCTGCTTGTCGAAATAGAGCTGCTCCTTCTCGCCGGGCGGTTTGCCGGTCTTGTAATCGTAAAGATGCGCGCCGCTGCGATCATCGAGGTCGATACGGTCGGCGCGGGTTTTCAGCGTGAAACCGAGCGCGGGCAGGGTTGCCGCGCCGTCGATCTCGAAGCGCGCAAGCTGCGCCCGGCTTTGCCGGGCCTGCTCCTCGTCGGCGAAGCTCTTGGCGATGCGGGCGAAGCGCGCCTGCCAGAGCTGTCGTGCCAGCGGGAACGGCACGGCGCGGGCAAGCTCGCGCTCGATCGCCTCAAGGAACGACGCCGCCGTGGGCGGGACGCCGTGGTCGCGCATCACTTCGCCATAGGCCTTCAGCGCGTCATGCACGACGATGCCGCGCAGAAGCGCGTCGGGCGCCTGCATCAGCGGATTGAGCGGCTCAAGCCGCAGGACCTTGCGCGCATAGATCGTGTACGGGTCGCGGATCAGCGTCTTCACCTGCGTCAGACGCAATTCGCGTGGTCGGGCCGATGCGGGCGGCTTCGGCGAGGGACGGCGCGCGGGCGCGGACAGGATGGGGCGCTCCAATGCGTGGACCTGTGCCAGCCAGTCCGTGCCGCGCCGTCGCATCGCATCAAGCGCATCCGGCCCGCCCCGCTCGGGCAGGCCCTTCATCAGGTTCGTGACCCGGTTCAGCCACCGCGACGGCACGGTATCGGCATCGGCGGATTTGACGGCACGGGTCAGCCAGACCTCGCGCGCGGCGACCGCCTGTTGGAAGTCATGGGCCGAAAGCCCGATCCGGCGTTCCGGCAAGGTCAGCCCCGCATCGGCGCGCATCCGGCGATTGAGCCAGGGATCGGCCTTGGGCATCTCGGGCCAAGTGCCTTCATTGAGGCCGCCCAGGATCATCAGATCGGCCCCCATGACCCGCGCCTCGATCGTGCCCCAAATGCGAATATGCGGATGGACCGTGTCGGGGTTGCGCACTTCGCCCCGGGACAGGATCGCACCGAAAAGGTCGGCATAGTCGCGCGCGCCGAGCGTGGTGCCATGGGGCGCTTCGGTTTCCAGCTCCGTCATGATGCGGCGCAATTCGCGGCCCGCCTCCTTGTCCCAAAGCGCACCGGCGCCATGCCCGGCGCTGCCCGCGACCACGGCTTCGCTCAGCGCGATATGCGTGGCGACCCACTCGGAGAGGGGCCGGGTTGCGGCGTCGGGCTTGTCGCAGAGCGTCTCCGCGACCCAAGCCGTCCAGTCAGGATGCGCCTCGGCCTCGGGCCAGCGCCCGATCTGGGCAGGGTCCGGATAGGGCATGCCCTTGCGCCGAATATGCGTCTCGAGCTTGGGCACGGCGCGGGTATGGGCGCTGCGTGCCTCGGTCGGGTCGTCGCCCGCATGGCAGAGCGGATGCTTGAGCAGCGCAAGCAGCGTTTCGGCGGTCAGCGGCGTGTGCAGAAGCTGCGCGACCTGCCGCATGAGGCGTCCCGGCGGTGACATCTGCGCGGGCAGACCGGCGGAATCGTCCGCCACGATCCCCCATCGATCCAGCGCGGCCGACACTTGCCGCGAGAGGTTCCTGTCGGGCGTGATCAGCGCGGCGCTTTGCCCGGTCTCGGCAGCGGCACGCAGACGCATGGCGATGGCGACGGCTTCGCGACGCGGATCGGGCGCCTCGAGCAGGGTCACCTCCCGCGTTGCATCGCTGAGATCCGGCAGGCCGGGCCCTTCGGTCAACCATTGGTCGGTCACGGGCGCAGGCCGCAGGGCCAGCGACACGAGCGCGTTTCTGGCGGGCGCCGGGGCGGTGCCATATCCCCAATCGGCCACGTCGGGCGGGCTTGCGCCGAGATCGCGCAGCAGCCGCGCGAAGCGGAATTGCGGATGATCCTCGCCGGGCTGGGTGTGATCCTTGCGCGGCAGATCATCGGTCAGCTGGTCCCAGACATGACGCGGCATGTCGAAATCGAAGCCGGGCAGGATCACCGCGCCTTGGGGCAGACGCGCAACGGCCAGCATCAACGCATGGGTGGTCCCGCGCGAGCCGGTGGATCCCGCGACGATCACGGGATGCTCGGGCGGGTTGTCCTGCCAATCCGCGATCCGCATCTCGACCGCACGGCGCTGAAGGGCTGCCGCATCGGGGGCCGGACCGGCTGCGTCGAAATAATGCTGCACGATCTTCAGGAATTGCAGCGCGCGCTCCCAATGGCCCGACTGGTCCGTGACATCGAGCGCGGCGATGGTCTCGGGCGCCACGTTCTCGATCTGCATCTCGTCCATCAGCCCGGCAAGGCTGTCGGCGAGGTCATACAGGGCCGCGCGTGGTGCCAGCCCCTCCGCCTGGTCGAGCAGGCCCGAGACGAGACCCGTCAATTCCAGCCGCCTGCGCAGCGACGGCACCGGGCGCGGCAGGCGCGCGCGAAGACGCGCATCGGCAGGGTCGGTGACCAGCGTGATGCGCGGCAGAAAGCCCGAACCGGCTTCGGCGAATATGAGCTCCAGCCTGCGCTTCATGCGCTGCGTGTTGACCATCAATTCGGTGCGGGCAATCGCCTCGGCAGGGTGACCCGCGAACCGCGCGCGTAGCCCGGCCGCGAGCGCTGCCGGAAAATCCGCCCCCGGAGGCAGGGCGAAAAGGCGCGGGGATTGCGCGTCGTCGAAGATCATGTGGCGAGCATCTCCTCGGCGCGCGAGATCCCGTCGGGATGACCCACATCCGCCCAGCGTCCCGGATATTCGAACCCGTAAAGCCGCCCCTCGGTGGCCATGCGGTCCCACAGCATGTTCAGCGAAAAGGCCTCCTCATGAATGTCGGACAGGCCGTCTGTTTTCACGATCTGAACGCCGGTATAGACATGCGCGCCGCCCCGGCTGAGGCGTCCATCCTCCCCGATGGCGAAGTCTCCGCCCCCATTGCGCCCGATCGCGCGCGGCAACGGCACACAGAGCAGAAGCGCATCCATCCGGTCCGGCTGCCAGGCGGCCTCCAGCGCACGCAGCGGGTTCGGTCCGGCAAAGACCGCATCGGCATTCATGGTGAAGACGGGACCTGCGCCCAGAACTGATGCCGCGTTCTTCAGCCCGCCGCCAGTATCGAGGATGGTCTCTTCCTGCACCACTGTGACGTCCTGACCGGCGAGGTGATCCGCGATCATATGCCCGAGGTAATGCGCGTTCACCACGCGCCGGGGCACATGGGCCGCAAGCGAAAGCGTGCGGTCCAGAAGGCTGCGGCCCGCGACCTCGATCAGCGGTTTGGGCCGGTTCGCGGTCAGCGCGCCCATGCGCGTGCCGAAACCTGCGGCGAAGATCATCACGGCGTCGGGCATGGCGCTTTCAATCGGCTGAGGTGTGCGGCGGTCGGGGCGGGCAACGCCTCGGTGACATGGGGCGCGACGGACGACAAGGCGGGATGGCTGAGATCGCGCATCAGGTGCCCCCAGACCCGCGGTATCAGGTCGATGTAATGCGGCTTGCCGCGCGTGGCGGCGAGACGGGCGAACACGCCGAGGATGCGCAGGTTGCGGGCCGCGCCCTGCACGGCGAGGGCGGCATTGAACGCCTCCTCGGTCATTCCGGTCAGATCGAGGTAGTGCCGGATGGTGCTGGTGCGTGTTTCCTCATGCACGTCGCGCCGGGCATCCTCGATCAGGGAGACGATGTCATAGGCCGGATGGCCCACCAGCGCGTCCTGGAAATCCAGAAGACCGGCGCGTCTGGCCCCGGAGCGGTCGGGCAGCCAGATCAGGTTCTCCGCATGAAAGTCGCGCAGGATCGTGACACGCGTCTCGGGCGTGTGTCGGGTCAGCGCGTCCTGCAGCGCCCCGATCGTATCTGCCTTGCGGGTTTCGTTCGTCTCGCCCGTGGCACCCGGCAGGTACTGATCGAAGGCCAGATCGGTCATGGCGGCGAGCGTTGCGGGATCGGCGGTGCTCAAACCCTCGGGCGGTTTGGCGCGGTGCAGGAGGGCCAGCGCCTCGATCGCGGATTTGTAGAGCGTCGCCTCATCGCCCGGCGTGCGGGTGGCGCAGATGGCGAAGGAGGCGTCGCCCAGATCTTCGAGCAGCAGAAGACCCGGCTCTCCGGCATAGATCTCGGGCGCGCTGAGGCCGAGGCCCGCGAGATAGCGGGCGAGCCGTGAAAAGAGAAAGACATCGCCGTCCGGGTCTTCCATCAGGATGCGGCTGGACCCGTCGCCTCGCACCAGTCGCGTGTAGCGCCGGGCCGAGGCATCGCCCGCGATGGGAACCCGGTCGGCGTCCTGCCAATCGGCGGAGGCCAGAAAATCGGCGACGCTCATGCGGCCTCGCTTGTGAAAAGCGCGTCCCAGCGCGCATCGCGCCACTCGGCGGACAGGTGGCGCGTGTCGGGATCCGGCCCGTCCGAAAAGGTCAGCGACAGCGCGCTTTCGGGCGTCATGTCGCCCAGGCGTTCCGGCCATTCGACAAGGCAGATGGCGGTCTCGAACGCGTCGAGCAGGCCCAGCTCCACCACGCTGTCCGGATGATCCAGACGGTAGAGATCGGTGTGCCAGAGCTCACCGGCGTCCGTCTCGTAGACCTGCACCAGAGTGAAAGTGGGCGAGGGGACATCTTCCGGCTCCGAGAGCCGCGATTGGATCAACGCGCGGGCGAAATGCGTCTTGCCCGCACCGATCCCGCCGGACAGCAAGATGACGTCGCCGGGACCGATTTCGGCGCCGATCTTGCGGGCGAGATCTTCCGTGGCGTTCGGGGACGGAAGCGCGAGAGAGGCATGTCGGGATTGCATGTGGCGAGAGTAATCGCCACCGCGTCATCTGCAAGCGGAACCCGGCGGGACCTTCCCGGTGGCGGTCCGGTTCGGATGTGGTGTTGCATGCGCGTGAAGTGCGGGTCTATCCGACCAGTGCGGTGCGTGGCGGGGCCGGTTCCATCGCGTCGCTTGGCATCTCGTTGAAGCGCACAAGCGTGGCGCTGCCGGGCAGCGGGTCGCAACGGACGCAAAGCTTGCGGCCATCGGTCAACCGGACCTCCTGGCGCCATGGGGTGCGGGCGCCGAAGCTGGTCACGAAGCTGCGCACCTCCGCCCAGACGCCGCAAGGCTCCGAACTCGATTGCCAGAGGCGGGTTGCGTCAACCACCGTGACATCCGCGAAGGTACTGTCCGGATCGGTGCCCCAAAGCCCGCGATACCCCGCGTTGCAGAAGGTCAAGACGCCTGTGGCGCTGAAGGTCGCGACAGCCTCGCCCATCGTGTCGATGACCGACTGACAGAGGTTCAGTTCCGCCCGGAAGCGCCGGGTCAGGGCGATTTCGGAACTGATATCCTCGATCAGGAAGGCGACAGCGCCGTCAGGGTGTGGGCGGCCTGCGATGCGGTAGGTCAGTCCGCTCGGCAGGCTCCAGGTTTCGCAGTACCGGTCATTGGTGGCGGCGGCGACCAGCTCCGCAAGCTGCTGTCGCCAGCCGTCATAGCTTTTGGGCTCGGGCATGACCCGGTTTTCGCGTAGCTGATCGAAAAAAGTCATCAGATTCGGCCGCCCGGACAGGAATTCTACGGAGAGTTGCGTGAGATCCAGAAGCGCCGGATTGAACAGGACCAGCTGGCGGTTGCGGTCAAAGATGGCGAGTCCGATGGGCAGGTGTGCAAAGGTCTTGGCGAGCGTCTGGACGAAGTTGCGCCGCGCGGTCTCCGCCTCGACAACGGCGTCGATATCGACCGCGTAATGAAACCAGGTATTTGCTGCGCGCACGCTTGTGACCTCGAACCATTCCGGCAGATCCGGATGGTGCGCGGTGATCTGAACCCGCTCCCGCAGAACGGGTTTTCCGTCCGGGACGGTAACCTGAAAGAGGACCTCATCCTCCGCAAGCGCGGCGAGCTTTCCGAAACCTTCATTGGACCACAGGATGTCGCCCGCGGGATCCGTCTGCCACATCGGGTAAGGGGCGAGGCCCGCAGCCCGGCGCAGACGCGACAGCTGGGAGAGCTCCCCCAAGGCGGAAAGGCTCGCGCTGAGTTTCGGCGGTGGACCGGTCAGACCGATGCGCAATCGTTCGCCATCCGGGCGCAATTGCAGGTCGGGCGCGTCCGCGGTTGCGGCGATCAGGCGCAAGGGGCGTGTGGGCGGCGCGGCAGGCAGGCCCGGGAAGATCGGGGAGAGCGCAGTGCGCAGGTCTTCCCACGTCTCTCCCAGACGATCCCCCAGAAGCCGTTTTCCCGCAGGCGTGGCATCGACGATGCGGGCCTCCCTGACAAGGAAAAGCGGCTCCTCAAGGTCTGGCGTGCCGGTCCGCTTGAACAGGCCGTCCAGCAGGTTCGGAAACGCCGTATGGCGCAACAGCGCGAGGACCGAGCCGAGCCCGATCCCGATGAGGATAGCAAGCCATGTCTCCAGCGCCATGTCGTTCCTTCCAAACCGCCCGTCGATATCATCGCGGACGCTCGGAGAGTGTTGCGCCTGGCAGGTTAAGAAAGCGTTAAGATGTGCCGCTGAAAGCCTTTTTCCTCAGCTTTCAATGAGCGGATTCTGTCCCAGCGGGCGGCGTGCGGTCGTGTCGGAGACCGTGATCGCGCCGCTTTTCCAGACCACCTCCACGATGGCGCCGCGGCGCGACCGTCCGCGCGAGGCGGGCATGAGCGGGTCGGACCCGTTTGCGAAGCTGAGCTCGGCCCCGCTGCGTTCAAGAAGCGTCTTGGCGATGAAGAGGCCCAGCCCCATCCCCTCGTAGCCCGGACGGAGATGGCGGTCCCGCTCGCTGCGGCGGCGGCGCATGAAGGGATCCCCGATGCGCCCGATCAGGTGGGGCGGGAAGCCGCGTCCGTCGTCGATGATCCGCACGGTGATCAGATCATTGTCCCAGCTGGCTTCGATCCAGACCGTGGCACGGGCAAAATCGACGGCGTTCTGCACGAGGTTGCGCAGGCCGTGAATGATTTCCGGACGGCGCAGGATCTGCGGCGGCAGAGGGTCGGCCACCTCGCCCGGACCGGGCCGCTCCTCGATATGGATGACCTTGCCGCGGTTTTCATGCGGCTCGGCGGCTTCGCGGATGACCTCGGTCAGGGGGGCCTGCCGCATCTGGGGATCGTCCTTGCCCGCACGGCCCATCGAATGCAGGATATCGCGGCACCGGTCCGCCTGCTCGGCAATGAGGGCCGCGTCCTCGCGCTGCTCCGGCGCGTTCTCCAGATCCGAGACGAGCTCGGATGCGGTCAGCTTGATCGTGGCAAGCGGGGTGCCCAGCTCATGCGCCGTCGCGGCGACGACACCGCCCAGATCGTTGAGTTTCTGCGCCCGCGCGAGCGCCATCTGCGTTGCCGCCAGCGCGTCGTTCATCCCGTGCATCTCGGTGGTGATCCGCCGCGCATAGATCGAGATGAAGATGATCGCGATGGTGATCGCCGCCCATTGTCCGAAGATGAAGAGGTCGGGAATGCGCAGAACCTGCTGATCCTCGGTCTTCAGTGGCACGTGGAAGAAGACCAGCCCGGTCACGAGCAGCACGGCGAGGGCATTGAGAAACACCGTGCGGCCCAGCGGCAGCACCGCCGCCGACACCGTGACGGGGCCCAGCAGCAGAAGCGAGAAGGGATTGTGCAGGCCGCCGGTGAGGAACAGCAGGAACGCGAGCTGCAGGATATCGAAGAGGACCATGAGCAGGTTCTCGGTCTCCGACAGCCGCTTGTTCTCGGGGAAGATGAACATCGCGATCAGATTGCCGATCACGGCCACGCCCACGGCAAGGAAGCAGAGCCCGGTCTGCATATCGAGGTTGTAGAGCGTGTCGGCGACGATGATCGCGGTCAGCTGGCCCGCGGCCGCGAACCAGCGCAACAGGATCATCGTGCGCAGCCGGATCCAGTTCGAGCGGCGACGTTCGTCAAACGTCCATATGTCGGGCTGTGCCATATGCGCCAACCTGTCTCTTGCGGCTTCGGTGGCAAGTGATACGACCCTGCAGGACAAACGGCAATTGAACGAAGGAGCGGCAAATGCGCTGGGCAATGGTCATCGTGGCGGGTATCGGCCTCGCGGCTCTCATCGCGATCACGGCATTCTGGTCGACGCTCCGGGGCGATGCGGAGACCTTCGCGGCCTGCCGATCCGGCGCTGTCGCGGGCGATATCGGCGGCCCGTTCGAGTTGGTGAACAGCGCGGGCGTCACCGTGAGCGATGCCGATATCGTGACCGAACCGGTGCTTTTGTATTTCGGCTATTCCTTCTGCCCGGATGTCTGCCCCTTCGACGTGGCGCGCAATGCCGAGGCCGTGGACATCCTCGCCGAGCGCGGGATCGACGTAACGCCGGTCTTCGTATCGGTCGATCCGGCGCGCGATACGCCCGAACAGGTCGGCGCTTATGCCGAGGCGATGCATCCCGACATGATCGGTCTCACGGGCACGCCCGAACAGGTCAAGGCTGCGGCAGATGCGTTCCGCGTCTTCTACCGGGTGCCGGAAAACCCCGAGGACGAGTTCTACATCGTCGACCACACGACCTTCACCTATCTGCTGATGCCGGGCGAAGGGTTCGTCGAGTATTTCCGCCGCGAATTGTCCTCCACCGAAATGGCCGACCGGGTTGCCTGTTTCGCCGAAGCCGCCTGATATCCGGGCCAGGCTCGGGCCAATTGACGGTTAAGGAGGCCGCACTAACTTCCTGCATTCGGATGCGATCCGACGAATGACATGAGGTTGCGGAGATGCAGGAGCTGGGCGAAGACAAATCGCTGTTGCTTGTCGATGATGACGAGCCGTTTCTGAGACGGCTGGCAAAGGCCATGGAAAAGCGTGGCTTCGAGGTGGAAACCTCGGGCTCTGTCGTGGGTGGCTCTGCCATCGCGACGGCGCGGCCGCCCGCTTATGCCGTGATCGACCTGCGGCTCGAGGATGGCAACGGGCTCGACATCGTGGAGACGCTGCGCGAGCGCCGTCCGGATTCGCGGATCGTCGTGCTCACGGGATATGGCGCGATCGCAACGGCCGTGGCCGCGGTGAAGATCGGCGCCACGGATTACCTTTCGAAGCCCGCGGATGCGACGGATATCGTCAATGCGCTTCTGGCCACGGAAGAGGAATTGCCGCCGCCGCCCGACAACCCGATGTCGGCGGATCGCGTCCGTTGGGAGCATATCCAGCGCGTTTACGAATTGTGCGACCGCAACGTGTCCGAGACCGCGCGCCGTCTGAACATGCATCGCCGGACCCTGCAGCGCATCTTGGCGAAACGCTCGCCGCGCTAGAGCCGGGGGTGCATCACGCCGGGCCATCGAGGCCCGTCGCGCTGCATTGGAGGCGCGGCCTCCAAACCACCGGAGTATTTCCGGTCCGAACGTGACAGGGCGGGGCGCTCGAAACGGTGACGCGGGACTCTGCGGTCGCCCGAGATGCGGGGTGTCAGTCGTCCATGCCCGCCAAGTGCCGCTCACCCCGCGCTTTCGAGAGGGCGATCTGCTTCTGACGCTCGCGAAAGCGGATCTTGTCCTCCTCGCCCGTCTCGTGGACGCAAAGATGACAGGCGACGCCCTGTTCATATTCGGGGCGGTTGCGGTCTTCGGGCAGGATCGGGCGGCGGCAAGCCCGGCAGAGAAGGTGCGGGCCTTCGCGGAGACCGTGCTCTACCGAGACGCGTTCGTCGAAGACGAAACACGCGCCCTGCCAGGTGCTGTCGGCCTCGGGCACCTCTTCGAGGTATTTCAGGATACCGCCCTTGAGGTGATACACCTCGGCCTCGCCTTGTTCCAAAAGCCAGTTGGTCGATTTCTCGCACCGGATGCCGCCGGTGCAGAACATCGCGATCCGCTTGTTGTGGAAGCGGTGTTTGTTGCGCTCCCACCAGGCGGGGAAGTCGCGGAAGCTTTCGGTTTCGGGATTCACGGCGCCTTCAAAGGTGCCGATGGCCACTTCGAAATCGTTGCGGGTGTCGATCACGGCCACATCCGGGCTTTCGATCAGCGCATTCCAATCGGCCGGGTCGACATAGTGCCCAGTTCGCGCCCGCGGGTCGACGCCCGGCCGGCCCATGGTCACGATCTCTTTCTTCAGGCGGACCTTGAGCTTGGCGAAGGGCCGGTCCTGTGCCGTGGAATATTTCACTTCGAGATCGGCGCAGCCGGGCAGGGCGCAGATATGCGCCACCATCCGGTCGATGCCGCGCTTCGGACCGGCGACCGTTCCATTGATGCCTTCGCCCGCGACAAGAAGCGTGCCGGTGATCCCCTCCGCCTCGCCCAAGGCGATCATGTCCGGGCGCAGGGCGTCCGGATCCGCGAAGGGCGTGAAGTGATAGAGGGCTGCGACGGTGTACATGCCGGGCGAGATAATGCAGCCGGGGGCGCCCGCGCAAGGGGTGGGGCTTGTCCTCGGGCGTGCGCCGCGCCACCTTGGGCGGCAATTGCGGAAAGGAGGCGCGGATGCAGGCCTTGATCGTCATCGATGTTCAGAACGATTTCTGCCCCGGCGGCGCGCTGGCCGTGGCGGGGGGTGACGAGATCGTCGCACCCATCAACGCGCTGATGCCGGAGTTCGACGCGGTGATCCTGACGCAGGATTGGCACCCGGCGGGGCATTCGTCTTTCGCGTCCCAACATCCGGGCAAGGCACCGATGGAGATGATCGAGATGCCTTACGGGCCGCAGGTTCTTTGGCCGGATCATTGCGTGCAAGGCTCCGAGGGGGCCGCATTTCATGCCAGGCTCGAAACCGACCGCGCCGATCTGATCATCCGCAAGGGCTTTCGCCGCGCGATCGACAGCTATTCGGCGTTTTTCGAGAACGATCACGAAACGCCGACGGGGCTTGAGGGATACCTGCGTACGCGCGGGATCACGCGGCTGACGATGGTCGGGCTGGCCACGGATTTCTGCGTGAAATTCTCGGCCCTCGATGCGCGCAAGCTGGGCTTCGACGTCACGCTGAGGGAGGACCTGTGCAGGGGGATCGACCTCGATGGATCGCTTGGCGCGGCCATGGACGAGATGGCGGCGGCGGGGGTCGTGCTGGAATGAAGGTAGAAATGATTGAGTACGGTCGATATTTGATCCGTTACGGAAATTCAGGTGGGGAAGCGCGTGCGCTTGCGTACCGGAAGAATACTAAGTCAAAAGGGCAGATAGCCGATGCCACCGGCGCGACACCGGACGAAGCTTTGCAAACGCTCAAACAAATTCTCGATGAAAGGCATCGCGAAAGAGCGAAAGCGAGACGCCGGGCTGAAAATATCGATTTTCTGATCCCTACAGTGGAGGAATACGCTGAAGCTTTAGAGGTGCTCAAACCCGAGGGCGCCAAATTGGATATGCTTGTGGCGCACGCGAAGAGTGATGATGTGGGTTTGACAGCCGGCGAGATCGCGCGTGCCGGTGGATACGATAGCTTCGAAACGGCGAATGCGCTCTATGGGCGCCTGGGGCGCGAAATAGCCGAAGTCTTGGGCGTTTCTGCCCCGACGTCCACCATTCGAGCCGACGATGTGCAAACGGGTGTAATTGCGCAAGCCGGACCCGCGCGGGCCGAGACAGGAGCTTTTGTCTGGGTGATGTACCCAGAGCTCCGAAAAGCGGTTCTCGGAATCTGAGGAAGTCTCATGGTCGATATCGCCACCCGCGTCTGGAACCACAAGTGGAAGATCGATCCGATCGTCCGCTCCCTCATAGATACCGATTTCTACAAGCTGCTGATGTGTCAGTCGGTGTTTCGCAATCATCGCAACACGCAGGTCACGTTCAGCCTGATCAATCGCTCGGACCATGTGCCGCTCGCCAAGCTGATCGACGAGGGGGAGCTGCGCGAACAGCTCGACCACATTCGGTCGCTGTCCCTGCGGCGGGGCGAGTCGACCTGGATGCGGGGGAATACCTTCTACGGCAAGCGGCAGATGTTCCGGCCCGATTTCATGGACTGGTTCGAGAACCTGCGCCTGCCGCCCTATCACCTGGAGCGGGTGGGCGATCAATACGAGCTGACCTTCGAGGGCGCCTGGCCCGAAGTGATGCTTTGGGAAATTCCCGCGCTCGCCGTGCTGATGGAGCTGCGCGGGCGCGCGGTGCTGAACGATATGGGGCGGTTCGAGCTGCAGGTGCTCTACGCGCGCGCCATGACGAAGCTTTGGGAAAAGATCGAGCGGCTGAAGAAGATCGACGATCTGCGCATCGCCGATTTCGGCACGCGGCGGCGGCATTCCTACCTCTGGCAGGATTGGTGCGTGCAGGCGATGTATGAAGGTCTGGGCGAGCGCTTCACCGGCACGTCGAACTGCGCCATCGCGAAAAGCCGCGATCTCGAGGCGATCGGCACCAACGCGCATGAATTGCCGATGGTCTATGCAGCCCTTGCCAAGGATGACGAGGCGCTGGCGCAGGCCCCTTACGACGTGTTGAACGATTGGCAGGAGGAGCATGAGGGCAACCTGCGCATCATCCTGCCCGACACTTACGGCACGGAAGGCTTCCTGAACCGCGCGCCGGACTGGCTTGCGGGCTGGACCGGCATCCGCATCGATTCGGGCGATCCCGCAACCGGGGCCGAAACAGCGATCCGCTGGTGGAAGGCGCGGGGCGAGGATCCGACGGGCAAGCTCATCATCTTCTCCGACGGGCTCGATGTCGCCAAGATCGAGGAATTGTACCGCCAGTTCACGGGCCGGGTCCGGGTCTCCTTCGGGTGGGGCACCCTTCTGACGAACGATTTCCGGGGGCTGACCCCGGATGACCGGCTGGCTCCCTTCTCGCTGGTTTGCAAGGCGGTAAAGGCAGAGGGCCAGCCGACGGTGAAGCTTTCGGACAATCCCAACAAGGCGATGGGCCCGGATGCGCAGATCGACCGCTACAAACGGGTCTTCGACGTGGGCGCACAGGAGCGGCAGGAGGTCGTGGTCTGAGCGTCTGACTGACCGCGAGCGCCAGCTCGTAGGCCGCACCCGGCACGGATGCGCGGCCGAATGACGGGCAACGCTGCGGAAGATCGCCAATCCCTTTGTCCCGGCTATCGAAACAATCGGGAAGTATTGCGGCATCCTCGCATCCGCTTCATGGCTGCGGCGATCCGGCCCGGACCTTGGTGCTTTTCACGGGGCGGAGGGGCCGCTATAGCCGGACGCAATGGGAGCCTGAGACATGACGAAGATTGCGCCGAAACCCGGCATCATGGACATCGCGCTGTACGAGGGCGGGAAATCCGCCGTCGAGGGCGTGGCAAACGTGGTCAAGCTCAGCTCGAACGAAAATCCGTTCGGGCCGCCCGAGGTCGCGCGCGAGGCGATCCGCCGTGCGTCGCATGAATTGCATCGCTACCCGTCCGCAGATCACGCGAACCTGCGCGCCGCCATAGCGGAGGTCCACGGCCTCGATCCGGAGCGGATCATCTGCGGCGTGGGTTCGGACGAGATCATTCACTTCCTCTGCCAGGCCTACACGCAGCGGAATGACGAGGTCATCCATACCGAGCACGGCTTCGCCATGTACCGGATCTCGGCCAAGGTCGCAGGTGCCAAGCCCGTCGAGGTGCCCGAGAAAGAGCGCGTCACGGATGTGGATGCGATCCTCGCGGCCTGCACCAAGAAGACGAAGCTCGTCTTCCTGGCCAACCCGAACAACCCCACGGGCACCATGGTCGGTCTCGCGGAGATCGAGCGTCTGGCCGAGGGGCTTCCGCCGCAGGCGATCCTCGTTCTCGACGGCGCCTACGCGGAATACGTGGAAGGCTATGACGGCGGCGCGAAGCTCGTGGAGATGCGCGAGAACGTGGTGATGACGCGCACCTTCTCGAAGATCCACGGGCTGGGCGGCCTGCGCGTGGGGTGGGGCTATGCGCCGAAAGCCATCATCGATGTGCTCAATCGCGTGCGCGGGCCTTTCAATCTGTCGAACGTGGCGCTCGCCGCGGCAGAGGCCGCCATCCGGGATCGCGAGTATGTCGAGAAGTCGCGGTCGGAGAACACGCGCCTGCGGACCTGGCTCGCGGAGGCATTGATGGAGCATGGCGTGCCGTCGGACACGTCGACCGCGAATTTCGTGCTCGCGCGGCTCTCCTCGCCCGAAGAGGCGGCGGCTTGCGATCTCTACCTGCAGAAACAGGGCCTGATCGTGCGCCGCGTGTCTGGCTACGGCCTGCCTTCGGCGCTGCGTATCACCGTGGGCGACGAGCCCGCCTGCCGCCGCGTCGCGCATTGCATCGGGTTGTTCAAAGCGGGCGAGCGATGAGCGATACGCCAATCTACGGCCGGGTCGCGCTCATTGGCCTCGGCCTGATCGCGTCCTCGATGTTCTGGGCGATGAAGCGCGGCGGTCTCGCGGGTCATGTGACAGGCTATGCGCGCTCCGAAGAGACGCGGGAGACGGCACGCCGGATCGGATTGTGCGACACGGTCTGCGACAGCGCCGAAGAGGCCGTGCGCGACGCCGATCTGGTGGTGCTGGCCGTGCCTGTCGGCGTGATGGGGGCGGTGGCGGAAACCATCGCGCCTCACCTGAAGCCCGGCGCGACCGTGACGGATGTCGGGTCGGTCAAGAAGGACGTGATTGCGCAGGTCGGCCCGCATATCCCCGAGGGCGTGCATTTCATTCCCGGCCATCCAATGGCCGGGACCGAGCATTCCGGCCCCGAATCGGGCTTTTCCACGCTGTTCGACAACCGCTGGTGCCTTCTTGTACCGGTCGAGGGCAGCGATCCGGAGGCGGTCGCGCGCCTGCGCGCCTTCTGGGAAGGTCTGGGCGCGTTGGTCGACGAAATGGATGCGGACCACCATGATCTCGTCCTCGCCGTTGTCAGTCATACGCCGCACCTCATCGCCTACACGATGGTGGGCGTGGCTGACGATCTGCGTCGCGTGACCGAGAGCGAGGTCATCAAGTATTCCGCCACGGGCTTTCGCGACTTCACCCGGATTGCCGCGTCCGATCCGACCATGTGGCGCGATGTCTTTCTGACCAACAAGGATGCGACGCTCGAGATCCTCGGCCGCTTCACCGAAGAGCTCTTCGCCTTGCAGCGGGCGATCCGCAAAGGCGATGGCGCGCATCTTCACGACTATTTCACCCGCACCCGCGCCATCCGCCGGGGTATCATCGAGGCGGGTCAGGATACGGAGGCGCCGGATTTCGGGCGTGTGAAGGTGGAAAGATGAGACAAGCGGTTGCGATTATTCTGGTTTCCCTTCTCGCGATCCCGGCTCTGGCCGCTCCTGACAGCTCATTCCGCCCCGTTGCACGCGACACCGGCGCCGTGCCTGTCGCGGTCTCGGCGCCTGCGCCCGCCGCCGCATCGGCGGCCCCTTCGGCAGAGATCCGCCCGCAACTGCGCCCGGACCTGACCGAGGCCGTGATCGCCGCGCAGCTTCGCGAGAAGTTCGCCCGGTTGGAGCCCATTCCCCGCGCCGAACCGCTGGAGGAATTTCCGGGCTATGAGGGTCGCGATATCCGGGCCTTCGCCGCGGCCAGTCGGCTTGCCGTGGCGCAGACCCTGCGGCCTGCCAGGCGCACGCAGAGCCTTGTACAGAAAGCCATGGCACAGCAGGTCGAACGGGATCGCGGCGCGCTTTGCGGCGATCCGGATATCCAGGGCGAATATGTGGGCTTCGTGCCGGGGCGCATCCGAGGCTGTGGCATCGAGGATGCGGTCGAAGTGCGTGCGATCGACGGTGTGCGGCTGAGCCAGCCGTCGCTCCTGCATTGTTCCACCGCGCGGGCCACGAAAGCCTGGCTCAATCGCGCGGTGCGGCCTGCGGTGGGCAATACAGGCGGGGGCGTGTCCGGACTTCGGGTCGCGGCGCATTATTCCTGCCGGACCCGAAACAACCTGCCGGGCGCGAAAATCTCCGAGCATGGCAAGGGCCGCGCGATCGATATCTCCGCGATCCAGCTGCGTGATGGCTCCCAGATGGTCGTGCTCGGGGGCTATCGCAGCGCGAACCAGGGGCCCATCCTGCGGCGGATGTACAAGGGCGCCTGCGGGATCTTCGGCACCACGCTCGGGCCGGATTCGGATCGCTTCCACCAGGATCATTTTCACTTCGATACGGCGCAGTATCGCAGCGGGTCCTATTGCGGCCCGTGATAGGGGTGTCCGCCGGGGCGGGTCTTTCTCCAACGCAAGAAAAAGCCCGGCTTTTGGCCGGGCTTTTCCGTTCGGACAATTTCCGCGCGATCAGCCGGGCGTCTGTTCGATGGCCGCCCGCAGGATCGCCTTCGCCTCGTCGGAGGCCCAGTTGGCGTCTCCCGTCAGTCGCGCCACCTCCTTGCCCTCGGGATTGATCAGGACCGTGATCGGCAGGCCCAGAACGGCCATCTGGCGCGCCAGGGTTGATCCGGGATCGCGGTGCAGCGGCAGGTTGTCGATGCTGATCTCGGGCCGGTCGGGATCGGGCTCTGCAAAAAACGCCTCCATCGCGGGGGGCGGGTTGCGGCCCGTGGCGATGGTCACGACCTCGAATGCGTCGCCGCCGAGTTCCGCCTGCAGCTCCGAAAGTTGCGGCATCTCCTTGCGGCATGGCGCGCACCAGGTGGCCCAGAAATTCACCAGCGTCCATTTTCCTGCGTAATCGGACAGGTTCATGGGATCGCCGTCGAAGGTCTGGAAGTCGGCATCGCCCACATCTTTCGCCTCGGAATGCAGGTTGAGCTTTTTCATGTCGCCGTCGCGCAGGTCCGCCAGCGCGGTAATCTCGGCAGCCGCCGGAATTGCAAGCGAGAGTGCGGCGGTATAGACGAGCGCGCCAAGAGCTTTGATCATGTCTCCTCCAGGGAAGGCCAGGGAATGTCCGATACGACCTCGAACCAGATGTGGGGTGGCCGCTTTGCCGCTGGACCTGACGCGATCATGGAGGCGATCAATGCCTCGATCGGGTTCGACAAGCGGCTGGCGGCGCAGGACATCGCCGGATCGAGGGCCCATGCCGCCATGCTGGCTGCCACGGGCATCGTGAAACCTAGCGACGCGGAGGCGATGAGGGAAGGCTTGCTCACCGTCTTGTCAGAGATCGAAGGCGGCACGTTCGAATTTTCCACGGCGCTAGAAGACATTCACATGAACGTGGAGGCGCGTCTGAAGGCGCTGATCGGCGAGCCCGCGGGGCGGCTGCATACGGGCCGGTCGCGCAACGATCAGGTCGCCACCGATTTCAAGCTGTGGGTGCGCGATCAGCTGGATGCGGCGGAAGAGCAGCTCCTCGCGCTCTTGCGCGCGCTCCTCGCCCAGGCCGAGGCGGGTGCGGATTGGGTCATGCCGGGCTTCACCCATCTCCAAACGGCGCAGCCCGTGACTTGGGGCCATCATATGATGGCCTATGTCGAGATGTTCGGCCGCGATCTGTCCCGCGTGCGCGACGCCCGCGCGCGGATGAACGAAAGCCCGCTCGGGGCGGCCGCGCTGGCGGGCACGGGCTTCCCGATCGACCGGCACATGACGGCGGAGGCGCTGGGCTTCGACCGGCCCGCGGCCAATTCGCTGGACGCCGTGTCGGACCGGGACTTCGCGCTCGAGTTCCTGTCGATCGCCTCGATCAGCGCGGTGCACCTGTCGCGCATGGCCGAAGAACTGGTGATCTGGTCCTCCGCGCAGTTCCGCTTCGTGACATTGTCAGACCGCTTCTCGACCGGCTCGTCGATCATGCCGCAGAAGAAGAACCCCGATGCGGCGGAGCTGATCCGCGCCAAGATCGGGCGGATCTTCGGTGCGAACGTGGCGCTGACGCTGGTGATGAAGGGGCTGCCGCTCGCCTATTCCAAGGACATGCAGGAGGACAAGGAGCAGGTCTTCGATGCGGCCGATAACTGGCTGCTGGCATTGGCGGCGATGGACGGGATGGTGCGGGACATGTCCGCGAACGTGCCTGCGCTAGAGGCCGCGGCCTCGTCGGGCTTCTCGACCGCGACCGATCTTGCGGATTGGCTGGTGCGCGAGCTGAACCTGCCCTTCCGAGACGCGCATCACGTCACGGGCGCGCTGGTGGCGCTGGCCGAGAAGAAGGGCTGCGACCTGCCGGATCTGAGCCTGTCTGATATGACATCGGTTCACGATGGCATCACCGAGGCTGTCTTCGACGTCCTCGGCGTGCATAATTCCGTGGCGAGCCGCATCTCCTATGGCGGCACCGCGCCCGATCAGGTGCGGGCACAGATCGCCCGCTGGAAGGAGATCCTGGAATGAGACCTCTGGCCTGCCTTGCCTTTTTGCTGCTGGCCGCTTGCGGTGCGGATGGCGCACCGGAACGGCCCGATCCCGCTCAGGAAGAGCCGCCCATCGGGATTTCGGTTACGGGAAGCGCGTCCATCGGGGTAAGCTCGCGGTGAAACACGCCGCGGCAAGCGCGCTTCTCCTGGTGGCTGCGGGATGCACGCAGCCCGAGCCCAATCCCTTCGAAGAAGCGCTTGGCCCGCCGCCGCCCCAGACTACAACTTCAGTCAGCGTATCGGCTGGATCGAACGGTGTCCGCGTGGGCGGCGCGATCTCGCAGACGCGCGGCAATGTCACTGTCGGGATCGGATTCTGAATGCATGGTCTGAGGTTTGTCTGGCTCGCACTCGCGCTTTGGGGTGCGGTGCATCCGATGTATTACTTCCTGTCCTACATGGCGGCGAACGTTTGGTCACTCGGGCAGCTCATCGACGCGTGGTACGTGAATGATTCGACCACCGGGCTGACCTGGGACCTGACCATCGCGGCGATCACGTTGACGATCTGGGTAATCGCGGAGGTGGCCGTCCGGCGCAACTGGTCCGCGCTTCTGGCGATTCCCGCGACCTATTGCATCGGGGTCAGCTGCGGATTGCCGCTCTACCTGTATCTGCGCTCGCGCCCCGTTACCTGACGGAGCGCGCAAGCGCGCCCATGTCTGGCCCGAATGATCGTCTCGATCATCGGGCAGCTGGGGCTCTGCCCCGGACCCCGCGCGACATATCGGACAGTGACGCATTAGGGCTGCGCGCCTAAGCCCCATGTTGCGTGGGATTTCGGGGGTTCTTTCCGCCTTTGGGCTCGGGTAGAGGAGCGGGGAACTCTGAGCGGGGCCTCTGCCATGGATCATTTCGACTACAAAGACGGCGTGCTGTGCGCCGAGGACGTGTCGCTTTCGGAGATCGCGGCGGAGGTCGGCACGCCGGCTTACGTGTATTCCACCGCGACGCTTGAGCGGCATTACCGGCTTTTCGACGAAGCGCTCGATGGCCTGCCGCATCTGGTGTGTTACGCGATGAAGGCCGCGTCCAATCAGGCGATCCTGAAGACGCTGGCCGCGCTGGGCGCGGGCATGGACGTGGTGTCTGGCGGGGAGTATGCGCGGGCCATCGCCGCCGGTGTCGCGCCCGAGAAGATCGTCTTCGCAGGCGTCGGGAAGACCGAAGCGGAAATCCGTCAGGCGCTGACCGGGGGCTTGCGCCAGTTCAACGTGGAAAGCGAACCTGAGCTGCGCCTGATCAGCCGGGTCGCCGCCGAAATGGGCGTCTCGGCGCCGATCACCATCCGGGTGAACCCGGATGTCGATGCCAAGACCCATGCGAAGATCGCCACCGGAAAGTCCGAGAACAAGTTCGGTATCCCGATCTCGAAGGCGCGCGCGGTCTATGCGGAGGCCGCGGCGCTGCCGGGCATCGAGGTCGTGGGCATCGACGTGCATATCGGATCGCAACTGACCGAGCTTGCCCCGTTCGAAGCGGCCTATCTGAAAGTGGCGGAGCTGACCGAGACGCTGCGCGCCGACGGTCACGACATTCAGCGCCTCGATCTGGGCGGCGGGTTGGGAATTCCCTATGAGCGGTCGAACAGCGCACCGCCGCTGCCCACGGAATATGGCGCGCTCATCAAGAAGACGGTCGGTCATCTGGGCTGCGAGATCGAGATCGAGCCCGGGCGGCTCATCGCCGGGAATGCGGGTATCCTCCTGTCCCGCGTGATCTACGTGAAAGAGGGCGAGGGGCGGCGGTTCCTGATCCTCGATGCTGCGATGAACGACCTCATTCGCCCCGCCATGTATGACGCGTGGCACGACATCGTGCCGGTGGTCGAGCCCGCGCCCGCGCATGAGCGCACGGAATACGACGTGGTCGGCCCGGTCTGCGAATCGGGCGACACCTTTGCTAAGGCGCGGCCCATGCCCGAGCTGAAAGCAGGCGATCTCGTCGCCTTCCGCTCGGCGGGGGCCTACGGCGCGGTCATGTCGAGCGAGTACAATACGCGCCCGCTCATCCCGGAGATTCTGGTGAAAGGCGATCACCATGCCGTCATCCGGGCGCGGCCAAACTTTGACGAAATCATTTCGCGCGATAGCATTCCCGAATGGCTGTGATGTGATCCGTCTCACGGCCCCCCAATTTTTGGAGCCGTGATGGCCGATCAGATGAGCGATCCGACCCAAGTGCTGGCGCAGGTGAAGCGTCCCGCAGCCCTGACGCGCGCCGGGCTTCTGGCCGAGCGGGTGGTGCGCTGCTTCTGGCCACTCTGGTCGGTCCTTATCACCGTTGTCGCCGCGCTGATGCTGGGCCTGCAGGACTTCGTTGCGGTGGAGGCCGTGTGGGCCGCGGGCCTCGTGGCGCTGGGCGCGCTCCTCTGGACGGGATGGTGGGGCGCACGCCGCTTCCGCTGGCCCACGCAGGAGGCCGCGATCATGCGGCTCGACGCGACGATGCCGGGGCGGCCCATCGCGACAGCGCTCGACAATCAGGCGATTGGCTCCGGCGATGCGGCAAGCCAGGCCGTGTGGCAGGCGCATCAGACGCGGATGCGCGCCCGGCTGGCCGAGGCCCGCGCGGTGGAGCCGGATCTCAAGACCTCGGAACAGGACCCCTATGCGCTGCGCTATGCCGCCTTGCTGGCTCTGTCGGTGGCGCTTCTTTTCGGGTCGGTCATGCGCGTATCATCCGTCACGGGCATGGGGCCGGGCGGCGGATCGGAGCTTGCCAGCGGACCAAGCTGGGAAGGCTGGATGGAACCGCCCGCCTATACCCGCCTGCCTGCGGTCTATCTCAACGACATTACCGATCCCGCGCTGTCGGTGCCCGCCGGGGCGACCGTCACGCTCAGGCTCTACGGCACACCCGGCGATCTATCCGTGACCGAAACGGTCTCCGGCAACCCGCTGACCGCCGATACCGACAGTGCGGATGACAGCGCGGCCGAGGGCGCGACGGCCACGGCGCAGGACTTCGTGGTTGCCCAATCGGGCCGCGTGGCCATCGACGGGCCGGGCGGGCGCGCCTGGGAATTTACCGTAACGCCGGACCAGACGCCTGACGTGGCGCGCGCGGGCCCATTCGACGTGAAATACGACGGTGCCGTGTCCTTGCCCTTCACCGCCAGTGACGATTACGCGGTCACCGGCGGCTCTGCCCGGATCGAGCTTGCGTTGGACGCGGTGGATCGGCGCTATGGACGCCGGATGGAGCCCGAAGCGCGCCCCGCGATCGAGGTCATGCTGCCGCTGCCGCTCGCGGGCGACAGGTCGGACTTTGAGGAGGCGCTCGTCGGAAACTTCTCGGAACATCCCTGGGCCAACCTGCCCGTCGAGATTTCGCTGCAAGTGACCGATGCCGCAGGTCAGACGGGGGCGGCCGCGCCAGACGTTCTGACATTGCCCGGACGTCGGTTCTTCGAGCCGATGGCCGCTGCACTGATCGAGGAGCGTCAGGCTCTGCTCTGGAACCGCGAAAATGCCCGCGACGTCGCGCTCATTCTTCGTGCGATCAGCTATGAGCCGGAGGGTCTGTTCCGGCAATCCTCGCATTACCTGCGCTTCCGCACGATCCTGCGCAGGCTCGAGGCCAATCTCGAGACCGGGCTCGATGACGCGACGCGGGATGAACTGGCTCAGGCGATGTGGGATCTGGCGCTGGTGCTCGAAGAGGGGGACCTCGACGATGCCCGTGAACGGTTGCGCCGCGCGCAGGAACGGCTGGAAGAGGCCATGCGCAACGGCGCGTCCGAGGACGAGATCGCCGAGTTGATGCAGGAGCTGCGCCGCGCCACGGATGATTTCATGCGTCAGCTCGCGCAGGAGCAGCGCCGCCAGAACGAACAGAATGGCGACCAGAACGCGCAGAACATGCCGCAGGACGGCATGCAGATGTCCCAGAACGACCTGCAGGAGATGATGGACCGCATCCAGGAGTTGATGGAGGAGGGCCGCATGGCCGAGGCCATGCAGGCGCTCCAGGAGCTTCAGGAAATGATGGAGAACATGCGCATCACCGAAGGGCAGGGACAGGGCCAGCCCAGCCCCGGCCAGCAGGCGATGGAGGGTTTGGGCGAGACGCTGCGCGAACAGCAGGACCTATCCGATCAGGCCTTCCGCGACCTGCAGGAGCAGTTCAATCCCGGTCAGAACCGGCAAGGCCAGCCCGGCCAGGAAGGTCAGCAGGGCCAGCAAGGGCAACAGCAGGGCCAGGGCCAGCAACAGGGCCGCGGCGAAGGCCAGCCCGGCGAGGGGCAGGGCCAGGGTCAAGGCCAGCAACAGGGCGAGCAGGGTCAGGGCGGACAGCAATCTCTCGAAGACAACCTGGCCGAACGGCAACGTGCCTTGCGCAATGAGCTGAACCGCCAGCGCCAGAACCTGCCGGGGCAGGGCACCGAGGGCGGACGCGCGGCGGGCGAAGCGCTCGACCGGGCCGAAGGCGCCATGGAAGGGGCCG
Source organism: Roseivivax sp. THAF197b (assembly GCF_009363255.1). Classification (NCBI taxonomy): domain Bacteria; kingdom Pseudomonadati; phylum Pseudomonadota; class Alphaproteobacteria; order Rhodobacterales; family Roseobacteraceae; genus Roseivivax; species Roseivivax sp. THAF197b. Next base: position 3,628,243 of record NZ_CP045318.1, on the reverse strand, counting down.
AGGACGCATTGCGCGAGAATGACCTTGCAGGCGCCATCGACCGGCAATCCGAAGCCATGGAAGCGCTGCGCGAAGGCATGCGCAACCTGGGCGAAGCTTTGGCCGAGCAGCAGGGCCAACAGGGTGAGCAGGGCCAGCAAGGTCAGGCCGAAGGGTCTGACCCCGGTCAGCAGCGCGATCCGCTGGGACGCTCGGCCGGCACGAACGGACAGATCGGCTCTGACGAGCAGATGCTGGGCGGCGAGGATGTGTATCGCCGTGCGCGCGAGCTTTTGGACGAAATCCGCCGCCGTTCGGGCGAAGGCGAGCGTCCGGAAGAAGAGCTGGAATACCTGGAGCGACTGCTCGAACGGTTCTGATGGACGGCGCTCAGCCTTTGTGCCGCATGGTTGCGGCACATTGTGCTACACGTGCGTTGCTGGCCGTCGGGGCGGGGTGCGTCGGGACTCACCGACGGGCAGTTGCGAAAGATATCGCGGCAATTGCACTTCATTCCGTCCTGCGGCATCAATGCACGATAGAGGCTCGCACCGCGTATAGCGCGGCAGGAAAAGGGCCATCCAAGGGAGGATGAAATGAAGATCACTCGCAGACTTTTCGCGGGCGCCGCGACGCTCGCGCTCGGCCTAGGAGCAGGCAGCGCCGCGCTTGCACAGGACGTCACGCTGCGCATGCACCAGTTCCTGCCCGCGCAGGCCAATGTGCCCAAGAACATCCTGATCCCGTGGATGGAACGGGTCATGGAAGCCTCTGACGGCCGGATCGAGATCGAGCATTATCCCGCGATGCAGCTCGGGGGTACGCCGCCGCAGCTGATCGACCAGGTGATCGACGGGGTTGCCGATATCACCTGGACCGTCGCGGGCTATACGCCCGGTCGCTTCCCGCGCGCCGAGGTCTTCGAACTGCCCTTCACCATGACCGATGCCGAAGCCGCCAGCCGCGCCTATTGGCAGCTCGCCGAAGAGACGATGATGGATCAGGACTTCGCAGATTTCAAAGTCCTCGGTGTCTGGGTCCACGGTCCCGGCGTGATCCATACCGACGAGCCGGTGGAGGAACTTGGCGACCTGAACGGCATGAAACTGCGCGGCCCCACCCGCGTGACCACGCAGATGTTCGAGGATCTGGGCGCCACGGCTGTCGGCATGCCGGTCCCCGCGATCCCGGAGGCATTGTCGAAGGGCGTGGTGAACGGCGCGGTGATCCCATGGGAGGTGACCGCCGCCCTGAAGGTGCCGGAGCTCGTGCAGAACCACACCGAGCTCGGCAGTCCTGCGCTTTACACCACCGCCTTCATCTTCGCGATGAACAAGGATCGATACAACGCGCTTCCGGATGATCTGAAAGCGGTGATCGACGCCGAGTCGGGGCTCGAGTTCTCGGGCCTCGCGGGCAAGACCATGCAGGCCGATGACGGCCCGTCGCGGCAGATGGCGGTCGATGCGGGCAACAACATCATCGAGATCGGGGAGGAAGAGGCGGCGAAATGGCGCGAGGCGGCGCAGCCCACCATCGACCGCTGGATCGCGGAGATGGACGAGCGCGGCATGGACGGCACCGCATTGCGCGCCCGGTCGCTCGAGCTGATCGAGGCCAACACCAAATAAGACGCCGCAGACGCGGTTGGAAGGGCGCGGCTCTGATCGCGCCCTTCTGGTTTTCGGAGACCCCGGGGGAGTTTGGACATGCTCGCGCTGATCGACCGTCTGGCCCGCCTCATGGCGCTGATCGACCGTCTGGCCCGCCTCATGGCGCTGATCGGCGGTGTCGTGCTCGTGGCGCTGGTCATCCTGACCTGCGCCTCGGTGCTGGGACGGGGTCTCAACACGCTGGGGCATTCGGCCTTTCTGACAGGCTTTGCGCCAGGTCTCGCCGAGGCGCTGATCGCGGCAGGCGTGGGGCCGATCACGGGCGATTTCGAACTCGTTGAGGCCGGTGTCGCCTTCGCCATCTTTGCCTTCCTGCCGATCTGTCAGCTCTATTCCGCCCATGCCACGGTCGATGTCTTCACCCAGATGATGCCCAGCCGGGCGAACCGCTTTCTGCGGACGTTCTGGGAGGTCGTGCTGACGCTGACGATCTTCCTCATCACCTGGCGGCTGTTTCAGGGCATGCAGGACAAGATGCGCTACGGCGAGACGACCTTCCTGCTGCAATTCCCGATCTGGTGGGCCTATGCGCTGAGCCTCGCGGGTGCCGTCGTGGCCTCTGTCGTTGCGGCCTATTGCGCGGGCGCACGGGTGGCGGGGCTGATCACCGGTGGCCGCTATATGCCCGAGGAACAGAGGGCCGACCATTGAGCAATCTCGAACTGGGATTCCTGAGCTTTCCCGTCCTCCTGCTGATGATCTTCCTGCGCGCGCCCATCGGGCTTGCGATGCTGCTCTGCGGGATGGGCGGGCTATGGCTGGTGATCGGCACGCCGAACATGTTCCTGTCCAAGCTCAAATCCGAGACCTATTCGACCTTCTCCAGCTACTCGCTGACGATCATCCCGATGTTCCTCCTGATGGGGCAATTCGCGACCCTGTCGGGCATGTCGCAATCGCTGTTCCGCGCGGCTGAATCGTGGCTTGGCCACCGCAAGGGCGGGGTCGCCATGTCCGCTGTCGGCGCCTGCGCGGGCTTCGGCGCGATCTGCGGCTCCTCGCTTGCCACGGCGGCCACGATGAGCCGCGTCGCCCTGCCCGAACTAAAGCGCTACGGCTATTCCGGGGGCTTTTCGACGGCAACGCTCGCGGCGGGCGGCACGCTCGGCATCCTGATCCCACCCTCGGTGATCCTGGTGATCTACGCGATCCTGACCGAGCAGAACATCGCCAAGCTGTTCCTCGCGGCCTTCATCCCCGGCATCCTCGCGGCCATCGGCTACATCCTGACGATCTCGATCTATGTGCGGGTCCATCCCGATGCGGCGGGCTCGCGCGACCCGGTGCCCATGGCCGAGCGCATGCGCGCGCTGGCACAGGTCTGGCCGGTGCTTCTGGTCTTCCTGCTGGTCGTCGGCGGTATCTATCTGGGCTGGTTCACCCCGACGGAAGGGGCCGCGGTGGGGGCTGCGGGCACCGGCATTGCCGCGCTCTTCTCGGGCAACCTCACATGGGGCGTCTTCCGCGAAAGCATCATCCAGACCGCCACCGCGACGGCGATGATCTTCTTCATCGTGCTGGGCGCAGGCTTTTACAATTCGTTCCTCGCGCTGAGCCAAGTACCGCAGGAATTGTCGAACTGGGTCGTGGGACAGGGCTTCGCGCCGATGACCGTGCTGCTGATGATCCTGCTCTTCTACCTCGTTTTCGGGTGCCTGATGGACAGCCTGTCGATGATCCTGCTGACCATTCCGATCTTCTTTCCGGTGATCTCGATCCTCGATTTCGGCATGTCCGCGGAGCATATGGCGATCTGGTTCGGCATCCTCGTGCTCATTGTGGTGGAGGTTGGGCTGATCACGCCACCGGTCGGCATGAACCTCTTCATCATCAACTCGATGGACCGCGAAACGCCGATGTCGGCCACCTATCGCGCGGTGATGTGGTTCGTCTCCTCGGACCTCATCCGCGTCGGTCTTCTGGTGGCCTTCCCCTCCATCACGCTCTTCCTGCTCGGGGATTGATTCCGCAATCCAGACGCGGCGTGGCGCAGACGGTCCCGTTCGTGACGACACGTTGTGCCTTGCGCGAACGGGTGCGGGGCGCATAGTCGCGAAGGCAGCTTGAAAGGGAGAGCATCATGGACAAGGACATCGTCATTCTGTCGGGCGCGCGCACGGCCATCGGCACCTTCGGGGGCAGCCTTGCCGGAACGCCGCCAATCGACCTCGGCGCCGCCGCGTCGAAAGCCGCGCTGGAGCGCGCAGGCCTTGAGGGCGGCGATGTGGGCCAGGTCTTCTTCGGCCATGTCATCAATACCGAACCGCGCGACATGTATCTCAGCCGCGTCGCCGCGATGCAGGCGGGCGTGCCGGACACCGTGCCCGCGATGAACGTCAACCGGCTCTGCGGCTCGGGCGCGCAGGCCATCGTGTCGGGCGTGCAGGCGCTGGGCATGGGCGATTGCGACGTAACTCTGGTGGGCGGCGCGGAATGCATGTCGCGCTCGCCCTACATCGTGCCGGACCAGCGCTGGGGCTCGAAGATGGGCGACATCCGCACGCTCGACATGATGCTGGGCGCGCTCAACTGCCCCTTCGGCACCGGCCATATGGGCGTCACCGCCGAAAATGTCTCGGACGAGCATGACATCTCTCGCGAGGCGCAGGATGCCTTCGCCATGGAGAGCCAGGAACGCGCGGCCCGCGCCATCGCCGAGGGTCGGTTCAAGGAACAGATCACGCCGGTCGAGGTGCGCGTGAAGCGCGACACGGTGGCGTTCGAAACCGATGAGCATCCCAAGCAGACCTCGCTGGAAAAGCTGGGCGGGCTGAAGCCGGTCTTCAAGAAGGACGGCAGCGTCACCGCGGGCAATGCCTCGGGCATCAATGATGGTGCTGCGGCACTGATCCTCGCTACGGCGGAGGCCGCCCAGTCGAAGGGCGCGAAGCCTCTGGCCCGCGTGCTGGGCTATGCTCATGCGGGCGTCCGCCCCGAGGTGATGGGCATCGGCCCGGTCCCGGCGGTCGAGGCGCTCATGGCGCGGACCGGCCTTTCGGCGGGTGATTTCGACGTGATCGAATCGAACGAGGCCTTCGCGGCGCAGGCACTGGCGGTGAACAAGGGCCTCGGCCTCGATCCCGCGAAGGTGAACCCCAATGGCGGCGCCATCGCGCTTGGCCATCCGGTGGGTGCGACGGGTGCCATTCTGACCGTGAAGGCGCTTTACGAGCTGGAGCGCGTGGGCGGCAAGATCGGCCTGATCACCATGTGCATCGGTGGCGGGCAGGGCATCGCCATCGCGATCGAGCGGCTCTGACCGCGAATCCGCCCTAGTCCTGAACGAGGATCGACGCCCGCGCGGCCTGGCCGGCGGCGTCGATCACCGACAGCACGGAATATCCCTGTGGCGCGGCTTTGAGGATCGTCTGCGGCGTCCTGAGCCGAGTGGCCACGGGCGCGCCGTTCAACAGAAGCGTGTAGGGCGGGACCGCGCCGGTCAGCTTCACCGGAAGGGCGTCCGCCCCCTCCAGCACCGCGCCATCCGGCGGGAAGGCGATGACGAGTTTCGGCGTCGGTCGACCGCGATCCGCGAAGCGCTGCAACGGGCGCGGCAGCTCGGCATTGGACACGAGCAGCGTATCGGCAGGCGGTGGCGGCAGAGGCACCGCCGTGCCGCGCAGATGACCCAGCGCCTCGAACAGAAGCGGTGCTGCGGTGTCGCCGCCGAACGCCCCCGGCACCGGCGTGCCGTCCGCGCGCCCGATCCAGACGCCGACCACGTATTTGCCGTCAAAGCCAAGCGCCCAGGCATCCCGGTGCCCGTAAGAGGTTCCGGTCTTGTAAGCGACCGCACCCGGTGTGCCGGAGGCCTGGGGCGGCGGGATGTCCGACAGGATGTGCCCCACCTGCCAGGCCGCGCGCGGGGACAGGATGCGCGGGCCCGGTGCTGTGTCGTCCGGCGCGATGGTCAGCGGTCGCGCCGTCCCACCGGCGGCGAACATCGCGTAAAGCTGGGTCAGATCGCGCAGGCTGAGGCCCAGACCGCCAAGCGCCGTGGCAAGCCCCGGCTCCGATCCGAGCGCGGGCTGCAGACCGGAAGCGCGCAGCGCGGCCATCAGATGGGCCGGGCCCATCGCCTCCGTCAGATGCAGGACGGGGATATTCAGCGACAGCTGCAGTGCCTCGCGCGCGGTGACATCACCGCGATAAAGCCCGTCGAAATTCTGCGGTGCATAGGTGCCGAAGCGCACGGGGCGGTCCGACAGAAGCGTCTCGGGATGGGCCAGTCCCCGGTCGAAGGCCAGCCCGTAGATCAGCGGCTTGAGCGTGGAGCCGGGCGAGCGGATCGCGCGCGCCATGTCGACGTAGTGCCGACCGGGTCCGGCGGCATAGCCCGGCGCGCCGACATATCCCAGTATCTCGCCCGTGTGGTGATCGGCGGCGATCAGGGCGGACGAAAGAGACGGATCGCGCCCGGCCATGTAGCGCGCGACATGCCGTTCCAGACGGGCCTGAAGCCCCGCGTCGAGGCTGAGGCGCTGGCGTGTGGGGCCAGTTGCCAGCGGGGTGGTCAGGTGTGGCGCAAGAGACGGCATCGCATGGCGCGCGGTCGGGGCGGCATCGCGGCGGGCGGAATCCGCGGCTTTCCGCGACAGGAGGCCCGCGCGTTCCATCCGCGCCAGCACCCGATCCCGCGCCGTCCGGGCGGTCTCGGCATGTCTGTCGGGGCGGCGGGCTTCGGGGGCTTGAGGAAGTGCTACCAGAAGGGCCGCCTCGGCCGGGGTCAGGCGGCGCGGCTCCTTTCCGAGCCAGGACAGTGACGCCGCGCGCAGGCCTTCGATATTTCCGCCATAAGGGGCGAGGTGCAGGTAAAGGCTCAGGATGTCGTCCTTGGACAATTGCCGCTCCAGCGCGAGGGCCACGCGCATCTGCCGCAGTTTTCCCCGCCATGCGCCAGTGCCGCTGTCTTCCAGAAGCCGCGACACCTGCATCGTCAACGTGGAGCCGCCCGAGACGATGCCCCCATGCCGCATCGCCTGGCCTGCTGCGCGCAGAAGGGCAAGGGGATCGACGCCGCGATGCTGGTGGAAGCGGCGATCCTCATAGGCGATGAGCATCGCGATGAAGTCCGGATCGACCGCATCCAGCGATGTTGCCAACCGCCAACGTCCGTCGCCCATGGTGAAGGCGCGCAGGAGCCTGTCATCACGGTCCCGGATCTCGACGCCGACCTCCGGGATCAGCGGCGGCAGCGTCGTTGCCGCGATCCAGTCCTCCGCCCGGTCGTGGGCAAAGGCCAGTGACCACAGCGCCAATGCGAGGACGAGAAGCGCGCGCATGGCGCTACTCGGCGACCGACATGCGGCCCGTCGCGGTCACGGCGCGATATTCCGGGCGGTACATGTCTTCGACCAGCGCCGCGGGATGGTGAAAGTCCCCGGGCGAGACCGCGCGCACCATATAGGCCAGGCGGAATGGCTCCGCGCCCTGCCAATCCATAGCCGCGATGAAACGGTCGGTGCGGAATTCGGCGCTCTCCGTCTCGGCGGTCTGAAGCCAGTCGAGGGCCGCGATGTCACCGGCACGCAGAAGCGCGGGGTTGTCGATCTCGAACCCTGCGGGCAGCGGATCATCGACGATCAACCGCGCAGGCGTCTCCTCGGCCGGACGAATGGTCAGGACCGCGACCAGCCGGTCGCCCTGCGCGACCTGTCCTGTCAGGGGCGTGCCGTCGAGGCGGTAATAGGCCCGCTCCAACGCATATCCATAGCCGCCCGCCGGGGGCGCCACCTCGGGCACGCCGAGCGTTGTGAGGGTCAGAAGTGTCGCCCGTTCCGTCGTCAGGACTTGTGCGGGAAGCCCGGGCGCACGGCGGCGCAGGTAGGGGCCTTCGACCGGCGCACCATCCGCAAAAAGGCCCGAGGCAACGGGATCCGCGACAAGCGCCTCGGCGGCGGCCAGTGTCCAGGCGCTTTCCTGCGTCGACAGGGGGCGGCCCGGCGTTGCGAGCCTGTTGGTCAGCGCGTCCAAGTCCAGCGCCGTGCTCCCGGCCCCGCGCGCCAGGGTCACGAAGGCGGCGGTGTCGCGCAGGGTCGAGCCGTAATCGTCCCGCCTGCCGCCGCGCTCCGGCGTGGCAACCGCTGCAATCCGTGCTGCGGCAAGGCTGAACAGGCGATCCGCGCGCGGCTGATCTCCATAGGCTGCAAGCGCTGCGCCAAGCTGCGCTTGCGCCGTCGGTGTGGCCAGCGCATCGCCCTTCTCGTCGGCATAGTAGCGCAGATCACCCATGGAGGCGCGTCCTTCCTGGGCCAGCACGTAAAGCGCATAGGCAATATCCGTGCCGCCCCGGTCGAAATCGGGCGCATAGGCGATGCGGTTGGACAGGTTGTCGAGTGCGGATTCGAAGGCGCGCTCCGGCACGTCATGCCCCGCGCTGCGGGCGCGCGACAGGAAATCGGTCACATAGGCGTCAAGGAAGCCATCCCCCGATCCCGCGCGCCACAGACCGAACGCCCCGTTCGGGGCCTGCCGCGCCAGGATAGTCTCGATCGCCGCGCCGATCTTGGCATTGAGCCCCTCTGGCGGAACCATGTCGAGGCTGTCTGCCACCGGTCCCAGCGACAAAAGCGGCATGGCCTGCGATGTGACCTGTTCCGTGCAGCCATAGGGATAGCGGTCGAGCCCGCGCAAAAGCCCCGGCACATCGAACCGCGCGAATGCGCCTGCGGAGACCAGCAGCTCGGGCTGTCCGGTATACCCGGCGAACAGCGCATCATCGAGGATGAAGCTTTCGCCCGCGCCCAGCGTGATGCGCCGCGTCTCCGATGTGACGGGATCGTTCCGGCGCACGCCAAGGGCGAGGGTCTTCACAAGCCGCGTGCCATCCGGCGTCGTCATCGTGACGGTGATCTCGTGATCGCCAGGCGCTCCGGCCGACAGAGGCAGGCTGACCCGCCGGGTCGCGCCTTCGGACAACGTGACCGCGGCGGGGAGGGCGCTCGTGTCGATCTCCAGACCAGGTGCGGTGACAGCCAGCGTGATGTCGCCTGCCGGTCCCGTGGCATGGGTCAGATCGAGGGAAAGGCGCGCCGCATCCCCAGGCGCCAGGAAGCGGGGCAGCGCTGCTTGCAGAACGACCGGATCCCGCACGAGAACCTCGGCCTCGGCCGCACCCACGGCCGTATCGGTCCAGGCCAACGCCATCAGCCGCACTTCCCCGTTGAAGGTGGGCAGATCCAGCGTGACGCGCGCCTCTCCGGCCTCGTCGAGCGATAGCGGACCTTCGAAAAACGCCAGCAACGCTTCGGTCGGCGGGGGGCTTTGCGCCTCCATCCGGCCCATCGCGTCCCCGCCGGAGCGGATGCGCCCCAGCGCGCCGGTTTGCCCGTCGATCAGACGTCCGTAGAGGTCGCGGATCTCGACCCCGAGCCGTTTCTGCCCGAAGTAATGCCCGGCGGGATCCGGCGTCTCGAAGCCTGTCAGGTTCAGAATGCCCTGATCCACGGCGGCAAGGGTGACATGGGCCGCCCCTGCGCCCGCGTTTGGCACGCGGACCGTGACATCGAGCGGCCCGCGCGGCATGGCCTCCGCAACCGCGTCGATACTGACATCGAGCTGCCGTGCGCCCGGGGCGACGGAGGCATGGGCGAGCCCCAGCGCGCGGGTGGGATTGCGCCCCTCGGCCTCATCGAGCGGGCTTAGAAGTTCCGCGGTCACATAGGCGCCGGTGCCCCATTCCTCGGTCACCGGCAGCGCGATCACGCTCGTGCCCTCGGGCACCTCATGGGCCGACAGGGCAATAACCCGTTCGGTCAAAACGGAGACGAGGACGCGCCCGGCACGACGCGGAATAAGGCGCAATTGCGCGGTATCGCCGGGCCCGTAGCTTTCGCGGTCGAGGGACAGCTCCAGCATGTCGGGCGTCTCCGCCGCACCGGCAGGCGCGTACCAGCCTGCATCGACCGTGACGGAGGAGGCGGTATAGGTGCCGTCCGTCCGCTCCACCACCAGCTCGTAGCGCCCCCAATCGAGCGGTGCGGTGATTTCCACAGGATCGCTGCCCAGCGTGATCGTGCCCCCCGAGACGCGGCTGCGGGTCGTGATCGGCTCCCAGTTCCAATTGCCGTAAAGCGCGTACCATTGGTAGCGCGTCTCGACCCGGTTCAGGGTCCATTCGGCGCTCATGGGCGCCGGGGACAGATCGGGGCTGAAGCCCTGCACGCGGAACCGCGCCTCTGTGCCTTCGGGAATGGTGCTGTCGGTCAGCGCGCGGATGCCGATCACCGGGCCTGCCGGTCTGACGGGCCGAGCGATGCGCCGCTCCACCGGGCGGGCGGCACCGTCGAGGACGCGCAGGATCGCCGTCGCCTCCAGGGGCCGGTCGGTCAGATCGCTCTCGGGCAGGGGAAGGGGCAGTTCCGCGGCCCCGCCAGCATCGGTGCGCAGATTGCCGGGCAGGCTTTCGGTCCGCGTGGCGCTTTCCGCGTCATGGCGGCCGAAAAGATAGCCGGGCAGGACGTCGAGGCTGCGCTGCCCGCTCAGCCGGACCTCGCCTTCAAGCGGCAGATCCGCCCCCGGTGCCCCGAAGAGGTAATCCACCTGCACGGAGAGGCTCGGCGGCGCTATTGGGTCGATGGCGCCGTCCGGCAGCGACAGGTCCATATCCACGCGCTCGGGCACGAAATCCTCGACCAACAGGGCCCGGGAGGCCAGCGCGGGGGCGTCGGGATCGGCGTGAACTGCAAGCTGCCATGTTCCGCGCGGCACAGCCTCAGACAGCGGAAAGGCCAGAACATGCCCGCCCGCGCGATCCTGGGTGGAGACCTGCCGCGCATGCTCCACCCCGTCGGGCCGGGTCAGGATGGCGGTCAGCGGCACATCGGAGATCGCCGCCGCTTTCGCGTCCCGCATGAGCGCCGTCATGTGCACGGTCTCGCCCGCGCGGTACGCGCCGCGCTCCGTGGTGAGGAAGACATCCATCGGCCCCGGCGCTTCGCGTCCCGCAACGCCGCGATCCGACAGATCGAAGGCCGGACCGTCGAGCGACAGGAAGGTCATGTCGCCCGCCATCTCCGCGACCAGCAAGGCGGGTGCCGCGGCGCCGCTGCCGCGGGTCAGACCGGCGGGGAAGCGCGCGACACCTTCGGCGTTGGTCACCACCTTGCCCAGCTCGCGCATGGAGGTCGCCATCAGCGACAGGTCGAGCCCTTCGAGGGGAAGCGCATCCGACAAGCCTCGTGCGATCACGGTCAGCCCGTCCGACCCCCAAAGCGTGGTGAGACCGATATCGGAGACGACGAACCACTGCATCGCGGTCGGATCGTCATAGGGGTCCGCATCCGGCACACGGGCGGCAAGCGCGTAGATGCCGGGGGCGCGATCGGTCAGTGGCCCCTCCATCGGGATGCGCGTGGTGACCTCGGCATTCAGGCTTGTGTCGATGTCAACGCGCCCTTCCCAGACGGTCTCCGACAGAGTCGCGGCCAGCTCCTCCTCGTCCCAGGCCGAGAGCGGGCGCGCAAACAGATCCTGCTGAACGACCCGCAGAAGCGCGGCTTCGCTGACCCGGCGCAGCGTCAGATCGAGATGCGCGGTGTTGACCGTCTCGACCGGCAGGCCCGCCGCATCGGTCCGCGGCAACACGTAGGCGCGGCCCGGGAACCGTGCAGAAGGCGCCCGGTCGCGCACGTATTGCGTGACGGGAACATCCCGGATCAGCGTCTCGCCCGACGCGGCGGGAAGGCCCGCGCGAAAGACCAGGCGATATCGCTCGCCATGGCTGAGGCCCGAAACGCAGAGATCGCGTTCGCCCGGAGTGACCGCGAGGCGGGGATCGGGGAGCTGTACATAGGCCGCGTAATCCTGCCCCGCCTGGCGCAAGGGCTCTGAGAATACGGCGCAGATGCGCGGCTCCGCGCTATCGCTTTCAACCCGGGTTTCAGTGATGCGGAAGCCGTACTTCCCGATCATCTCGTCGAGGCTGGCGGTGATCTCGGTATTGGGCGAAAGACCTTCGGCCAGACGCAAGGCCGAGATCGCGAGCCGGCCATCGCCGGTATCTTCCAGCGCATGCGCCAAGGTCTGAAGGATGGTGGCGCGCAGCCCGTCGGGCCCTGCGCGCAGATAGGCGTTGATCGCCGCCTGCCGCGCGGTCGTGCGATTTGCCGCCCGGTTCCGCCCTGCCTCGTTCGCGGCTAGTCGCGCGCGGTGAGCAAGGCTGAGCCAGAGGATCGCGCTGTCGTCCTGGGCGACGGCTGTCGCAATCCAATCGGTCGCGGCCTGCAGATTGCCCCGCGCCTCTGCATCTTCCGCCGCACGCAGGAGCGCATCGACGCTCCATTGTCCGCCGCGATAGCGCAGGCCAAGGCCGCGCGCCTGCGCCTCCGCCGCATCAAGCTCCGCCTCGGTCAGAAAGTCCAGATCGCCGGCGCGTGCGTCGGCGCGGGCAATATCGGCGTTGGTTGCGTTGATCACCCGCCCCGAAATGGCCCCGTCGAAGGGCACCGCTTCGCCTGCACCGGTCTTGGAAAAACAGGCGCCCGCGCGGGCGTTGAAGGTGAAGGCGCCGCAATCGGGATCGTTCAGGCAGACCCGTTCGCAGGCCTCCAGCGTGGTCTCGAAGAGCGGCTGCAGATCGCGTCCGGGATAATCGATGTCGTTGGTGACGACGCTGCGGCGCTCGGGCAGGTCGGCCGATGCACCGATGGGGAGGCTCAGAAGGGCGGCAAGCCCCGCGACGAAAACGGCCCGCATGGCATCGCTCCTTGATCAACACGACCCAGGGAGCGTCGCATGCGCGGTCTTAATCGGGCAAGGATTCAATCCCGTCCGTCCCGCGTTAAGCACTTTTTCAGAGCTTCGGGTGCAGATGGGCGGGCTTGACCGAAAGGGCATCCATGACGCTGAGCCAGGCCCTCAAATCCGAACGGCGCGCCCGCCTGGCGGCAGAGCAATTGCTGGCGCAGAAGCATCGTGAATTGATGGCGGCCAACCGCAAGCTTGGCCTGCATACCCGTGAACTGGCGCAGGAGGTGTACGAGGCGCGCGCCCAGATGGCTTCCATGCGCAACGAGAATGCGCGCGTGTCCGACCAGCTCGACCGGGCGGTGGCACGCATCGAGATGGTCGAATCGCATCTGTGGCAGGCGCTTGAGGCGATCCGCGACGGGTTCGCGCTGTTCAACGCCGACGGCACGCTCGAGATCGCCAATTCCGCCTACCTGTCGCTGTTTGACGGGCTCAGCGATGTGGGCCCCGGCACGCATTTCCGCACCATCATCGAGATCACCGCCGAGGAGGGGCTGGTCGATATCGGCGAGGAACCCGCGCCGGACTGGATCGCGCGGATGGAGGCGACGTTCGCGGAAACCATCTCGAAACCGCAGACCCTGAAGCTTTGGGACGGGCGCTTCATCAAGATGCAGAACCGTCGGACGGGCGATGGCGCGGTGGTCAGTCTCGTCGCCGACATCACCGAGATGATGCGCATGTGGTCGGCCGTGCAGGAATTGCCCGACGGGTTCGTCCTCTACGATGCCGATGACCGGATGGTCATGTGCAATGAAAGGTATCGCAGCTTCTACGCAAAATCCGCCGCCGCCATGGTGCCCGGCGCCGCGTTCGAGGACATCTTGCGCTACGGGCTGAAGAACCGCCAATACCTCGAGGCGATCGGCCGGGAGGAGGATTGGCTGGCCGAACGCCTGGCACTGCATCGCAAGGCGGAGACGGTGGTGGAGCAGCCGCTCGAGGATGGGCGCTGGTTGCGCATCTTCGAAAAACGCGTGACCGACGGGTCGCGCGTGGGCCTGCGCGTGGACATCACCCATCTAAAGCAGACGCAGGCGGATCTGGAGGATGCGATCCGTCGCGCCGAATCCGCCAATCGCGCGAAATCCGCCTTCCTTGCCAATATGAGCCACGAGATTCGCACGCCGATGAACGGCATCGTCAGCATGTCCGAACTGCTGATGAGCACGCCTCTCAACGACGAGCAGCGCCTCTATTCCGAAACGATCCAGAATTCCGGCGAAGCCCTCCTGGTGATGATCAACGACCTGCTCGATTTTTCGAAGATCGAGGCGGAGCGCGTGGTCATAGCCGACGCGCCCTTCGATCTGGAATGCCTGATCCACGATCTGGTGACGCTGGTGCAGGGCTCTGCGCGCGACAAGGGGCTGTCGCTTCTGGTGGATTACGACATCTTCCTGCCCAGCCGGTTTTCGGGCGACGTGCACCGCATTCGGCAAGTTCTGACCAACCTCATCGGCAACGCCATCAAGTTCACCGACGAGGGGCAGGTTCTGGTCCGGATCGTGGGCCTGGGCGAGGAAAACGGGCGGATCGCGCTCAACATCACCGTGGAGGATACCGGCATCGGCATCCCCCCCGGCAAGACGGAGCATATCTTCGGCGCGTTCAACCAGGTCGAGGAGGACCGCGATCGCGCCTTCGAAGGGACGGGCCTCGGCCTGTCGATCTGCAAGCGCCTGGTGGAATTGATGGGCGGCGAGATCTGGGTGGAATCGACCCCCGGCCAGGGATCGTGTTTCGGCTTCCGTCTGACGCTCGGCATCGCGCCGGAAGACACCGCAAAGGCACCCATGGTGCGCAGGTCCATCCGCCGCGTCCTGGTTGCCGATCCGCATGCGGGATCGCGCGCGATCCTCGCGCGGCAATTGGGCCAGGTGGGGATCGGTGCGATCATGGCCGCAAGCGCCGAGGAGGCGAACGCCCTGCGCGCCGAAGCCTGGCAAGCAGCCATCCTGGCGGAGGATATGGGGGGTACTACCGGCGTCGAACTTGCGAAAAGCTGGCGTGACGCGGGGGAGCGGCGCGGCATTATCCTGTCCGTCACGCTGCCCGATCAGGAGCGCGCCGCGCTGGAGAGGGGGATCGTGCAAGCCACCCTGACCCGGCCCGCACCGCGCGCCAACCTCTATGCCGCGCTTGAGCGGATCGCGGGGCAGTCGGCCCCGTCTCGTCATGCAATTGCGCCGCCCGAGATTGCCGAGGCGGCCAAGGCGCCGGACCCGGAGGCCGAGCTGATCGACGTGCTGCTGGCCGAGGACAACAAGACCAACCAGCTCGTTTTCTCCAAGATGCTGTCCGACCTGCCCATACGGCTCCGGATTGCGGAGAACGGGCAGGAGGCGCTGGATCAGATCGCGGCGTCGCGGCCCGATCTGGTGTTCATGGATATTTCGATGCCCGGCATGGACGGCAAGGAGGCGACGCGGCGCCTCAGGGCGGAGGAAGACCGCTCAGGCGCGCCCCGATTGCCGGTCATCGCGGTGACGGCGCATGCCATGTCCGAGGATCGCAAGGCCACGATGGCCAGCGGGCTCGATGACTACATCACCAAGCCGGTGCGCAAGGCCGCGATCCGCGCCGCGATCGAGGCTGCCCTGCCGGGCCGCATCACCTCCGACGCCTAGGCGATGGCGCGGAGGCCCTGTTGTGGCTTCAAGCGGCGCGAGCGGCGTCTTCGCTGCGCAGGAAGACCGGCTTGTCGGGCTCCGACAGATCCTCGCGGTAGCGATAGCCGCCCAGGTCGAAATCCTTCAACGCATCCGGATCGGTCAGACGGTTCTGCACGATGAACCGCGCCATCGCGCCGCGCGCCTTCTTGGCGTAAAAGCTCACGATCTTCGGCGTGCCGTTCTTGTCTTCCATGAATTGCGGGGTGATCACCCGAAGTTCCAGCGCCTTTTCCGGAACGGCGCCGAAATATTCCTGGCTTGCGCAATTGACCAGCGTCGCCGTGCCGATGGCATCGGCCTGCGCTTTTAGCGCCTTGGCGATCTGATCGCCCCAGTAATCGTACAGCGATTTGCCGCGGCGGGTCTTGAGCTTCGATCCCATTTCCAGCCGGTAGGCCTGCATCGCGTCGCGCGGACGCAGCACGCCATATAAGCCCGAAAGAATGCGCAGATGGTCCTGCGCCCAATCCATCTCCTCGGGATCGAGGGAGGCCGCCTCGAGCCCCTGATAGGTGTCACCCGCGAAGGCGAGTGCTGCGGGGCGCACGGCATCCGCCTCGGGCGCGTCCGAGAAGTCGCGGAAGCGGTCGCGGTTGAGTTTCGCCAGATCGTCCGACAGATCCATCAGCGCCTTGAGATCCTTCAGGCTGAGATTCCGCATGGTCTTGGCGAGGCGCTGCGCATCCTCCTCGAAAACGGGGGCGGTCATGTCGGTTTCGCGCTCGGACCAGTCGAGGCGCTTGGCCGGGGAAATCGCGATCAGCATCGGGCGGCTCCTTGGGGCAGTTTCGGGGGCATACTTGGTTGTCCGACGATGTAGGCCAGCCGCGCGGACGGGAAAAGACCGCGGTGCGACAGCCGACGTTTATGCCGCGTTCGTCAGCACGTCCAGAAAGGCCGCCGCGAAGCGTTCCTGCCGTTTGTCATCGAGAAACCGGGCCAGGGCCGCATCGCTCGATGGGCGCGCCTCGGCGATCTTTGCCAGTTGCGCGGCGGAGCACGACAGCGGCTTGTCCGTGCCCTCGGGCCCGCGCACCAACGCCGCTTGCGCCTCAAGGAGCCGGTCGTAGAGCGAGCCTGCCGCGCGGCCCGCGAGCTTGCGGCGCGCGGGGTGCAGCGCCTCGGCCTCGCCCGCGATCACGGCCAGGAAATCGGCGCCGTACCGGTCGAGCTTCTTCGCCCCGACGCCGGAAATTCCTGCCATGTCGTCCAGCGTCTGCGGCCGCGTCTCGGCCATCTCAATGAGCGTCCGGTCGTTGAAGATCACGTAAGCCGGGACGGATGCGGCTTCGGCCAATGCGCGGCGCTTGGCCTTGAGCGCGGACAGCAGCGGCGCGTCCTCCTCGCTGACCAGTGCCTTGGGCTGGGCGCGCACGGCGCGACGGTCCACCACGTCGCGCCGCAGACGGATGCTTTCCTGCCCCTTGAGGATCGGCAGCGCGCGATCGGTCATCACCAGCGCGCCATGCCGTTCGGGATCGGGCCGCATCAGATCGAAGCCCATGATCTGGCGGAAGACGCCCTGCCATTGGCTTTGGTTGAGGTCGCGTCCGACGCCGAAGGTCGGCAATTGATCGTGGTTGCGCTGCCGCACCTTGTCGGTTTCGTTGCCGCGCAGGATGTCGATCAGGTGGCCCGCGCCGAAATTCTCGCCCGTGCGCAGCGCCGCCGACAGCGCCTTGCGGACGGCTTCGGTGCCGTCGAACGTCTCGGGCGGGCGGTCGCAGAGATCGCAATGCTTGCAGGGCGCTTCGAGCGTTTCACCGAAATACCCCAGAAGCGTGGCGCGCCGACAGGTCTGCGCTTCAGCAAGGCCCAGAAGCGCATTGAGCCGACCGTGATCAGCCACGCGCCGCTCCGCCGGGGCGAGGCCTTCGTCGATCTGCGCGCGTCGCAGCCGGATATCATCGGCACCATAGAGCGTCAGCGTCTCGGCGGGCGCGCCATCGCGGCCCGCGCGTCCGATCTCCTGGTAATAAGCCTCGATGGATTTGGGCAGGTCCGCATGGGCGACCCAACGGATATCGGGCTTGTCGACGCCCATGCCGAAGGCGACCGTCGCCACCACGATCAGACCATCTTCCTGCGCAAAGGCGGTCTCGACCGCGCGGCGCTCTTCGGCCTCCATGCCGCCGTGATAGGCGCGCGCCGCGTGCCCCTCGGATCGCAGCGCCTGGGCAAGCGTTTCGGTCTTCGCACGCGTTCCGCAATAGACGATGCCCGACTGGCCCTTGCGCGCGGCGGCATAGGCCAGGATCTGATTGCGCGGGCTGTCCTTCGGCGCGAAGGCCAGATGGATGTTGGGACGGTCGAAGCCGCGCAGGAAGACCTGCGGCTGGGCCCCGGGGAACAGCCGCTCGATGATCTCGGCGCGGGTCTCTTCGTCGGCGGTGGCGGTGAAGGCCGCAACGGGGACATCGAGTTCGCGGCGAAGCGCGCCGATGCGCAGGTAATCCGGACGGAAATCATGACCCCACTGGCTGACGCAATGGGCCTCGTCCACGGCGATCAGGGTCACGCCCGCCTGGGACAGCACGCGGGCCGTGCCACCGGAGGCCAGCCGTTCGGGCGCAAGGTAGAGCAGCTTCAGCTCGCCCGCATGGAGCGCATCGAAGACCGCGTCGTTTTCCTCGGACGTATTGCCGGAGGTCAGGGCGCCAGCGGCGACGCCCGCCTCGCGCAGGCCGCGCACTTGGTCGCGCATCAGCGCGATGAGCGGTGAGATCACGACCGTCAGGCCGGGGCGCATCAGTGCCGGAAGCTGGAAACAGAGCGATTTGCCGCCGCCCGTGGGCATGATCGCCAACACATCGGAGCCGTCGGCCACCGCATCCACGATTTCGCCCTGCCCGGGGCGGAAGGCGTCATAGCCGAAGACGTCACGCAACAACGCATCAGCGCCGGAGAGGTCGCGAGGCATGGGGAGACCCTGTTTTTTCTATATCTGCTCTTTGATGCAGGGTCTCATACTAGGAATCGGGGGACAAGACTTAACCGTCTTTTGCACCGCTGCGATCAGTGTGCCGTCTCGCGGGACATCAGTAGCCGTAGAACAGACCGGCATTGTTGGCGAGGATGATCCGCAGCGCATAGATGCCGATCAGAGCCACAAGAGGTGCCAGATCGAGGCCGCCCATCTGCGGCAGGAAGCGGCGGATGCGCGAATAGGCAGGCTCCAGCAGGCGGTTCAGACCGTCCCAGATCTGCGCGACCAGCGGCTGTCGCAGGTTCAGGACCTGGAAGTTGATCAGCCAGCTCATGATCACATGCGCGATGATGAAGAACCATACCACGTCCAAAAGCAGCATCAGGATCTGGAACAGCGATTGCATGGGCTTTGTCCTTCAGGGTCTACGTCCGAATGTTCGGCCAGAGGTAAGCGCGGGGGCCGCCAAGGGCAAGTGCCGCGGCGTTCGTGGTTGACGTTCCCGGCGCACCTTGCGACGTCGCGGACAAAAGGAGCCCGCGCATGTATCCCTTTCTCCGTCTTGCCAAAGAGATGTTCCGTTTCCGCAAGGCCGCGCCGATTGCGCTGGGTGAGGATCACGTGTCGCATCACATCTGCTGGCCCTGGGATCTCGACATGTGGTGGGAGCTCAATAACGGGCGGACCCTGACAATCTACGATCTGGGCCGGATCCCGATGGCGTCGCGCAGCGGGCTGATACCGATCATGCGGGAGCGGTCCTGGGGACTGACCATCGCAGGCTCGTCGGTGCGGTATCGCCGCCGGGTGCGCATGTTCGACCGGATCGAGATGCGCTCGCGCATGGTAGGCTGGGATGCGCGTTTCATGTATCTCGAACAATCCATGTGGAAGACAAACGGCGATTGCGCGAGCCACGCGCTCTTCCGGGCTGCGGTGACCGACAAGAACGGCATCGTGCCCTGCGCGACCGTGGCCGAGGCCTTGGGCTACGATCCGGTCTCGCCCGACCTGCCGGACTGGATCGAGGCCTGGTCTGCAGCGGAGAGCCAGCGCCCCTGGCCGCCAATGTCCTGAGCCACGGCGTCCGCGCCGGAGCCTTGGCGCGTAACTTCGCTTGCGTTACCCGCCAGCGCGGCGTTTGATCGCGCGGGGATGGCAACGGGGCAGGCATGACCGAGACGCGCAAACGGATTTGGGGCTGGTTCTTCTTCGATTGGGCCAGCCAGCCCTACAACACGCTGCTGATCACCTTCATCTTCGCACCTTACGTGAAAGAGCTCATGGTCGATGGCGCAGCAGCGCAGACCGCCTGGGCCTTCGGCATCGGCTTCGCGGGCATCGCGATTGCGCTGCTGGCGCCGGTCTTGGGGGCCATCGCCGATACCGGCGGCAATCGAATCCGCTGGATCTGGCTGTTCTCGGGCCTTTATGTGGTCGGATCCGGGATGCTGTGGTTCGCGGCCCCCGACGATTTCAACCTCTATGCCACGCTCTTCTTCTTCGCGCTGGGTCTCGTCGGCATGGAATTTGCCACGATCTTCACGAATGCAATGCTGCCAGATCTCGGCCCGCGCGAAGAGATCGGACGCATCTCGGGCAATGGCTGGGCGTTCGGCTATGTCGGCGGGCTGATCACGCTGGTCATCATGCTTGTCTTCTTCGCCGAGAGTGCCTCGAGCGGGCGCACCTTCGTCGGGATGACACCGCCTTTCGGTCTGGACCCGGAGGCGCGCGAGGGCACGCGCTTTGTCGGGCCGCTGACCGCGATCTGGTTCGCGATTTTCATGATCCCGTTTTTCGTCTGGGTGCGCGATCCCCGCGCGAAACCGGCCCCGCCCGGCGCGGTGAAGAAGGCGCTGAGCGATCTGGGCCGCACGATCCGCACGCTGCCGCGCTACCCGTCGCTCTTCTCCTATCTGGGCGCGTCCATGTTCTACCGGGATGCGCTGAACGGGATGTATGCCTTCGGCGGCATCTACGCCGCCGGAGTGCTGGGGTGGAGCGTGGTCGACGTGGGTATCTTCGGCATCATCGCGATCATCTCAGGCGCGCTATTCGCGTGGCTGGGCGGCAAGGCGGATATGCGGCACGGGCCGAAGCCGGTAATCACGGTCTGTATCCTCGCGCTGACGGCGGTTGCGATCTCCATCGTGCTGGTCAGCCGGGAGCAGGTGTTCCTCATTCCCGTCGCTGAAGGCTCGAACCTGCCCGACATCGCCTTTTACGTCTTCGGCGTGGTGATCGGGGCGGCAGGCGGTGTCTTGCAGGCCGCATCGCGCACGATGATGGTCCGGCAGGCCCATGAGACCCGCATGACCGAAGGATTCGGCCTTTATGCGCTGGCGGGCAAGGCGACCTCGTTTCTCGCGCCGATGCTGATCGGTTTCGTCACCTGGATCAGCGGATCACAACAAGTTGGTGTCAGCCCCCTTATTCTTCTTTTCGGGATCGGCCTTCTGTTGTTACGCTGGGTGAAACCCGACGGAGATCGAGCAGTATGATCCGACCCCTTGCCAGCCTCGCCCTTGCCGCCCTTCTGCTGACGGGATGTGGTGGCGAAGATGCGCCGCCTGCGCGCAACGCCAATCCCGGAGCGCCGGAAGCGACCGCGCCTGCTTCCATCCCGGCGGTGCTTTCGTCGCGCAGTGCCAAGCAGCTTTTCGGCAGCGAACAGCGCGCCTCTGCGCAAAGCTCGAAGCCCTACGGCTCCTATGCCAAGGGCTGTGCCGGCGGGAACGTGCAACTCCCCGAGACGGGACCGACCTGGCAGGCAATGCGCCTGTCGCGGAACCGCAACTGGGGCCAGCCCGTCATGATCGACTTCATCAAGGACCTGTCCCGCTTCGCGGCGACCCAGCCCGGATGGAACGGTATTTATGTCGGCGATATCAGCCAGCCGCGCGGCGGGCCGATGCTGACCGGGCATGCGAGCCACCAGATCGGTCTCGATGCGGATTTCTGGATGCTGCCCGCGGACCGGCTGAACCTGTCGGAAGCGGAGCGTGAAAGCATCTCGTCGATCTCGCTGCGCCGGGCCAAGGGGGCCTATACTAACGACAACTGGACCCGCGCCCATCACGAGATCTTGAAAGCCGCGGCCTCCGACCCGCGCGTGGCCCGCATCTTCGTCTTCCCCGGCGCCAAGGTGCGCATGTGCAACGAAGAGACCGGCAATCGCGCCTGGCTCAACAAGATCCGGCCCTGGTACGGGCATCACTACCATTTCCATGTGCGGCTGAACTGCCCGGCAGGGGCTACAGGCTGCGTCGATCAGACCCCGCCGCCGCCGGGCGATGGCTGCGCCGATGCGCAGCAATGGGTGAACAATATCCTGAACCCGCCGCCGCCCGATCCGAACGCACCTGCGCCGACGCCCAAGCCCAAACGCGAATTGACCCTCGCCGATCTGCCTGCGCAATGCACGTCCGTTCTCTCGGCGCGCTGAGCGCCCTTCTGCTGGCAGTGCTGCCCGCCTGCGCGGCCGAGCCTGACGCGGGCAGCGGTTTCCTGTCGCGCTACACCTGGTCCATGCCCGGCGAGACCTTCGGCGGGTTCTCCGGATTGGAACTGTCGGCCGACGGCGCGGCCTTCATCGCGATCAGCGACCGCGGCGGCATCGTTGCGGGTCGGATCGCGCGGGAAGGAACGACGATCACCGGGATCACCGCGGGGCCGGTCGAGCCCCTGACATCGCCCACAGGCGCGGCCTTGCCCGAGGAGGAGCGCGATGCCGAGGGCCTCGCGATCAGCCCGTCCGGCACGCGGGTCATCAGCTATGAGGGCGAATTTCCGCGCCTCTGGGCCTATGGCGACAAGGGCGTCACCGCGCTGCCCGTACCGCCCGCCTTTGCGAGCCTCGGGAACAATTCGGGGCTGGAGGCTCTGGCCATCGACGCGGATGGCGCGCTTTACACGCTGCCCGAACGCTCAGGCGCGCTGCCCCAGCCTTTCCCGGTCTGGAAGCTCGACCGGGGGCGCTGGACACAGCCATTCGATATCGTGCGGCATGGGGGCTTTCTGCCCGTAGGGGCGGATTTCGGCCCTGATGGCGCGCTTTACCTGCTGGAGCGGGAATTCAACGGTTTCGGCTTCCGCAGCCGCGTGCGTCAATTGCAGATGGTCGAGGACATGATCGTGTCCGAACGCATTCTTCTGGAAAGCGATTTCGGCACATTCGACAATCTCGAAGGCATTGCGGCCTGGCGCGACGAGACGGGCGCGATCCGGCTGACGATGATCTCGGACGACAATTTCAACTTCTTCCAGCGCACCGAATTCGTGGAATACCGCGTCACGGAATAACTTGCGCGCGCGCGGCGTTCGGTCTAAGCGCCGCGCTTGTCCCGGGATGGTCCGGGACCAAGTCCCCGCAACCTTGCAAAAACGGGAAAGTTGTCATGACCCGCGCTTATCTTCCCGGCATTCTTGCCATGGCGGCCGTTGTTCTCGCCTCCAACATCCTCGTGCAGTTCCTCTTCGGCCAATGGCTGACATGGGGCGCGTTCACCTATCCCATCGCCTTCCTGGTCACCGACCTGATGAACCGCCTCTACGGCAAGTCGGCCGCGCGCCGCGTCGTGTTCGTGGGCTTTCTGGTGGGCGTCGCCTGTTCCTTCATCGGCACGCAGATCATGGGCGAATTCGGCCCGCTCGTGACTTGGCGCATTGCCATCGGGTCCGGCCTCGCTTTCCTGACCGCGCAGCTTCTGGACGTGGCGATCTTCGACCGCTTGCGTGAAGGCCGCTGGTGGCGCGCGCCGCTCGCCTCGACGCTGGTGGGCTCCTCGGTCGACACGGCGCTCTTCTTCACCATCGCCTTTTCGGGCGCGCTGAGCTTCATCGAACCGGCCAATGATGTGAGCTGGGCCGGAGAGATGCTGCCGCTTCTGGGCGCAGGCCCGGTCGTGCCGCTTTGGGTGTCGCTCGCCGTGGCAGACTGGATGGTCAAGCTGAGCCTCGCTCTGGTCGCGCTCATTCCGTTCCGTCTGATCGTTTCTTGGGCTCTATCGACGCGCGCGGTCGCCTGACCACAAGATTTTGTTTTGCGTCCGAGGAAAAGTCTGTCAGGCTAACCTCATTGAGCAACATAGAGAAAGGAGGTGATCCAGTGTCGAGAGAAGCATTGGAGAGAGGTGTCGGAACAGTTCGGAGGGCCCTTCTCTAGGGCAGCCCCTACAGGCGGATGACCGTCCGGATTGGTGAATACCTAACCGGTATCGCCTCCACATTCTCGAAGGGTCGCCCTCAGGGGCGGCCCTTTTATATTGTGGGTTGGAAGGAAGGCGCATGCTGAAGATCAACGACAAGGTCTCGATCGAGGATTGGGAGATGACGGAGCAGTTCATCCGCGCCTCCGGGCCGGGCGGACAGAACGTTAACAAGGTCTCCTCAGCCGTAGAGCTGCGCTTCGAGGCAGAACGCTCGCCGAACCTGCCCGGCCCGGTGAAAGCGCGGCTGAGGCGGCTCGCGGGGCGGCGCTGGACGAAGGAGGGCGCGCTCGTCCTGCAGGTCGACGAGACGCGCAGCCAGGCCCGTAACCGCGAAATCGCCCGTGACCGGCTGGCCGAGCTTGTGGCGAAGGCCTTCGAGAAGCCGAAGAAACGCATCCCGACGCGGCCCACCCTTGGCGCGAAGAAGCGGCGGTTGAAGGCGAAGAAGATCGCGGGTGAGAAGAAGGCGCTGAGGGGGAAGGTTGATCCGGATTGATGAGGCGATGGTGGGTTTTCACCCACCCTACGGCGATGGGCGTAACTCTGGAAATCCGGCCTCGTAGGGTGGGTGAAAACCCACCACACCCCGGACAACCCAAACGCCTGCCCGTCCTACCCCTCGGACCGCCCCAGCACCGAGCCCTCCAGCACCTTCACCTCCCGCTGCGGGAACGGGATCGAGATGCCGTGCTCCTGGAACGCATCCCAAAGCGCCAGATACACGTTGCCCCGAATATTCGTGAGACCGCCCGTCGGATCCTTGATCCAGAAGCGCAGGATGTAATCGACCGAACTGTCGCCGAAGCCCACGATATGACAGACGGCGGGTTTTTCGGACAGGACGCGGGACGTCTTCGAGGCGGCCTCCACGGCGATCTTTCGCACCAGATGCGGGTCGTCGCCGTAGGCCGTGCCGAAGAAGATATCGAGCCGCACGAAATCGTTGGAATGCGACCAGTTCACCACCTGTCCGGTGATCAGGTCCTCGTTCGGGATCAGGTATTCCTTGCCGTCCCGCGTGGTGATCGAGACGTAGCGCGCGCCCAGCGAATTGATCCAGCCGAAGGTCTCGCCGAGCGAGATGACGTCACCGGGCTTGATCGAGCGGTCGAGCAGCAGGATCACACCCGAGACGAGATTCGAGACGACCTTCTGCAGACCGAAACCGAGGCCCACGCCGATCGCACCCGACAGGACCGCGAGGCCAGTGAGGTCCACGCCCACCAGCCGCAGCGAGATGAAGAAGGCCGCACCATAAAGCAGCACCTGCAGAAACTTGATCGCCAGCACCTGCATGGACGGCGAGATGTCTTCGTTCGCCCGGATCCGCGCGGCAGAGGTGATGGACAGGAACCGCGCCGCCACGAACATCAGCACCAGAAGCACCAGCGCCTGCAGCGCCAGCCACAGCGTCAAACGGCTCTCCCCGAAACTGACACCCACCGAATCAAGCGCGGTGCGGGTCGCGTCCGTCAGTCCCAGGATGGACAAGGTGACCCAGATCCAGGCGCCGTAGCGGACCACGCTGCGCATCACCGGGTTGCCGATGAGCCGGGTCGCGATGGCGATGAACAGCCAGGCGGTGGCAAGCTCGGCCACGATGCCGAGGATGTAGGACCGCGACGGCCAGGTGACCTCGCGCATGATCCAGACGGTGGTCCAGATCAGCACGACGAACAGCATCATCCGGATGCGCCGCTGTAGGACCACGAAGAGCCGCATGCGCCATTTCGGCCAGCCCTCGCGGCTCCGCATCCATTCGTAAACGCGGGGCGCAATCGCCCGGTCGAGCAGGAAGGCCAGACAGAACAGCCCGATCGCGATGGCAATCTGGTAGGCGTTCCAGGGCCTCAACAGGCCTTGCGCGAAAAGCTGCAGCTCGCCCAGAAGCGTGGCGAAGATCGCGAGGATCTCGGAAAAGGCGTCGTCAGAGGACATGGGAAGCCGTCACGGGGCGTGCATTTGATCCGTTCATTTCAACGAGGATGCACTGATCAAGGCAGACGGCAAGCAAGAACGCGTCACACCTCCGTCACGGCGAACCCGATATCGAGATGCTCCGGCCCGGAGACGCGCCCGCTCGAGACTACAGCCGCGAGCGAGACGAGGATGACGAGGATCAAAATACCATTAACGAGATTGAGAGGACTGAACACGCGCATACCAAATGAATGAATTGCCTTCGGCATAGAGGCAGCGCGTCTGGTTTCCAATGGCTGGCACTCTGACTGCGACCAGATTGCACAGGGCCGGGATGATGCCGGGATTGCTCCGCGATTGCGTGTAGACGCCTCGGCAAGGCCGCAGCGCGCGGCGCCGCAGCATGCCAGCGGCCTTGCGAGACTCTCTGCGACAGGCTATGGCCACGCCATGACACGCGTGATCGACCTCGACGACCGGGTGCGCCTGAACGAGCGCTTCTTCGGTGCCATCCGCCACACGGTGCTCGCAGGCCTATAAGTCCGCGCGCCGCGGTCGCGCCTCGCGTTTCCGAGGCTCGGCGCGGGCGCTTCGATGATCCGTCTCACATCATTCACATATCTGGGGATCCCCCATGGCCGGAAAAACGCTCTACGACAAAATCTGGGACGCCCATGTCGTCCATGCTGCCGAAGACGGCACCACGCATCTTTATATCGACCGTCACCTCGTCCACGAAGTGACCAGCCCGCAGGCCTTCGAAGGGCTGCGCATGGCGGGCCGCACGGTGCGTGCACCCGAGAAGACCATCGCCGTTCCCGATCACAACGTGCCCACGACCCAGGGCCGTGACGCCAAGATCGAAAATGAAGAAAGCCGCATTCAGGTCGAGGCCCTCGACAAGAACGCCAAAGAATTCGGAGTGCATTACTACCCCGTCTCCGACGTGCGGCAGGGCATCGTGCACATCATCGGGCCCGAACAGGGCTGGACCCAGCCAGGGATGACCATCGTCTGTGGTGACAGTCACACCGCGACCCATGGCGCGTTCGGCGCGCTGGCGCACGGCATCGGCACGTCCGAGGTCGAGCATGTGCTCGCCACGCAGACGCTGATCCAGACCAAGTCGAAGAACATGAAGGTCGAGGTGACTGGCAAGCTCGCGCCGGGCGTGACCGCCAAGGACATCGTGCTGTCGATCATCGGCAAGACCGGCACAGCGGGCGGCACGGGCTACGTCATCGAATATTGCGGCGAGGCGATCCGCAATCTGTCGATGGAAGGCCGCATGACGATCTGCAACATGGCGATCGAGGGCGGTGCGCGCGCGGGTCTGATCGCGCCGGACGAGACGACCTTTGAGTACGTGAAGGGCCGTCCCCACGCGCCGAAAGGTGCCCAGTGGGAGGCTGCGCTGAACTGGTGGAAGACGCTGTACTCGGACGATGACGCGCATTGGGACAAGGTGCTGACCCTCAAGGCCGAGGAGATCGCGCCGACCGTAACCTGGGGCACGTCGCCCGAGGATACGCTGCCCATCGACGCCGAAGTGCCCGCGCCCGACGCCTTCACCGGCGGCAAGGTGGAGGCGGCGAAGCGGTCTCTCGACTATATGGGCCTGACGCCCGGCACCAAGCTCAAGGATGTGGAGATCGATACCGTCTTCATCGGCTCCTGCACCAATGGTCGCATCGAGGATCTGCGCGAAGTGGCGAAGATCATGGAGGGCCGGAAGGTCAAGGAAGGTCTGCGGGCGATGATCGTGCCGGGATCCGGCCTCGTGCGCGCGCAGGCCGAGGAAGAGGGCATCGCGCAGAAGCTTATCGATGCGGGCTTTGAATGGCGTCTTGCGGGTTGTTCGATGTGCCTCGGCATGAACCCCGACCAGCTGGCGCCGGGCGAGCGGTGCGCGTCGACCTCGAACCGCAACTTCGAGGGACGTCAGGGTCGCGGTGGCCGGACGCACCTGATGTCGCCCGGGATGGCCGCGG
The DNA here is from genome assembly GCF_009363255.1 of Roseivivax sp. THAF197b. Taxonomy (NCBI): domain Bacteria; kingdom Pseudomonadati; phylum Pseudomonadota; class Alphaproteobacteria; order Rhodobacterales; family Roseobacteraceae; genus Roseivivax; species Roseivivax sp. THAF197b. The sequence goes on along the minus strand of NZ_CP045318.1, from coordinate 3,601,117 downwards.
CGGCGGCGGTGACCGGTCGTCTGACCGATGTGCGCGACTTGATGTAACCCGGCTTGCTCTTCCGCCCTGGCGGGCGTCCTCGCGAAGACAGGCCGCCAGGGCTCGAAGAGCTGCTCCGCAGGAGAATCGATATGGACAAATTCGAAAAGATCACCGGGATCGCGGCGCCGCTGCCGCTCGTGAATGTCGACACCGACATGATCATCCCCAAGCAGTTCCTGAAGACCATCAAGCGCACCGGCCTCGGCGTGAACCTCTTCGACGAGATGCGCTACGACCAGGACGGCAACGAGATCCCCGACTTCGTGCTCAACAAGCCGCAATATCGCGACGCCGAGGTGCTCATCGCGGGCGACAATTTCGGCTGTGGCTCCTCGCGCGAGCACGCGCCCTGGGCGATCAAGGATTTCGGCATCCGCTGCGTCGTGGCGCCGAGCTTTGCCGACATCTTCTACAACAACTGCTTCAAGAACGGCATTCTGCCCATCACGCTCCCGCAAGAGCAGGTCGATGTGCTGATGCAGGACGCGGAGAAGGGGGCCAACGCCCGCATGATCGTCGATCTGGAAGCGCAGACGATCACCACCTCCGACGGCGACACCATGTCCTTCGAAATCGATCAGTTCAAAAAGCACTGCCTGCTCGAAGGGTTGGACGATATCGGCCTGACCTTCGAGAAGGTCGCGGCGATCGACACCTTCGAGGAGAAGATGGCGCAAGAGCGTCCCTGGGTCTGATCGCGCCCCGGCCCGCGCCGGGCGTTAACGATTATGAACGGCCGCAGCTTCGCGCTAGCGGCCGTTTTTCTTTGGCCCACAACATCTTGGGGCCGCACCCAATGCGGCCAAGCTATCGTCCGACGTTCGATGCAATTTCGCACCAGACTTACCCGAAATGGGCCGCATTTCGGTGTCATTCCGGTTCCCGATCTTGAGCACTTGTCCGAAAGGCGGCAAGAATTGGGCAAATTAGAGGCAAACGCCGGTATCGGCGACAAAGTGCCGGGACGAGGACGCGGCCATGTATCGCGCCCGCTTGGCAACGAGGGCAGGTTCGTGATCAAACGCGTCTTCAGCGCGGGGCTTCGTGCTCTGATGATGGCCTTTACAGTGGTCATGCCGGCGCTTCTGCTGCCGCAGGGATCGCAGGACGGCTCGTCGGTGCTGATGTTCGCCGCGATCATCGCGGGCATGCTGACCTTCAGCGAATATGCCAGCTCCAGCCCCAGCTTCATCGAATTCCGCTCCGCCCCGCCTTTCAACCGTGTTCGGTTCATCGTGCTATTCTCGATGCTGCTCGCGCTGTCGCTTCTCATGCGGGAGGCGGTCACGCCCGGCGCGCAGAGCGGCGTGATCGCAACGCTCGGCCATACTCTGGGCCTCGCGCTCGATGTGCCGTTCTCTCCGGTGCGGCTCGTGGCGCTTACCGGGGCCGAGTCGATGGGCGGCGCGGACATGGTCACCGCCCGCGCAATGGCCGGGCTCAGCCTGACGCTGGCGATGATCGCGCTGACTATCTTCGTGCCGCTGATCCGCATCATGCGCTGGCCGATCCGCAAGGGCGCCTTCAATGTCTGGATCAACCTGCCGCTTTTCGATCCGACGGCGGGGGGCGATGTGATCTACCGCTTGAAGCGGGATGCCAACATTAACGTGGCATTAGGGTTCTTGCTGCCATTCTTGATCCCGGCGCTGATGTCAGTGGCCTTCTCGATGGGGATCAGCCTGCCACTGGACGACCCCCAGACCCTGATCTGGACGATGACCGCATGGGCCTTCCTGCCGACATCCCTGGTCATGCGCGGCATCGCCCTGTGGCGGGTTTGCGACCTGATCGAGGAAAAGCGCCGCCGCGCCTACGCCCAATCGGACGTCTTGCAGCCCGCCTGACCGCGCTTGTCGCGGCGACTGTCATCGGTCTTTTCGCCTCCGCGCCATCGCTCATGGCCGAAACCCTGCGCATAGCCACGTGGCATGTGCCGCTGACCCGCAAGGGCCCCGGACTTCTGCTGCGCGATCTCATGCGCGCCGAGGATGCGGACCTCGCCGCCGCCATCGCGGAGATCGATGCGCTGGATGCGGATATCCTTCTGCTCACCGATATCGATTACGATCAGGGGCTCGCGGCCTTGTCCGCGCTGAATGACCGCCTTGCGGTGCCCTATCCGGAACTCTTCGCGCGCCTGCCGAATACCGGCATGAGAACCGGGCGCGACATGGACGGCAATGGCGCCCTGGCGGAGCCGCGCGATGCGCAGGGCTATGGCTGGTATGCGGGCGAAGGCGGCATGGCCGTGCTTTCGCGTTGGCCACTGCGCCTGATCGCGGATGCGAGCGATATGTTGTGGGAGGCCGTGCCGGAATCCCGGATGCCCGAAGACGATCCGGGACGCGGTGTGCAACGCCTCTCCAGTGCGGGGCACTGGCTGCTGGAGGCCGGGCAGGGCGACGGGGGGATCACGCTCATGGCGTTTCACGCAACACCACCGATCTTCGACGGGCCCGAGGATCGCAATGGTCTGCGCAACCACGACGAGATCGCGTTCTGGGGGTATCTTCTGGATGGACGCCTCGCGATCCCGCCGCCCACCGGCCCGTTCGTGATCTTCGGCGATGCCAATCTCGACCCGGCGCGCGGAGAGGGGCGGCGCGCGGCGATCCGGTCGCTTCTGGATCATCCACGCCTGACAGATCCGCATCCCGGCGCGGCATCCGCGCTGTGGCCCGAAACGCTGGGGGCATTGAGGTTGAGCTACGTGCTGCCGTCCCGTGATCTCGAACTGACAGAGGCAGGTACGCGCACCCCAGGTGCAGCAACCGGTCCCCATGGGGCGGTCTGGATCGACATCGCCCGGCCGCAGAGGGGCGCGTCCCATGAAGGTTACGCGCCATCGCCTCCCGGCTGATCGGGCCCACCGTTTCTTGACGGCATCCGCGGGTTTGCTTAGGCGAACCTGAACGACAGACATACAAAGGATGCATGCCATGACCACGCCTTCGCTTCTCATTCTGCCCGGTGACGGGATCGGCCCGGAAGTCATGGCAGAGGTGCGCAAGGTGATCGATTGGCTGGGCGCCAAGCGCGACATGCCGTTCGACGTCAGCGAGGATCTGGTCGGTGGCTGCGCCTATGATGCCCACGGCACGCCCCTGCATGACGACACGATGGCCAAGGCGCAGGAAGTGGACGCGGTCCTGCTTGGCGCCGTGGGTGGCCCGAAATACGACGACCTCGACTTCTCGGTGAAGCCCGAGCGCGGCCTGCTGCGCCTGCGCAAGGAGATGGACCTTTTCGCCAACCTGCGCCCGGCGCAATGCTTCGACGCGCTGGCGGATTTCTCATCGCTGAAGCGCGATGTGGTCTCTGGCCTCGACATCATGATCGTGCGCGAGCTGACCTCGGGCGTCTATTTCGGCGAACCGCGCGGCATCTTCGAGGAAGGCAATGAGCGGGTGGGCATCAACACCCAGCGCTACACCGAAAGCGAGATCGACCGCGTCGTGCGCGCGGCGTTCGACCTGGCCATGAAGCGCGGCAAGAAGCTCTGCTCCATGGAGAAGGCCAACGTCATGGAGTCGGGCATCCTGTGGCGCGAGGTGGCCACGCGGGTCGCGCAGGATTACCCCGAGGTCGAGCTGACGCATATGTATGCCGATGCAGGCGCGATGCAGCTCACACGCTGGCCCAAGCAGTTCGACGTGATCGTGACCGACAACCTCTTTGGCGACCTCCTGTCCGATCTCGCGGCGATGCTGACCGGATCGCTCGGCATGTTGCCCTCGGCCTCGCTGGGCGCGCCGATGTCCAATGGCCGACCCAAGGCGCTTTACGAGCCCGTGCACGGCTCCGCGCCCGATATTGCGGGTCAGGGCAAGGCGAACCCCATCGCCTGCATCCTGAGCTTTGCCATGGCGCTGCGCTATTCCTTCGATCAGGGCGCGGAGGCCGAACGGCTTGAGCGTGCGGTCGAAGCGGTTCTGGCCGACGGTCTGCGCACTGCCGATCTTCTGGGCGAGGAAGGCGTGCAGCCCGTCTCGACCGCCGATATGGGCGACGCGATCATCGCCAAGCTCGACGCGTCGCTCTGACGCCATGCCAATTCGGGATGGCAGCCATGCCTTGCCATCCCGCGCCTCCCGGCGTTAGGCCTGTGCGTGACCTCACGCGCGCCAGGATGAAGGATCGGGAGCATGGGACCGAACGTGACCGGCGCGCTTTTCGGGCTGCTGGGATTCGCTGTCTTTGCCACGCATGACGTCGTCGTGAAGGCGCTGGGCGTCGACTACAGCCCGATCCAGATCCTGTTCTTCGGCGTTCTCTTCGGTTTCCCGCTCGTGGCGCTCATGCTGATCCGCGATGCAACGCCCGGCCATTTGCGCCCGCTGCATCCCTGGTGGGTGGCGCTGCGCACGCTGTCGGCCGTCATCACCGGCGGATCCGCCTTCTACGCCTTCTCGACATTGCCGCTGGCGCAGGTCTACGCGATCATCTTCGCGGCCCCGCTGTTCATCACCATCCTGTCGATCCCGATCCTGGGAGAGCGCGTGCGCCTCAGGCGCTGGATGGCGGTCATTGCAGGCATGGTGGGCGTTCTGGTCGTCCTGCGGCCGGGCACCAGCGACTTGTCACTGGCGCATCTGGCGGCGCTGGCCGCGGCCTTCGGGTCGGCGCTGTCCTCGCTCATCTCGCGCAAGATCGGCCAGGACGAGCGCAGCGCGGTTCTTTTGCTCTATCCGATGCTCGGGAATTTCGTGGTCATGGGGGCTATGCTGCCCTTCGTCTACGTGCCGATGCCGCTCGGGGCTATGGCGCTGAACGGTGGTCTCGCGATCCTGGGATTCGTCGCAGCCGCGCTGATGATCGAGGCCTACCGTAGGGGCGAGGCGGTCATCGTCGCGCCAATGCAATACTCGCAGATCCTCTGGGCCGCGATCTTCGGCACGCTGCTGTTCGGCGAAACGCTGGACCGTCCGACGCTTCTGGGCGCGGGCATCATTATCGCATCGGGGCTGTATATCGTGGTGCGTGAGGGCCGGACATCGGCATCGGTGTACCGGCCGGTGAGCCGTACACGCACGCGCTTCGACCCCGGCACATCGCCGCGCATCGACACGCTGCTGCGACTCGCACGAATCCGGCCTCCGAACGGGTCGTGACCCCTTGCCAAAGGCATGCGCTTTGGATATCCGGCGCAGCACGGTCGGAGTGTAGCTCAGCCTGGTAGAGCACTGTCTTCGGGAGGCAGGGGTCGTGAGTTCGAATCTCGCCACTCCGACCAATTAAATCAATGACTTAGCTGAAATCTGCGGGTGTGCTTCCTGTGGCGGTAAGCACATAGTAAGCACGGCAGAGGTAAATTCGGGTGATCTCAGGTCGAATCTGATGCCCGCCGCCGCCTAAGATAGATAGAGGTAGAGATACCTAAGAGAGCTTGTTTTCCTCGGAGCCGCCTTCGCGCCCCTCACACGCGCGGCGGAGGTGGCTCCGAGGGAAACAAGCGGGTTTTCCTTGGTGAGTAAGAGCAGTCTGTCAAAACTCCTCATCGTAGCCAGACTGCAAAAATCCGATCAAAAACGCAGCGGCATGATCCGCGGCAAGTTCGCGAAAAACATCGTCGGTCTTTTTGTTGCAGAGGTCTGAAATCCCTCGCACGGCCATCACTTCCGTCATCGAATCCCGAAAGTGCTCTCGCGCCCGGCGAGCCGCTAGCGCCATCCCTCCAGTCTCCATTTCCACGACCAAGAATTCTTTGTCGTCATTCTTAACCTCTTCTCGGATAGATTTTTTATTTAGTACAAAGTCCCAAGACATGACCTTGCCCAACCGCACAATTGGCTTCACGCGGTCATAGTACTGATGAACCTCAAAATTTTCGATGTCAGGCCGCAAGTCTGCATCAGCTTTTGCTGTCCCAAGCCAGCGCTCGGAGGCCGACCAGAATCCTGAATCCCTATCGGTTTTGAACAAACCGCGTGCAGGTGCCTCTGCGTCCGTTGCAGCGTTGTTGTCCCTGATGAAGCTCTTAACAAGGTTCTGAAGGCGTTCGTTTACTGGATGCTCATCAAGGGATATTTTGCGCATTTCCTTAGAAACGCTATCACCTGATATTTTGTCGAACCCCTTCCAATTGACATTGCTCGATACAATTACATTCCCTAGCTGAGCTTCTTTCACGTCCAATGAACCACCGATTCCGCAGAAAACCACAAGCTTTGGCCTGTGTTGGGTGTGTAGAAGATGTGAAAGCTCGATTCCAGAATACCCGTTTCCAGCTCTTTGCAAACATCGCGTAAGCAAACGGAGCTCTGGTACATCGTGATTTCTTGGAAGACTCCACCGGTGCAGGTCTTTCAGGCGCTCCGCCTTTGTCTGTTCTTTGTAGACGGCTCCCACTCGCTTTAGGTGGTTTGTGAGAGCGTGGGCTTCTAAATCCTCAATCGCGGTAAAGATCAGGACATCGCAATCTTCGATGTCGTATTCCTCTTGCGCGGAAACATCGCGCTTTTTGACTGCCATTTCTGCTCTCCACCTCTTAGCGAAAAAGACTATCCCGCTCGAAATGGACCTCGTCAAGATCGGGGTCTGTTAGAAACCGAACAAACAGAATGCGGTACCTATATGCCAGGCTGTCGAACTGACCTTGCTCAATCAACCCTGACAATCTCTGGGCTTCTTGCGACCCGCCAATGCTGAAAGTACACTCGAAGCATCCGTCCTCAATGGATTGCATAACTGAAGTTATCCCCAGCTCATGGGAAAGGCTTCCTTGAAAAGATAGAACCCGGTTTGTGGCGGACGGACCGACTTGGCCGTAGTATCCTACTCGAATATCGGCGTCTCCACCCGGTCGCTTAGCGACAAAAATCGGGGATAGCCTTCTCGCGTAAGAAAAGGCTGACTTTGCCGCGTCAGTGATCATGCTCTAACTGCCCTGCCTAGTGGCTTACCACCACATTTGGTGTCAGAGTAGCATGGCTGACATATATGTGAACACATTTTTTTCATGTCGAGTCTTGTACGCTAGCGCGAAGCCTATAGAGGAGCAACTCAGTTTGAGTTTGGTTGGTTTACAGGGAATTAGAACGCTGCCAATCATCCGATAGAGAGCGCATTGGTTCGCTCGGTTGGCTCGTCTCTAGAACGTTTTCCTAGGAGACTGGATTGGGTCAGATTGGGCCACAAATCCTCACTAAGTAGCTCAAATTATACAACGTAGTCTTCGGCCATCGGGCTACCGTAAAGTTCTTCGGCACTCGTTGCGGCCTCGACAGCCTCTCTCACTTCCTCGTTAGTCAGGTCGAGCATCCGATAAGTTCCGGTCTTTTTCAGTTTCGTGATCGCCTCCATGCGTCGGAAGGTCTCCAGATTCCTGGCAGCATATTTCGTCAGCCCTTTAAGTTTCGGCAGGGCATCTGCGAGATGGTCCCCATGTGGGTCGATCAAGTCGGCGGCGATGCTGCCATCTTCCATCTGCACAAAGAAAATGAAGTCCGGGCGGACCAATCGGTTTTCCCCTGCCTCCTCATATACAACCCCCAAAGAATCCTGGCTTGCGCGCGCTGGGTTCCGGTACCAGCCGATGCTCCCTTCCTTCTGAAGCTCAGCCCGTAAAACAGCAGGTTCCCAAGACGAATTGAAAGCATCAGGAAAAAGGCCGTCCTCGTCGCAAAGCAAGTGGCCTTCAAACCGTTCAAGGTCATATTCCTTGCCGTTCGGTTCACGCGCTGTTGTCGGTTGCAGCCACATATGTGGCCGGGCGATTTCGACCGGGAGCGGGTCCGTGCTCATTTCCCGAATCTGGCGATAGGCTTCTTGCCTTTCATCAGTGAGGCCCTTGATCGCACCCTTGTGGGTTCCCAGCCATTCCCTCGCCAGTTTCTCGGCTTCTGCCTCCAAATCGTCTTTGATCTTCGGCACCAATCCGATTGCTGCGATGATCGTGTGTGCTTCGATCAGTGCTTCTTCCTCGTCCTCTTGGTCTTCCATGCCCCCAGCCAAATGCTCTGCGTAGGTCGTGGCCAGGTCAGGACTAATGGCCCGTCCGGCTCGCTTGTATGCATCTTCGATAACCGCATAGTCGGCAGCTTCAACAAAGTCATCGAACGACATTTCCCGCGTCTTCGTGTCCGCTGAAAGGGTTTTCCCTTCGACGGTTAAGACGGATGCGCGGGCTTCGGTGATCTTGGTTGCATATGTTTCCACCGAGGCGTCCAGAACGGCGTGCATCGCTTCGTGTGCCTTCTTCCCGGCATCAGGTAGAAGGTCGTCCATCGCCAGTTCATGCGCCAAAGCGGTCAGTCGTTTCACCGGTCTGGCCTGCTTCTTTGGCAAGGTCTGAGAGGGTAGCGAAGTCAGCTTTTCCCAAACCTCTTCAGGAATTGCCGGGTTCGGTTTCATTTCGCGCGGATTGATCAGGACGCGGCGACCGGGTAGTTCTTCGCCACTCTCGCCGCCCTTCATCAGTTCATCGACAACCGCTGTGACGGTCTCTTTGTTGAAATGGGGTAGGAGACAATCGACAGCGTTCAGGCGGTCATTGCCCGAAATCCGCCGCGCGAGCGGGGTACGTACCATCCGACCCAAGAGCTGCGTGATGTGCGTCCTGTCAGACGCGGCGCGAAGCGAAACCATCACTTCGGCGCGGGGGCAGTCCCAACCGGTGCTGATCGCGTTCTTGGCTATCAGGATGCGTACCCAAGCGTCCTGTTGGACCCGCTGCGGCTCTATATAGGGAACGGTGTGACGGCCAAAGGTCTCGGTTTTATGCTCCCCGAACACGTTGGCGATGCTGTCCTCGGGAAGATCGGGAAACCGCTCAAGGATGATGTCCAGCCATTTTCCAATATCTTTGGGGTTTGGTGCGTCAGGCACTTGCAGCACCAAGAGCGGCTGAACCTTACTCCCGTCGCCTTGTTCGTACGCATAACCTGCCCAGGCCTCAGTGATCTCGCGAAGCTTGTCGGCCCCACGGCGCAAAAGCACGGTTTCGAAATCCCCGACCTCGTCGGGTACGTCCATCGTGATCGTGTCCTTCAAGAGGCCCGATGCCTGAACCAGCCCGGCGTCCACCTGAACATGCGGCAACGTGGTGCGCCCCTGCATGTCCTTCAACGCCTTGTTGAAGCGGTCAACGGTGGCGGAGATACCCCAGACAATCGGAATGGCGGGCGTGCCGCCTGAGCCGTTGATGAGCTGCTTGACTATAGTCTGCCTACCGGAGGCTCCGGCAACCCCGCCATCAGCCTTCATGCCCCGGTGCGCTTCGTCCAGCACGAGGTAGAGCGTCAAGTCGGGGTTTTCGATGGTGTTGCGGATAGTATCCCAGATGGTGAACGCGCGCATGTCGGGCATGATTTTCTGCCCATCTGCTGTCTCCAGGCTGTCGTCGTCCGGGTCATGTCCGCGTGTCAGAAGGCTGCTCTTGGATAGCTTTTGCGTGTTGAGGAAGTAGATCTTCCCGGCTTCCAGGGTTTCCCGGTTGAAGGTGTTCTCGACCGTCACAAGATCGGAAATGGTCAACTTGTCGGAGGCCTCCTGCAAGCGCCATTTTGATTGCGTGTTTAGCGAAGGGTCATCGCTGAACCAGATCACGACCGCGCCGGGGTCTGGCTCGAATTCCAATTCATCATTGCCGAACAGCAGCGCTTCGAACACAGCGGCGGCCATGACCGTCTTACCGGAGCCGGTGGTGGCGGCGAGGGAGAAGGCGGTTTTCATGTCGTGATCTTGCCAGAACACCCGCGCCTTTTTCATGTTGTCCAACACGTCGGCCACGGCTTGGGCCTGATAGTCGATAAGCGTAAACTTCATGTCTCAGCGCCCCATCGCGAAGCGGAAATTGGTTAGGTAGGATTCGTACAGGCGCACAGGCTCAACCCCAGCGGGCAATTCCCGTGTGACGGCCTGAAATCGCCGCTCGTCATCGGTAACGACATAGGCGATGCGGATGCCGCCTTTGACGGCGATCTCGGTGCAGAAGGAGGCGGCGCGGTCGAGATTGGTCAGAAGGCCGTAGGTATCGGCCACTTCCCAGCCTTCCGTTGGTTCCTTATCAATCCGCCGCCCTTCGCTACCCGCCCGCATCCACAGAAGCGGGGCGATCCGAGCGAAGGCGCGGTTGTGGCTGACGGCCACCGGAGTTTCATAGGTGAGGGTGAAAAACTCAGCGTTTTCCTCAAAGCCTTCGGCCATTGGGAACTCGTCGGTGAATTTGTAGTCCCCTTGGATAAACTCACCGTCTGGCGTCTTGCCAGTGATCGCGGCCTTGATCCGGGGTTTGGTAATGTAGTCGCAGATTCCCCATTGTTCCCAATCAGGATCGCCGGGGCGAAGGCCATCTTTTCGGAGCTTGGCTTGCTCTTCCGCTGCTACTTCGTTGTTGGTGACTGAAATGCACTGCCGGTTGCCTCCGTCCTGACGGTTGAGGCGCATAACAGCATGGGCTGTTGTTCCCGAGCCTGAGAAAAAATCCAGGATAGTTGCGTCAGGTTTGCGTGACACAAAAAAGCGAATTGCGTCTTCCACCGCATATAGCGATTTCGGAAATGGGAATTTTCGGGTTGGCACGAAACGGCTGAGAAGCGCCGTACCGTGGGCGCTCGCGTCATGCGCACCCACCGTCCACATGGTCTTGGCCTTTCGAGCTGCACGTTCTCCTGCCTCAGTGATGATCCGGCCATCATCACTCCTTCCGACCACCTTCAACTCTCCACTTTCGACCCGCCTAATGTCGCCAGATTTCAGATAGATAACAGATGCGGAGCCAGTCTTTGGGTCAGCATCCTTTAGCGCGGCTGTGCCGTCATCAAGTTGCTTGCGAAGTCTTTCCGGTGAAATTTGCCATCGGCTGTCTTCACCACTCGGATCAAGGGGCCAGACAGCAAATGTACCTTCAGGAGCTTGATACGATTGCCTTTCGGTTTCTAGCGGGAGTGGTTCTCCTACCGACACAAGTTTTCCATCAGTGAGTGAGATATGTAGAGGATAGAATCCGTTAGGCCTGGTTTCCCTACGCCAGTCGGTGCTGCCGCGCTCGACCTTTCCGGTGCTAACGAGGCCGGGGTAGATATAGTCGCGAAACTCCGCGACCACGATCAGATCGGCCACCGCAACCTCCTGCGTCTCCGGCTCCACTCCGCCGATCAGCTCAACCTGGGCCACGCGCTCGGCCCCTTTGCCAGACAGGCTGCGCACCTTCCAGAGCCGCAGATCTCCCTTCTTCGTCTCGCCACGCGGCGGTAGGATACGGACCTTGTCGCCCTTACGGATCGGTCGCCCTGGCAGCTCCACGCTCTCAGGCCGATGTCGTTCGAAGTTGAGGCCAAAGGCCCGCCTGTTCGTGTAGGCCTTGAACTCCCGCTCCAGCTCTCTCCCTAGATCGGCATCTTTCGCCTTGGCCTGCGCGATCAAGTCCGTAAGTCGTGACACATTCTGCCCCTTTGTCCGCATCGTTTCGCTACTGCCGCAGCGTGACGCTCGCCTGCCCCAGCGTTGAAGCTGTTTGATCAGATTGCTTTATTCTTGGGGCCGTAGGCTGCTCGCCATTGCCGCGCAGACTGGCAGATTGGTGATAATGAGGCCAGTTGAAAGTGGTCTGTCCGAGACATGCATCCCGGACAGACCTTCAGCGTCTCCCTGCTGAAATGGGTAAGTGATAGTTTCCTGAGATAGTCCTGGGTCTTGGCATTCATATCCTGCATGTATCAATGCATATTTACATTGTGTAGGACATTACTATTTCCTGAGATTTTCTTTTCATTCACTTTCATATAAGGAATGATAAGATGTTAATTTTTCCGAGATTGATCCTTTGATTTTCTGTCGTTGTTGGGTTTTTTGAGGTTCGCCGGGAGCTCCTCTTAAATAATCCAGTAAGCCTCTCGACTCCCAGCATAGGAACATTCATTCACTGGATATCGCACAAGCATCATGCCTATGCAGATTTCTTGACATACAGAAATGTTAATAATTCAAAAAAGTCCTTCTGCATCGATTCCGTTTTTCCCCTGGCAGGATTTTGGGGGAGCATTTTTTACTTCGTTACCTTGCTTCCATACTCGGACTCTCGTTTCCCACTGTGTGGGCAATACAAGCCGCCGCGCTAAGCATCTCGTTTGCCCAAACCGGGTAGAGCGAGATGTCTGTTTCTCGAAATTGCATCCGTTTCTTTAGCGCGTTTCGGCATATTACTGGTTGTCCTGGTCCATGCAGCGGAGCCAGTATTTCTTGAGTGTTTCTCGGCTGTTTCTTTATGAGTTTTCTTGTTCGAACGAGCAAACCCACACCAAGGATGACATTCTCAGGGCACAACGTCGTCACCTCTTAATTCTCTGCATTCGTCTTCGAGGCAGCTTTCCCACTCTTCTAGGCTAGCTTTTTTGAACGCGAAGTGCTGTGTAGATTTTACGAGGTCGCGCGCATATAGGGTAAAAGGCAATCTGGCCTCTTCCGCTAGCCTTGCCATGAACTCCTTTGAGACATGGATCGGCCTGCGGGGATTTCTTGGCGAGGGAAAGCACCAATCATATTCGTTTGAAAGGTCAATTAGGTTCCGAGTTGATCTCGGAATCGCAGGCCAGTTCGATGGGTGCCATCTATGTATTCTTCCGCAAACGTCGATGATTTTCGCGTTGCGTGCCCTCTTAAAATCGCACGCGGTGATTATGGAAAACCGGACAAGCCTGGCGGAAACGTTATCTATTTCCTGGGTTGCCAGGTAAATTTTTGCAATTTCAGTGAAAGAAATATCGCGGCGTGTACCTCGACTGGCTTTGGGAAGCTTGGTTTTCGTGAGCGGATTTGCTTTCACTATTCCCGCGCTTGCACACCAGTACAGAAACGCCTTAGCTTTCTTGTGTGCGTGTTCGGCTTCGGTGGGGCTATGCATATTGAGCCGCTCAAAGTACTCCATGAGATCGGCTTGCGACAAATCACATAATCTTTGGCTTCCCATTATCTTGGGGAGGTGACGCATCAGGTATTTCACGGATAGATGCGCTGTGTGTGCTGAGAAGCAAATGCCTCGTCTTCCTTCCATTCCTTCGCTCATATACATTTTGATTATATCCGCTAGAGGAGCTTTCCGAGAAACACGTGCTTCACGGTCTAAGAGTGATGGAATTTTCTCCGCCCTGCGTGCGATTATTCGCGCCTCCGAAACGGTAAGCTTTCGAACGGAGCCGATTGCGTAGTAAAATTGACTCCAATCCATGGACTTAGGATTGGACCATTCGTAAGACTGGAAATAGAAGGATTTTGAACCACTTGGCCTGCACCGAACTAGGAGTGACCTGCATTCGGTATCGAAAATCCGTGTCTCCTTTGTTGGGGTGGGTAGTGAGCGTATCCACTCGTCGGTTAGGTGAAAGGATGTCGGAAGGCCCGTCATTTCGAGCCTCCCCATCCTTGCGGATTACGCGCGGATGTCTGCCTCCTGCGCATCCAACAATATCGCCAACTGTGGAATTGTGGCGGTCGTGTAGACGGATGGTCCGCAGGCGAGATACACAATGGCACCGTCGGCGCCGTTGGCTCTTCCCCCGGCGATCTGGCTGTGGCGCACCAGTGCGCCTCCGCCAGTTTTGGCGGGAATAAGGATGAAGCTGTCATTGTAGTCTTCCATGACGAGACCCTTTCTGTTGGTTGGCGTCATGGTGAAGGCCAGGTGACCTTCACCTTATATAACAAACCAGACCTACAGGGGGTGTCAACATTTCATTTCATTAAGTTATTGATTATATTGGTATATTGTCAGATTTATTCCAAGGTTGAGCGACGACTTTGGGTGCGCTGAGCTACCCATTCGTCAAGATCACTCGAACGGTAGTATATCCGCCCGCCGTGCCTGACGTACTTCGGGCCGATCACCGAAATACTCCGAAGCTTGGCGAGATACCTGGGACTGTAGCGAAAGCCATAGGTCGAGCTGATATATTTGACGGCTTCGTATGGCCTAAGATGGAGGTCCATGCTAAGTCATTCCCTTTGCTTGTTGGAATGCCACGCTCCTCGTGACCCTGATTTATACATTTTTGGAGCCAATTTCTCGTCCGGTTCTGGGAACTTTTTTCGATTTTCGACGTAAGGCATTGAAAAAGAGAAATATTATATTTAATCGTCGCCTTTCCCAAACGGCAAGCTGACGGACATGTCATTCAACGCTCGCCGCAAAGGGTCTTCGGTCAAGTGTGCGTACCTGGCTGTTGTTTCCGCAGATTTGTGGCCCAAGAGCTTACCGATGACTTGAAGGCTTAAACCCTGTGCGGCGCCAATTGACGCGAACGTGCGCCGTAGATCGTGGATGCGGACATCTGCGATCCCGGCGTGTTCCGAAATTCGTTTCCAAGGACGTTTTAGGTCGGCTCGCGGCTTGCATGGGTTGTCACCCGCGACAACATAGACTCCCGCGCGGGGAAGGCGCTCCAAGACCTGAATTGCGGCATTCGACAGGTAGACTGTCTTACGTCCGGTCTTGCTGTCGGGAAGGTTCAGTAAGCCGCGCTCCAAATCCACCTCGTTCCAGCGAAGATGCAGGATTTCGCGAAGGCGGCACCCAGTGAGCAAGAGCAGACGGATTGCACCGGTCACATGAGGCGACATAATTTCGCGCATGTGTTCTTCATTCGGTCGGTGTTTGGCCTTGGCTTCGGTTCTTAGCGTCCAAGGCAAGCCGGTGGTCTCGGCCTCTTCAAGTGTCTTGGCCAAGTTATCCAACTCGATCTGACGCAAGAACCGTTCCTTTGACCCATCTTTAAAGACCTTCACTCCTGCGCATGGGTTGGTTTCTACCAAACCGTGGTTCAACGCGTAGGTAAACATGCCGCCTAGCAGCCGAACGGTTCGCGTCGCAGTGCCCTTGCCGCCTTTAATGATCGAACGGCCCTTTACGGTGCGTGTGTCCCGAGCCGTCTTGCCTACTGCAACGTCCCGCAAAAGCTGTTCAACGTCGCGTCGGGTAAGGGAGTTGATTTTCTTCTTCCCGATCAGCGGTCGAATGTGTCCGTTAATCCGCCCAAGGTCCGTCTTGATAGTGCTGGGCTTCTTGGTCGTCATTCCGTGCTTGATGTAGTCGTCGCAGAGCTGGCCCACGGTCATTTCTCCCCGTGCCTGTCGTTTTTCCCCAACCAGATCGTTTCCGAGGTGTGCGGACGCGAGGTACGATTCTGCAGTTTTGCGGGCCTCGTCGGTGGTGACGGTGCCAAAGACCCCGAGGGACTTGCGGCGAGTTGGGGCGTCCCTGCCTCCAGCACGATACTGCACTACGAAGACCTTTCGGCCTGTTGGCCAGACCCGGACGCCAAAGCCCGCCAGTTTGCCGCACCAGACAAAGTACTCTTTTTCACGTGGTTCGAGCTTGTCCACTACCGTCTTGGTCAGTCGATCTGGGGTCATTTCGCTACAGGAAGCACATAGGAAGCACGGGGCCGGTAAAGAGAGGAAAACGGGGGTGTGCCCACAACAATGATCATTTCCTATTAAAACACTATTTTTATTGAAAAATCAAACCGGAAAGGTATGCATGGGTCACAAGCCGAGTGCTCAGGAAAAATATTTCCCTAGCCTTCGGAAGGCAGGGGTCGTAGGTTCGAATCCTGCCACTCCGACCAATAATCACCTACTCAGCTCTCCCTTCTCCTGATGGAATGTGGCGCGAACTGGGTCCGACATGGGCTGCGTCGTCTTGATGCGATCGAATCGCGTCGAAGCGAGGCGTCACTCATTTGGACATCGCTGCGTTTCCCATGTCTTGGGCTCAAGCACAGAGGTCAGGGATTTGAGGCGTTCCCGAATATCAAAGCGACAGACAACCCGCGAGACCGGCGGGCAGAACCAGTCGCGCACCGGCCTCGTATAACGACGCCACATAGCCCGGCTGGCTCGACACAAGCGTGATCGCATGGGTGAAACGGTCCGAAATCGCGACGTGATCTGGCAGCGACGACAGGAACGTATCGGACGGAAACAGAACGAGGGCCGCGGGCGCCGCATCCGACAGCGCCATGGTGACGGCCAGCACGCCGAGCCAGCCGACAAGAAGGGACGCGAGCCCTGAGCCGACCCTAATAATCATGGATATGCTCCAGTCGTGTGTTGTCTGTTGCAAGGCTCTGCAAGGTCACGGACAGGTCGCTGACTTTCAGAAGAACCAGGTGCCGGTAATCGCCGAACCCCTGGCGCGGCACAGAGATCAGGGCATCGGGATATTGCGCCTCATCCGATATCACGGTGAGCATGATATCATCATTTCCCGCGATCTCGAGGATCTGAATCCTCTCCTCTGCAAGCCCCTGCAACATCTCCGTCAGGGCGCGATAGCGGATCGTTTCGACCTCGATGCCTGGACCGTTCGGCCCGATCACCTCCAGCCCGTCGCCCGGCGCGGGCGCCCGGTCCACGATCATGCGCAGGCGCAGCGCGTCATTGCCCGTCGAGGCGACAGCTGCCGCGATGGCCTCCGCGTAAAGGGCCTTGCCCCGGTATTCGAGACCGAGTGCCATGCGCCGCTCCCGATCGCGCAGCGCCCCTGTGGCCTCCGCCGCGAGGGCGTCCGCTGCCTCGGTGAAGTCCCAGCGATACCAGGGCACCTGCCGCAGGAAGACGGCGTAATCGCGGGCTTGACGGGCCGATAGCTGATCAAGCGGCGCAGGCTCCGGTCCGCGAAGCCATGTTGCGGCCCGGCCCAGCGTTTCTTCATAGGCGGCCTTCGCCAGAAGCTCCGCGGTGAAGCTGACGCCGACCACGTAGACCATGGTTTTCGTATCGCCCGGGAAACCGCCATGCGCGCCGGACGCGGCCGACAGATCGCACAGCGTGGTCCAGAAACCCGCGATGCCGCGCAGGAAGCCGTATTCGTGCGGATCGCCCTCGCGCAGAATTTCGGCGTAATCCTCATAGGCATGCACGATGTGCCATTCGGGATAGGTCAGAAGCGTGCGGCTTTCGGGGCGATGATGCGCCTCGGGCTTGATCGGATCGTAGGGCGCCGCAGTGCCCGTGGGACGGCAAGATGTCTCTATATAGAGCACGGGCAAGACCAGCAGCAGGGCGATGCCCAGCAGGGCTGCGATCGTGGCGCCCAGTGCGCGGGCCAGCTTGACGATCACGCCCGCTCGACCCGGAAGCCGGCCCAGAGTGCGACGCCGCCCAACAGCAGATGCGGTGCATTGGCCAGAACACGGAAGAGCGTGAAGGACATGCCTTCGGACGCATTGGTGAAGATCCCGAGGTCGAGATAGCCGTATCCGGTGAAGAAGCCGAAGATGCCGTCGCCGAGGTACAGCGCGCCGAACAGGATCAGGAAGGCACGCGCGGCCCGTTGCGAGATCAGTGCTGCCGCTAGCGCCCAAAGTGCCGATGCCACATGCAGCGCGTCGTCAAAGATATCGAGCGCGAATATCCCGAAGGCCAGCCCGTCCTGATCGGTGAGGCCGGGTATGTAATTGAGTGAGGCCGCCGCCATCAGAATGGCGAAATAGCCCAGGCAGAGTTTGCGCAAACGGGTCATAGCGGCTCCAGATACTGATCCCACAGGTTGTTGCGGAACAAAAGTCGTGGGTCGAGCGCGCGTTTGGCGTCTGCGAAGGCCTGCGCGCGTGGGTAGATATCGCGGAACTGGTCTGGCCGCGCGTGGGGGCGATAGGGCAGGTAATAGCTGCCGCCGATCTCGCGCATGCCGTCGATCAGCGCTTGTGTCATGCGGGCCATGTCCGCTTCGGCGCGGGCGGTTTTCTCCTGGCTGAAGGACATCACCGCCGCGATCCGGGGCTCCGGCGCGTAGGCCAGCCAGGATTCCGGGTCGCTGTCCACAAAGCGCAGCGTCACGTTGAGGAATTGCTGATAGGAGGCTGGAATAACCGCGCGGCAGATCTCGAGGAAATCCGGGAAGCGTTCCGGCGGCACGAAATATTCATGCAGAATATCCGTGCGTGCGGGATTGCGATCATCGAGCGTGGCCACCGGCTCGTTGATCAGCGAGTTCCGGGTCACCGCACCACCGCCCACGACCGGACCAAGCTCCGTCTCGAACCACCAGCGCAGTTTCCGGGCCCATTCGCGCCCGAGCTGCGCGCGGTAGACGCGGCTTGCCACATGCGCGGTCCAGCCCGATCCGGATGCGGGCGGCAGCGCCTCCTGATCCGGGTCTGGGCGATAGGTGACAAGGAACGCCTCCTCGAAGAAATTCTCATGATCGACGTTGAGCCGCCCGTAAGCCATGTTGACGCCGCTATCGCGCGCTGCGGCCATGAAGGTGGGAGCAAAACGTGCCGCGTGCATGGCCTGAAAGCTCGGGACAAGGCGCAGGTTTTCGGCTGCGGACACTTCAAGCGCGATGATCGCACCGGTCAGCCCGTATCCGCCCATCGTCATGCGGAACAGCTCGGCCTCTTCGGTGCGGCTGCACCGCAGGCGCGTTCCGTCGGGCGTGATCATCTCGATGGCCTGCACGGTCGCGCCCATCGGGCCAAAGGGCACGGCCCAGCCATGCGCATTGACACAGAAGGTCGCGGCCAAGCCAAAATCGTTGTTCGATTGCATGACCTGCGGCGAGAAACCCTGCGGATCGAGTGCGCGGATCACGTCAGCCCAGCGTGCGCCCGCATGCGCGCGGTAGATCCCGGTCGCGCTGTCCAATTCAAGCCCGGCGTTGTCGAAGGTGATCGCGTGGCCGTCGCGCGGGATCGACTGCCCGCCCATCGAGTGCCGCGCGGCGCCGATATTGACGGGTCGCCCCGCTTCGGCCGCATCGCGCATCTCTGCGCGTATGCGGGTGACGAGGGCATCGCCCATATCCTCCGTCATCGTGATGTGGCGGTGCACGGGCGTTAGGCTGAGTTCGCTGGCGTCATTCAGGATTGTCTGCCCCGATTGGGGCGGGATACTCAGGTGCGGCGTGACTTTCGGCAGATCGGAGCGCGACAATCCGACCGCCGTGGCACCGAGGGCCGCGCCGGATCCCAAAAGCAAAGCGCGCCGCGTCAGATCTTGCATGCGATGCAAGCCCCGTCTGTGCGCCGGATACCGGACGCTTTCGCTGCGCTGATCATGCGGTTGAATTCCCCTGCCGCCTTGCAGCAGACGGTACGCTCAAAGCCCGTCGCCCCGCAATGGCGGCAATCCTGACCTTGAAGGCCGCTCTATGGGGTCAAGGTCGACCGGAGGCTCTCGACGAAACGACTTGTTTGCGTGCGTGTTTCGCTGCGCTTCAATCGAATGGCGGGCGGTGGGCCTTGATGCAGTGCAGGGATCACTTCGGGATTTCGCAGAGGTCCCAAAACTGCGACGCCTTCTCGAGGATGGTAATCATTTCCTCTGCTGTTTCGGGTTTCACGAAATAGCCAGAGACGCCGCGCTGATAGGCGTTCTCCACATCGACGTGATAGTCCGACGTCGTCACCACGAAGACTTGGGGATAGGATTTCGATCCGCTGGCGCGCAGCGTTTCCAGAAATTCGATCCCGCCCATACGCGGCATGTTGAGGTCGAGCACGATGACGAACGGCGTTTCCGGCGGGCGCGTCTCTGCCGTCCCGCGGATGATGTCGAGCGCCTCGACACCGTCACGGGCGCGCACGATCTGTCGCATGTCGGAGAGTTTCGCGAAAGCGCGTGTCACGCGCTTCACGTCAAAATCGTTGTCCTCAACCAAAAGGACGCTTTTCGCCCGGATTTTCATTGTCTACTCCGCTGCGATATTGCTTGTCGTGGCCACGAGATCGGATGGAAAGGTCACGATGAACTCGGCGCCCTGACCGGGATGCGACTGCACGGTGACCGTGCCCTTCACGCTTTCCGCGGCCTTTCGGACGATGGCGAGGCCAATGCCTGTGGCATTATCGGTCTTGTTGGGGCCGAGGGATTGGAACATCTCGAATATCTTCTCATGAAATTTCGGAGGAATGCCCGGTCCGTTATCGGCGACGGAAAAGGTGGCGCCCTCCCCGGTGATGTTGCCCGTCACCTTGATACGGAGCGGAGCGGGACCGACGCCATGTGCCACGGCATTTCCAAGCAGATTGCCGAAGATCTGGGACAGAGTCGTGGCGCTGGCGAAGAGGTCCGGGAAGATGCCCTCGATCTGCAATTGATCGGTCGATAGCCGCAGATCGTGTGCGTGGTCGAGGATGATGTCCCTGGGATTATGCGGGTCCGCCGGTGCGGCATGCCTGGGGATCTGCGCACAATCGAGAACGCCTTTGACCAAGGCCTCCATACGGTGGGACAGCTCTTTCAACTCGTGGAATTGGCGAGATATGTCCGGGTCTTTCAGCGCATCTGGGTGCCGTTCCTCAAGATCTTCCATCAGGTAATCGGTCGTGTCGCGCATGCCGCGAATGGGTGTCTTCAGATCATGAGATGCCACATAGGAAAATTGTTGCAGCGCCTCGTTCGTGTTGATCAGTTCGCGTTTTTCCCTGCGCAATTCCTCGGTGACTTGATCGGAATAGGCGATGGCCCGATGATTGCTGCGCGCCAAGGACCAGAACAGGACGAGCAGGAGCGCGTCGATTATCAGTCCGCAGATCAGGATGATGGTCGGCTGGGTCGTCAGGTTCGCGTCGCGGAATGCGAGGTTCGTGCGCATGTCGACCCTCCAGACACGTCCGTACATGTCCATTTCGACCGTGCGGGTGAAGACCGGATCGGGGTCGTAGCCGACCTCCTCCTCCAGGTGCTCATCGTAGAGCAGGGTTTCCCCGTCCGAGATGCTGACCCAGATGGGACGCTTGCCGCGGTCCAGCATGCCCTGCATCAATTTCTTCATCACGAATGGCGCGTAGACCGCGCCCGCGAAGGCCTCTCGGCGTGCGGTGATATCGCCGTCGGACAGGGCCGCATAAAAGGGCGCATAAAACAGGAATCCCGGTGTCGCTTCTGCGTCCTGCACCAGAACGATGGGCCCGGTGATGCGCGGCTCGCCGGAGTCGCGCGCCGCGAGCAGGCCCTCGAGGCGGTTGGCCTCAAAGGCCATGTCGAGCCCGACGGCCTGGGCATTTGGGCCTTCCGGCTCGATATAGGTGATCGGGAGGTTGATATCGCGGTCATGTTCCGGATGGATGCGGAACCCGGGGCGCAATTGGCGCTGCTCGGACAGGAAATCCGTTTTCTCGTCCTCGGGCAGGTGGAAGATCACGCCGATCCCGTTGATTCCGGGATATTGCTGATCGATCTGTAGTGTCTCGGCGAAGGTGCGCCATCGCGTGAGCCCGATATCACCGCCATTGGCGTTGATCGCGCCGACGCCCGCCCGCAGCCCGTCTTCGTAGCTTTTCATGCGCTCGGTGATCAGTTCGAGCACCTGATCGACCGCATTGTCGAAGACGGTGGCAGCCTGCCGATCCGCGGCGTGGCTGGCGAAATTCCAGACCAGGAACGTCAGCACAAGCGAGCCAACCAGCACCACATAGTGGATATTGCGGAGGCCCCGCAGAGGTTGTGTTGCTTTCAGCTCCGTATCCGAAAAATGGGTCATACTGTCCTGAAAGGTATCGGTGAGGTGTCGATGCATTTACCGGGCCCGGTGGCGCGATGGTGAAGCTTTGAGCCGGATCAAATAGGCACTGATTTTCGACCCCCGCCTGCGCGGAAAATCGGCGCGCTCCGCGCCGAAAATCCGCTGCGACCAAGGGGCCCGCCCGTGGATCCCGCGCCATATGCACAGGACGCTGGTGATTTTTGGTCGGACGGCGTCTCAAAAGCAGTGCGGTCATGACACGTCATGCAGATTCGTCCTCATGTTCCTGTGAAGGCGGTTGGCTTTCCCGCCAGATCAGGACGGTGCCGCAAAAGCCTTTATAAATTGCAAATGAATTGCTGAGACTTGCGTGCACCTTACATTTTTCGGACGCGGCATGACCGTGCGTCCCGCGCCGGGGTCGGATCTGGACCATCACGCGCAGCATGCATCGCACTCGCCTGTGATTGCGCTGTGTGTTCCCGTTGTTCTCCGGGCCAAATCGCGTAAGGCTAACCGGCGTCCTGCCGTCATCCGGAGCCTGATCCGTGTCCACAATCCTGCGCTGCCTTGCATTCCTGGGCCTCGTATTCGCCGCGCCGTTGGGGGCTGCCACAAGTCCCGACACCGATCTGTCCGAGCCTGCGCCCGTAAGCGGGGATGCACCTGCGCTCGCCATCGGGTTGAACGGGATCACCGACTGGACGACGCAGCATCCCTTCATCGATCTCTTCAAGACCTCGCGGGCCTGGATCGGGCATCTGCCGGGGCAATGGGGCGGGATATCGGCCGACGAGATGCGCGCGGGCGGGCATGTGGATGCCAATGGCTGGCCGCTTTCCATCCCGCCCGAGGCGGAACGGATCGAGGCGCTGATGCTGACGGGCCAGCAGGAAGAGGCCACGCATCTGCGGGGCTATTACATCCTGACCTATGAGGGGCAGGGCAACCTGTCGCTGGCAGGCAATGCCCGGCGGGTCGCGACCGAACCGGGGCGGCTGCGGTTCTTCTACACGCCAGGGCCGGGCGCGGTCGGCGTCTCCATCGACGAGATCGATCCCGACGATCCCATCCGCAATATCCGCGTCATGCGCGAGGATCACGAAGCGCTGCACGCGGCGGGCGCGATCTTCAATCCCGACTGGCTGCGCCGGATCGCGGATGTGCGCGCTGTGCGGTTCATGGACTGGATGCAGACCAACAATTCCACCCTGTCCGACTGGGAGAACCGCCCACGCGTCACCGATGCCAGCTATGCCGAATGGGGTGTGCCGCTGCCGGTGATGATCCGGCTCGCCAACGAGATCGGCGCGGATCCCTGGTTCACGCTGCCCCATCAGGCCGATGACACCTTCGTGCGCCGCTTCGCCGAGACGGTGCGCGACGGTCTCGATCCGCGACTGAAGGCCTATGTGGAATATTCCAACGAGGTCTGGAACGGCGTCTTTCAGCAAGGTCTCTGGGCGCATGAACAGGCCACCGCACTCTGGGGCGAGACCGCGGACGGGCGGCACCAATATTACGGCTACCGCGCCGCACAGGTCATGGACCTTTTCGCGGAGGTGTTCGGCGATTCGGCCGAGGACAGGCTCGTGCGGGTCTTTGCCACGCATACCGGCTGGTTCGGCCTTGAGGAACAGTCACTCAACGCGCCGCTGGCCTATCTGGGGCTCGGGCAGATGCCCGCCCTGAGCTTCGATGCCTATGCCGTCACGGGTTATTTCTTCAACGAGTTCAAGGACGAGAATGCCGAAAAGCTCCGCGCGCTTCTCGACGATGCCGAGCAGGAGGCCGAAGCTGCGGGCCGCGAGGACGGCCTGCAGCGCGTGGCCTTGCGCGAATATGTGCGCGAGAACCGGTTCGATGCGGCCTTCGCGCCGCTCGCGGCGGATATCGCGGAGACCTCGATCGCCCGGCTCACCACGGAGGTGTTTCCCTATCACGCCGAGGCGGCAGCGAAACATGGCCTCGATCTGATCATGTATGAAGGCGGCGCGCATCTGACCGCCGTGGCCTCCGACATGGACGAGGAGCGGCTGACCGATTTCCTGACGGCCTTCGGCAATTCGACCGAGATGGGCGCGCTCTATGACCGGTTGCTGTCGGGTTGGACGGCGTCGGGCGGACGGCTTTTCAACGCCTTCGTCGATGTGGCCGTGCCGTCGAAATTCGGCATCTGGGGCGCGTTGCCGCATTTGAGCGCCGAGACCCCGCGCTGGGACGCGCTTTTGCGCTACAACGACACGGCCCCGTTGCCAGATGCGCGCCCTGTCGCGGCCTTCGCCAATGGTGCGCTGGCGGCAGGCACGCAGGGCGACGACGAGATCGAAGGCTCCCCCGAGGAGGATGTGATCCTGGCCGGGCCGGGTGATGACCTGATCCGGTCCGGCGGGGGGGCGGACATGATCCATGGCGGACCGGGCGCCGACACGGTGATCCTGCCCGGTGCGCGCGAGGATTACGCCCTGTCGGAGCCTCAACCCGGACGCATCCATGCGCAGGCGGGCTGGCGCGTGATCCGGTTGACCGATGTCGAGTCCCTGGGTTTCGAGGCCACACCTGACGATATCCGCCCAATCCCCTGAACCGGCTTCATTCTTATGCCATCTTTGGCTGTCAGTGGCGCCCGGATTGGCTTAGCAACGTCGCGATCGTGGCGTGGCGCAGGTACACGCGCTCAGGGCATAAGGCGAGATGACGGATAACGCGCCCCATATCAGCGTGATCATCCCCGCGTCGAACGAGGCGGGGCATATCGGTGCGTGCCTGACGGCGCTTCTGGCGTCGGATTGGACCGCGGACCAAGCGCCCGAGATCATCGTTGTCGATAACGGCTCGACCGACGATACGGCCGGGATTGCCCGCGGGTTCGAGGGCGATTTCGCCGCGAAGGGCTGGGCTCTGCGCGTGATCACTGCGCCCCGAACGGGCAAGCCCTCCGCGCTCAATTCGGGCGATGCGGCGGCGCGGGCGCAGGCGCGGGTCTACCTCGATGCGGATGTGATCGTCTCGCCGCCCCTGCTGGCGCAGATCGCCGATGCGCTGGCCGATCCGCAGCCGCGTTTCGTGACGGGTACGCTGAATATCGTGGCGCCGGAGAATGCCGCAAGCCGGGGCTATGCCCGTGTCTGGGCGCAGGTGCCCTTCATGGCCGATTGCGTGCCCGGCTGCGGCTTGTTCGCGGTCAACGCGGCGGGCCGGATGCGCTGGGCCGCGTTTCCGGCGCTCATTTCCGACGATACCTTCGTGCGTCTGCATTTTAAGCCGCATGAACGACACGCCGTGCCTGCACGATACGAATGGCCTGTGGTGACCGGCTTCGGCAACCTGGTGCGCGTGCGTGCAAGGCAGGATCGCGGGGTGGCCGAGATCGCGAGGGCGCATCCCGAGCTTCTAGGCAACGACGATCACCGTCCTTTTCCGCTGTCGCGCAAGCTGGCCATCGCAGCGCGTGATCCCTTGGGCTTCGCGGTCTATTCCGGAGTGGCGCTCGCGGCCCGTCTCAGGCCTGCCAAAGACGGCTGGAGCCGGGGCCGATGAGCGTCTTCAGCCTACAGCGCTTTCGCGGGGCCTCTCTGGGCGCGCGCGCCGTGCGCTCTTCGGTGTGGACGACGGGCTCCTTCGCGGCGAGCCAGCTGATCCGTCTCGGCTCCAACCTGATCCTGACGCGGCTTTTGTTCCCGGAGGCGTTCGGCCTGATGGCGCTTGTCGCGGTGATCATCCAGGGCCTGACGAACTTCTCAGATACCGGGGTGATGCAGGCGATCATGGGCCACAAGCGGGGCGAGGATCCGCGCTTTCTGAACACCGCCTTCACGATCCAGGCGGTGCGCGGTGTGATCCTGTGGCTCTTTGCCTGCCTGCTCGCATGGCCTCTGTCGGTGTTCTACAACGCGCCGCAGCTCCTCCAGATCCTGCCCGCCGCGGCCCTCAGCCTCGTTGTGCTGGGCGTCAACCCGATGCGGGTCGCGACCGCCCACAGGCACCTTCTGCTGGGCCGGGTGTCGATGCTGGATATTCTGTCGCAAACCCTCGGTGTGATCCTCGCCATCGGTCTTGCCTGGTGGATGGAATCGGTCTGGGCGCTGGTGATTTCCGGGGTTCTGGCCTCCATCATCAACGTGGCCTTCAACTGGGTGTTCCTCCCCGGCCATCCCGACCGGCTGACCTGGGACCGCGAGGCTGCGAGCGAGCTGACCTCCTTCGGAAAATGGATCTTCCTGTCGACCATTGCGGGCTTCTTCGTCAGCCAGGGGGACCGCATCCTGATCGGTCGCTTCCTGAGCCTCGGTGCATTCGGCGTCTACAATATCGGCTATTTCCTCGCCTCCTTCCCGAACATGCTGGGCCGGATGGTGGCGGGCAAGGTGCTGATCCCGATCTACCGCGAGGCCCCTCCGGGCGAGAGCCGCGCGAACTTCCTGAAACTGCGCCGTATGCGCATGGTCGTGACCGCGGCCCTTCTCGTTATCATCGCGGTTCTGGGGCTCGCCGGCCTGTGGCTGGTCGAGATCCTCTATGACGACCGCTACCGCGATGCGGGGCCGGTAATCGTGCTGCTGGCCGTGATGTGGATCCCGCAGATCATCGCCCTGACGTATGATCAGGCAGCACTTGCGGCGGGCGACAGCCGCAATTTCTTCGTGCTGGCGCTGTTTCGCGCGACAGCCCTTCTGGCATGCGTCTATGTCGGGCTCGAGATGGCGGGGCTTCTCGGCGCGATTGTCGGGCAGGGGTTGGCCGGGCTTCTGTCCTATCCGGTCGTGGTGTGGCTGTCGCGGAAGTCGGGCGCCTGGGACCCGCTGCATGATGCGCTGTTCGCCGGGCTGGGCGTTGCCGTGGCAGCACTGCTCTTCACCGTGCACAGGTCCGACATCATTGCGCTCGCATCAGGGGCGCTGTGACATCAGGGCACTGAAAAAGGGCATTCGGTCACATATGTTATCGCAAGCGCGTCAAATTTCCCCCGCATTTGCTGTATAGGCCATTCGGGTAGGAGCAGCAGGACAACAGGCATGACACGACCTGAACAGGGTCCGGACATTGCATATTCCGACATCGCGATTGTCGGCATGGCGGCGCATCTGCCCGGTGCGGAGACGATTGCCCAGTACTGGGACAATCTGCGCAGCGGTGTGTCCTCCATCGCGCGGCTGAGCGAGGCCGAGCTTCTGGATGCGGGCGTGCCGCAAGGGCTACTGCGCCGGAAGGATTACGTACCTTACGCCGCGCGCCTCGACGGGTTCGAGATGTTCGATGCCGAGTTCTTCGGCTTCTCCCCGAAAGAGGCCGCAATCCTCGACCCCCAGCATCGACGGTTTCTGGAGGTGGCTTGGGAGGCGATGGAAAACGCAGGCCATGTCCCGCAGAACTTCCCCGGCCCCGTTGGCGTCTTCGCGGGCTGCGGCATGGGCAGCTACTTCTATTTCAACCTCTGCTCGAACCCCGATCTGGTGGACAGCACGGGCATGTTCCTCTTGCGCCATACCGGCAACGACAAGGACTTCCTGACCACCCGCGCGAGCCACATCTTCGACCTCAAGGGGCCGTCGCTGTCGCTGCAGACGGCCTGTTCCACATCACTCGTGGCGGTGCATTACGCGGCGCAATCGCTGCTGAACGGCGAATGCGACATGGCGCTTGCGGGTGGCGTGACGATCGAGCTGCCGCAGGGCCAGGGCTACTTCTTCAAGGAGAACGAGATCCTGTCGCCCGACGGCGCCTGCCATGCCTTCGATCATCGCGCGCAGGGCACGGTTTTCGGTTCCGGCACGGGCGTCGTGGTGCTGCGGCGCCTCTCGGATGCCATCGCCGACGGCGATCATATCTGGGCAGTGATCAAGGGCTCGGCGGTCAACAATGACGGGGCCGACAAGGCGGGCTATCTCGCGCCCTCGGTGGGTGGTCAGGCCGCGGCCGTGGCCGAAGCGCAGGCCATAGCGAACACGCCCGCGGGCACCATCGATTATGTCGAATGCCACGGCACCGGCACCTATCTGGGCGATCCGATCGAGGTGTCGGCCCTGACCGCCGCCTTCCGCGAGACGACGGAGCAGACAGGCTTCTGCCGGATTGGATCGGTGAAGACGAATATCGGCCATCTCGACACGGCGGCGGGTGCGGCGAGCCTCATCAAGACCGCGCTGTCGCTGAAACACGGGCAGATGCCGCCCAGTCTGGGCTATGAGGCGCCCAACCCCGCCATCGATTTCGAGGCCTCGCCCTTCCGCGTGAATGACAGCCTGCGCGATTGGCCGCGTCGGGATCATCCGCGCCGCGCGGGCGTCAATTCGCTGGGCGTGGGCGGCACGAATGTTCATGTGGTGCTGGAGGAGGCGCCCGAACGCGCGGCCTCGGACGCGCCCGAGTTTCCTTTCCAGATCCTGACCCTGTCGGCCCGCAGCAAAGCGGCGCTCGATGGCAATGCCACGCGGCTTGCGACGCATCTGCGCCACCATCCCGAACACCCGCTCGCCGACATCGCCTATACCCTGCGCGAGGGCCGCGCGGACTTCACCGAGCGCCGGGTCGTCGTCGCTGAAACCCATGCCGAGGCGGCCACGCTTCTGGAAAAGGGCGACCGGTATCGCGTGCACAGCCACAAGGCCCTGACCGCGCCGGACGTGGCCTTCCTGTTTCCGGGCGGCGGCGCGCAATACCCGCAAATGGCGCGCGGCCTTTATGAGACGGAGCCGGTCTTCGCCGATTGGATGACGCGGGGCCTCGATCACCTCGCGACGCTGACGGCGGACGATCCGCGCGATGCCTGGCTCGCCTCCGGGCCCGAGGCCGAGCAGCGCCTGCGCCAGCCTTCCGTGCAGCTTCCGCTCATCCTGATCACCGAGGTGGCGCTTGCGAAGCTCTGGGAAAGCTGGGGCGTCGTGCCCGCAGCGCTCATGGGACATTCCATGGGTGAGAACACCGCAGCCTGCATCGCGGGGGTTCTCGGTTTCGAGGACGCGATCGGCCTCGTGCATCTTCGCGGCAGGCTGTTCGACTCGGTGCCGCGCGGCGGTATGTTGTCCGTGGCCATGTCCGAAGCCGCGCTGCTGCCGCATCTGGGCGACGATCTCGATCTTGCCGCGGTCAATTCCGCGCAGCTATCGGTGGCCACCGGTCCCGTTGCCGCGCTTGATGCGCTTGAGGCGCGGCTGAAGGCGCAAGGCGTCGAATGCCAGCGGATCGGCATCGATGTCGCGGCCCATTCGCGCATGCTGGAGCCGATCCTGCCCGCCTTCCGCGATTATCTTGCCGGGCTCGACCTGAAGGCGCCGCAGATCCCGATCATCTCGAACCGCTCCGGCACCTGGATGACCGATGCGGAGGCGACCAGCCCCGACTACTGGGTCGATCATCTGCGCAACACCGTGCGTTTCGCGGACGGCGTCGCCACCATTGCCGCCCCCGAGAACCGCGTGCTGATGGAGGTGGGGCCGGGCCACGCGCTGTCGACGCTGGCGCGGCAGCAGCCGCAGATCGGCGCAAACCGCGTTCTGCCTGCCTTGCGCCATCCGAACGATGCCATCGCCGACGACCGCTACTTCCACGAGGTGCTGGGCCGCCTCTGGGGCTTGGGCGTTGCGGTCGATTGGGATCAGGTCTGGGGCGAGGCACGGCGCAACCGGGTGCCGCTGCCGAGCTATGCCTTCCAGCATGCGCCCTATTTCATCGAACCGGGCAATGCGGTCAGCGATACTTCCGCGCGCTATCCCGCGCGTAGCGACGACATGCGCGACTGGGGGGCAGTTCCGATCTGGCGCCCGCGTGCTGCCGAGCCGCCCGTCGATATCGCGCATGATGCGGACGCCCTGCCGACAGAGACCTGGCTCGTCTTCGCCGACGATGCGGGCCTTGCGCGCGATGCGCTGACGCCACTGAAGGCCGCCGGGCATCGTGTGATCGAGGTGCGTCCGGGTGATGTCTTCGCGCGCCTGTCGGACACGGCCTACAATATCGCGCCGGAACGCGGACGCGAGGGGTACGACCTGTTGCTCTCCGATCTTGCCGCGCGCGGCTTCACGCCCAGCCGGATCGCGCATTTCTGGGGGGTGACCGCGGATGAAAGCCACCGGCCGGGATCGAGTTTCTTCCATCGTCTGCAGGAACAGGGCTTCTATTCGCTGCTGTTCCTCGGGCAGGCACTGGTCGATGAGGGGCTGAGCCACATCCATATCGACGTTGTGACCAATGGCGCGGCACGGGTGCGCGACGAGGCGCTGCCGCATCCGGTGAAGGCGACGATTGCGGGTCCGGTTCGGGTGATCCCCCGCGAGGCCGAGGGGCTGACCCTGTCGACCCTCGATGTGGTCCTGCCCGAGCCTGAACCTGCGCCGTTCTGGCGCGCCAAGGAGGCCCGGCAGGCGACCGAGACAGCGCACCAGTCGCTCTGTCATCAGATCACGGACGAGCTGATCTCCCCGCCGGGCACCCGCGAAGCCGCGATCCGGGATGGTCGCCGGTACGAGCGCGCGCTGATCGACGCGCCACTTTCCCCCGCGCCGCAAGAGGCAGAGACGCACCTGTCCGGGACGATCCTGATGACCGGTGGGTTTGGCGGGATTTGCCGGACGCTCGGGCTGGCCGCTGCCCGCAACGGCGCCAAGCTGATCCTCGTGTCGCGCACCGATCTGCCGCCGCGCAGCGACTGGACGGAATATACCCGCCGCCATGCGCCGCAGGACCCGGTGCGCCGCGCCATCGCTCATGTCGAAGCGCTGGAAGCGGCCGGTGCGGAGGTCATGGTGGCCACTGCCGATGTCTGCAACGAAGACGCGATGCGCCGGGTCAGGGACGCGGCAACGGACCGCTTCGGCCCGATCGCCGGGGTGATCCACGCGGCGGGCCGCCTCTCGGACCAGCCGTTCCTGGCGCTCAGCCCTGCGGATGTGGAGGATATCTTCACCCCGAAGCTGCACGGCACCGACGTGATCGACCGGCTCTTTTCGGGCGGGGTGGCGGAGTGGATCGCGTATTTCTCCTCCGTCTCGACCATGGCGGCGGCAGCCGGGCAGCTCGATTACGTGGCCGCGAACGAGTATCTCAATGCGCTCGCGCAGGCCCGTGCGGGCGATGCCACGCGCAGCGTCGCAATCAATTGGGGCATCTGGGCCGAGGCAGGTATGGCCGCCGACGCGCTTGCCCGCCGAACGGGCGACACGGAGCCCGCACCGGAGATTCCGGTCAGCCGCGCGTTGCTCGATACGATGTCCTTCGACGCCGAGGGGCGGCGCGTTCTCGAGACGCAATTCTCGACCCGCGACTGGATCATCGACGAGCATCGCACCCGCGACGGGCTGGCGCTGCTTCCCGGCACGGCCTCGGTGACGCTGGCCGCGCATGCGCTGTCCGAGGCGCATGAGGGCGCGGCATTCGAGATCCGCGATCTGGCCTTTCTGCGCCCGCTGACCGTTCCCGAAGACGGCGCGCGATCCGTCACCACGCGGCTGGAGCGGACGGAGGCGGGCTACAAGCTCGATCTGTTGTGCGAGGCGCGCGCGGAGGGGCGGGTTGGCCTCACCCGCTTTGCCGAGGCGCAGATCGACCTGCGCGCGCGTGGGGCCGCGCCGCGCATCGACCTGCCCGCGATCCGCGCACGCCTTCGTACACCCGAAACCGCACCGCCGGGCCAGACGCTGACGACCGGGCAAGAGGCGCATCTCGACTTCGGGCCGCGCTGGCGGGTTCTGACCGCACGCGCGCTGTCGCCCGATGAGGGCCTCGCCGACCTCACGCTTGCGAAGGCGGCGGAGGGGGATGACTGCCTCGTGCATCCCGCCCTTCTCGATATCGCGACAGGCTGGGCGATGGAGCTGATCCCGGGCTACGTGCCCGATCATCTTTGGGTGCCGCTGTCTTACGCGCGCGTCACGCTTTGGGGGCCCTTGCCCGACCGGATCGTGAGTTGGGTCCGTCCGGCGCAGGGGGGGCATTCCTCCGCCGAGAGTGCCAGCTTCGACGTGACGCTCGCGGCGCCCGACGGCACGGTCGTCATGGAGATTGCAGGCTTTGCGATCCGGCGGCTCGACGATCCCGCCCAGCTGCGTCGCGCGCCGCGCCTGACCGCAGCCGAGATCGAGACGGAGATGAAGGGAACAGGCGCCGCCTTGTCGCCGGGCGAGGAGATGCTGCAGCACAATCTGGGTCAGGGCATTCGCGCAGATGAAGGGGCCGAGGCCTTCGCGCGGGCGCTTGCGCAAAGCCGCCCGGTGATCGCCGTTTCTCCCGTTCCGGTCGCGGCATTGCGCGCACAGGCCGATATCGCGGCGCGGCCCGCCACCCAGATGCAGGCGTTTGACCGCCCGGTTATGGACGAGGATTTCGCAGCGCCCGAGACCGATATCGAGAAGCGGCTTGCCGGGTTCTGGGAGGAGCTTCTGGGCGTGCGCAATGTCGGCGTCGACGACAGCTTCTTTGATCTGGGCGGGCATTCGCTGATCGCGGTGCGGCTTTTCTCGATGGTCAAGAAAGCCTACCGCGTCGATTTCCCGATCTCGGTCCTGTTCGAGGCCCCGACGATCCGCGCCTGCGCCGCCCTCATCGCCGAGAAGGCGGGCATTTCCGACACCGCGAGCGGTGACGCCGACGCGCCCGCGCAAATCCGGCCTGAACGGCGCTTCTCGCATATCGTGCCCATGCATGAGGGCGAGCCCGGATCGAAGCCGCCCTTCTTCCTCGTGGCGGGCATGTTCGGCAACGTGCTGAACCTGCGACACCTCGCGCTTCTGATGGGACGCGACCGGCCGTTCTACGGGCTGCAGGCCAAGGGGCTTTACGGTGACGAGGACCCTCACCGCTCCATCGAGGAGGCGGCGCGGGACTACATCGCGGAGCTGAAGCAGGTGCAGCCTGATGGGCCTTATCATCTGGGCGGGTTCTCTGGCGGCGGGATCATCGCATTCGAGATGGCGCGCCAGCTTGGCGATCTCGGCGACGAGGTCGCTTTGGTGGCGCTCCTTGACACGCCGCTGCCGCAGAAGCGGCCTCTCCTGGCTGTCGACCGCGCGGTGATCCAGTGGCAGGAACTGCGTCGCAAGGGCGTGGGCTATCCGCTGATCTGGGCGCAGAACCGAATCCGCTGGGAGATCGAGAAGCGCCGCGCGAAGGACGCGACCGACGCGCCCGAAAGCTTCCACAACACGGAGATCGAGGCCGCGTTCCTCGGGGCCATCGCTGCCTATGACATGGCACCCTATGCGGGCCGCGTCGTGCTGTTCCGTCCGCCCTTGCGGGAGAAGTGGCGCGTGGCGGGCGGGCGGCTCGTGAACGACGAACGCGCCTATCTCAGCGATGACAACGATTGGGGCGAATATCTGTCAGATCTGCAGGTGATCGAGGTGCCGGGCGACCACGATTCCATGGTGCTCGAGCCCAATGTGCGCGTGCTGGCCGCGGCCCTTGCCCAGGCGATGCGCGATGCGGCGCGGCCCGGCGATGCAGGCGCGGTCGTGCCTTTCGCGCGCACGGAGGCCGCGGAATGAGCGCGCGTGAGATCAAGCTCCTCGCAGTGCTTCTGAACTGGCGCACGCCCGACATGACCGCGCGCGCTGCAGAGGCCCTGGCACGCGCCCTCGACGGGCTCGATGCGGAGATGGTCATCGTCGACAATGACAGCGGCGATGGCTCCGAGGCGACATTGCGCGCCCTTGTCGAAGGCGCGGAATGGCCGGTGCCCGCGCGCGTCGTGCAATCGGGCCGCAACGGAGGCTTTGCCTTCGGCAACAATGCGGGCATCCGGGCAGGGCGGAGCGATGGGGCGCGGCCCGACTATGTCTACGTGCTGAACTCCGATGCGTTTCCGGCGCCCGATGCGGTGCGCGTGCTGATCGACCATCTGGAGAGGCATCCGCAGGACGGTTTTGCCGGCTCGCAGCTTTGGTCCGAGGATATGCCGATCCATATCTCGGCCTTCCGTTTTCCCACGATCGCGTCGGAATTCGAGGGCACGGCCCGAACGGGCATCGTCACCCGCGCGCTGCACAAATACCGCGTGCCCTTCCTGGATCTCACGCGCACGCGGCCGGTCGACTGGCTGGCCGGGGCGTCGATGCTGATGCGGCAGGACATGCTCGACGAGGTGGGGCTGCTCGATGACGGCTTCTTCCTTTATTTCGAAGAGACGGAGCACTTCTTCCGCGCCCGACAGCAGGGCTGGACCGCGACCTATCTCGTCGAAAGCCGGGTGGAGCATCTGGGCTCCGTCTCGACCGGCATGAAGCAATGGGCGGAGGTGCCGAAGTACTGGTTCGACAGCCGCTGGCGGTATTTCACCCTGTGTCACGGCCGTGCCTATGCGGTGGCGGCGACGCTGGCGCGCGCGGCGGGCCTTTCCGTCTGGAAGCTGCGGCGCCTCATGGGGGCGCCCCGTCTCGATCCGCCTGGAACGCTGCGGCGGCTCGTGCGCCACGATCTGCGCGCGCTTTTCAGACCCGCGGTCCGGCACGACACGCGCGCGCCCCGGCCCAACCCGTCTTTTGCGGAGTGATGTGATGTTTTCTGCGATCCTGATCGGCAATGACCGCCTGACCCGAGAAGCGGGTGAGAAGCTCTTGCGCGCGGGCCACCGGATCACCGCCTGCGTGAGCCGCGATGCGGATGTGAGCGCCTGGGCCGCGGCTGCGGGTCTGCCCGTCATCGCGCCCGGTCAGGGTCTCGCGGAGCGGCTCGATGGCCATGCCGCCGATTGGGTGCTGAGCGTGGCCAATCTCGACCTCCTGCCCGCGGATGTGCTGGCGCTGGGCACCAAGGGCGGGGTGAATTTCCACGATGGTCCGCTGCCGCGCTATGCCGGGCTCAATGCGCCGGTCTGGGCGCTGCATGCAGGCGAGACGCGCCACGGTATCACCTGGCACCTGATGGAGCAGGGCGTCGATCGCGGCGATATCCTTGTTGCCCGCAACGTGGAAATCGGGCCGGAGGACACCGCGCTCACGCTCAACATGAAGTGCTTTGCCGCAGCACTCGACAGTTTCGATGCGCTGATCGACGCGCTGGCGACGGGCGCGCCGGAGAGTTACGCGCAACCCGAAACCGAGCGCAGCTATTTCGGCCTCACCGCACGGCCCGCCCATCACGGCGTTCTGGATTTCACGCAAGACGCGGAGACTCTGGCCCGGCAGGTCCGCGCGCTCGATCATGGCGGATACTGGAACCCCGTGGCGCTGCCCAAGCTCTTCACCGAAGCCGGGCTTCTTGCCATCGGGCGCGCGGAGGTCGTGACGGGGCAGGCCGCGCCCGGCACGATCCTTGGCGTGGACAACGATGCGCTCGTAGTGGCCTGTGGTCAGGATGCGCTGCGGCTGTCGGCCCTGACATTTCTCGGCGACAGCAAAACGTCATTGCCGGAGGTCGGCCACGTGTTGCCGCCCGCGCCTGCGGATGACCTGTCGGATCTCGCCCGGGCAGAGCGTGGCTGGCGCGCCCGACTTGCGGAGTATCGCGCGGCGATCCTTCCGGGCTTTGGTGCGCCGTCCGGCACATATAACAGTCTGCCGCTCGATAATGTTCGTGACCCCGCCGGGGCGCTGGCCCTGCTGGCGGCGCGACTTGCCCCGGATGGCGTAGCCCATATCGCCTATGCCACGCCGGATGTGTCCGAACGAGCGGCCTCGGCCCTGTCTCTGCCGTGGCTGCCCGTCAAAGCGCAGGCGGATGGCACTGTGGCGGAGATGCGCACGGCCTTCGCGGCGCGCCTGGCGGAGGCCCGCGAAGCGGGACCCTTTGCCCGCGACCTGCCTGCCCGCATGCCAAAGTTGGGCCCGATCACCACACCCGCCCTTGCCATCAGCGATGCGGCGGGTCCGGTGGAGGGCGCGCTATTGACGCTTGAGATCGATGCCGAGACGCGGCTGCATTTCGATACCGGCGCGATCACCCCGGACATGGCGGCGCTTCTCGCCGACCGTCTTCGCAGCCTCGATGCAGCGGACGGTCCCGCCGCGCAGGCGCAGATCATGGGCGCGGATGAACGGCGCCTCACGGTGGAGACCTGGAACGCGACCGAGACGCCGCTGTCCGACACCTCCATGATCGACCGGTTCGAGACGCAGGTGGAGGCGACACCGGAGGCCACAGCACTTGTCTTCGAGGATCACGAACTCAGCTTCCGGGAGCTTGACGACTATGCCAACCGCATCGCGCATCTCTTGCGGGATATGGGGGCGGGGCCGGACAGCATCGTCGCCCTGCATCTTGCGCGCGGTCCGCGCCTGATGGCGGCGGCGTTCGGGGTGCTGAAGGCCGGTGCGGCCTATCTGCCGCTCGATCCCGCCTATCCCGCCGACCGACAGGCGCATTACCTCGCCGATAGCGGGGCCGCGATCATCGTGACCGAAAGTGCCATCGCCCGGTCCCTGCCGCGTCACAAGGCGGCTGAGCTGTGGCTCGATACCGAGACGCGGCTTTTTTCCGCCTCCCCCGCGCGGCCCGGCATTGCGCCCGAGGCGGGGCATCTTGCCTACCTGATCTACACCTCCGGTTCGACCGGCAAGCCCAAGGGCGTGATGATCGAGCACGGGCAGGTGGCCAATTTCTTCACGGCTATGGATGCGGTCGTCCCGGATCCCGGCGGCACATGGCTCGCTGTCACCTCGCTCAATTTCGACATCTCGGTGCTTGAGCTGTTCTACGCCGTCTCGCGCGGCTTCAAGGTGGTGATGGCCTCAGAGAACGTGGCCTCCACGGTATCTTCGGGGCCGCGCCGCACCTCGGGGATGAACCTTTCGCTCTATTACTGGGGCAATGATGACGGGGCGGGGCGCGACAAGTACCGTACGCTTCTGGAAGGCGCGAAATTCGCCGACCAGAACGGGTTCTGCGCGGTCTGGACACCGGAGCGGCACTTCCATGCCTTTGGTGGGCCTTATCCGAATCCGTCCGTGACAGGCGCGGCGGTGGCGGGCGTCACGAGCCGGATCGGCGTACGCGCAGGCTCCTGCGTGGCGCCCCTGCACCATCCCGCCCGCGTGGCCGAGGAATGGGCCGTGATCGACAACCTGACCGAGGGCCGCGCGGGCCTCGCCATCGCAAGCGGTTGGCAGCCCGACGATTTCGTGCTGCGCCCCGAAAATGCGCCGCCCGACAACAAGGCGGCGATGCTGACCGCGATCGACCAGATCCGCCGCCTTTGGCGCGGCGAGGCGGTGGCTTTTCCGCGCGCCGATGGCTCCCTGCACGAGGTGGTGACCCAGCCGCGCCCGGTGTCGGAAGAGCTGCCGCTCTGGCTCACGACAGCGGGCAACCCCGAGACGTGGCGCGAAGCGGGCCGCCTTGGTGCGAACGTGCTGACGCATCTGCTGGGCCAAAGCATTGCGGAGGTCAGCGAGAAGATCGCGCTTTACCGCGAGGCGCGGGCAGACGCGGGTCTCGACCCCGAGACGGGCGAGGTTTGCCTCATGCTGCACACATACCTCGCGGATACCCGCGATCAGGCCCGCGAGATCGCGCGCGCGCCGATGAAGGATTACCTGCGCTCTGCCG
This sequence comes from Roseivivax sp. THAF197b, assembly GCF_009363255.1. NCBI lineage: Bacteria > Pseudomonadati > Pseudomonadota > Alphaproteobacteria > Rhodobacterales > Roseobacteraceae > Roseivivax > Roseivivax sp. THAF197b. Next base: position 3,564,192 of record NZ_CP045318.1, on the reverse strand, counting down.
CGGGCCTCATCAAGCAATATGCCTGGGCCTTCCCGGCCTTCAAGAAACCGCAGGGCGTGGAGAACCCGCACCAGATCGACCTCGGCAGCCTTGATGACGACGAGTTGGAGGGCATCCTCGATTTCGCGTTCGAGCGGTATTTCAACGACAGCGGCCTTTTCGGTACCGTCGATGATGCGGAGGCGCGGATCGCCGATCTGAAGGCCATCGGTGTCAAGGAAGTGGCCTGTCTCATCGATTATGGTATTGCCCCTGACGTGGTGCTCGAAGGGCTCAAACCCCTGGCCGAGGTGATCGCCCGCGTCTCCGGAGAGGACGTGCCCGATGATCGCGACTTCTCCGTCGCCGCGCAGATCCGGCGGCACGGCGCCACGCATCTGCAATGCACGCCATCGCTGATGCGGCTGATGATGGCCGATGACGGCGCGCGCGCGGCGCTGCGCCAGCTCGATCACATTTTCCTCGGAGGCGAGGCCTTGCCGGGACCGCTGGTCGAGGCGCTGGGCCAGGTCACCCGTGCGCAGGTGCTGAACATGTACGGGCCGACGGAGACGACGATTTGGTCCGCCGTTGGTCCTGCGCAGGCGGTGCCCGGCGTGGTCCCCATCGGCGCGCCCATCGCCAATACCGCGCTCTACGTGCTGGACGAGGGCGGCGCGCCCTGCGCCATCGGCCAGCCGGGCGAGCTCTGGATTGGCGGGCAGGGCGTCGCACGGGGCTATTGGCAGCGCGATACCCTGACCCAAGAGCGGTTCCGCCCCGATCCCTTCGCGGAAACGGGCGGCCGGATGTACCGCACCGGCGATATGGTGATGCGCCGCGCCGACGGGATGATCGACTTCCTCGGACGGGCGGACGGGCAGGTGAAGCTGCGCGGCATGCGCATCGAACTGGGCGAGGTCGAGGCCCGGATCGAGGCGTTGGACGGTGTGACGCAAGCCGCCGCCATCGTGCGGGACGACCGGCTTCTGGCCTTTGTCACGGGCACACCCGGCGATGAGACGGCGATGAAGGCGACGCTGGCCGCAGGGCTTCCCGCGCATATGGTGCCGGGGCGGATCGTGACGCTCGATGCACTGCCGCTGACACCGAACAAGAAGGTCGATCGCAACGCGCTGCCGGAGCCCAAGGCGCCCGCGCCCGCATCGCACTCTGCCGCCGCTTCCCGAGAGGTCGCACCGCAAGCGGTGACCGCAGCCCCCGCCCCGTACGTGGCGCGCGAAGAGACAGGTGCATCGCGCGCAACGCTGGCCGAGCTCGGCGACCTCTGGGCCACAACGCTCGGCGTGGGACAGGTCGGAGCGGCGGACAATTTCTTCGCGCTGGGCGGGCATTCTTTGCTGGCGGTGGAATTGCACCGGGCGATCCGCGACGGGATGCGCGCGAAGGAGTTTTCGATCACGGATGTGTTCCGATTCCCGACGCTGAAGGCAATGGCGGACCGGGTGGCGGAGCTGCGCGGCGATGCGCCCGCACGTGCGGTCTCTGTGCGCCCCAAGACACGCGCGCCGGAAACGGAGGCGCAGGCTCCGACGGCGACACGCATGCCCGCCACCGATCCGGCCCCGATCCGCAATCCGCGTGCCGATGCACGGCGCGCAGCCATGGCCAAGCGGCGCGAAATGCGTGCCAGAGCGCAGGGATAAGCCCATGTCCTCCATGCCCCTTTTGCAGATGATCAAGGGACTGGGCGATGCCTGGCCCGATGGCGTGGCCGTGGCCGTCGTCGATCCGGAGCAGGTGACCGAGCCGCTGTTTCCGATCGAGGAAGCCGCCGTCAGTCGGGCTGTGGCCGGTCGCCGTGCGGAATTCGCGGCAGGCCGTCAGGCCGCGCGGCAGGCGTTGAAGGCCCTCGGATACGCGCCTGTCGCCATCCCCATGGCCGAGGACCGCGCGCCCGTCTGGCCCCAGGGCATTGTCGGATCGTTGTCGCATTGCCCCGCGGCCTGCATCGCCGTTGTCGCCGAGGCCGCGCGCATCGCCTCGCTTGGTGTCGATATCGAACCTTACGATCCCCTGCCCGAGGACATCGTCCACGAGATCGGCCGCGAGGATGAAATCGCGGGCATCGGCCCCGACCGACGTCTCGCCGCGCGGCAGCTCTTTTCCGCCAAGGAAGCCGCTTACAAGGCGCAATACCCGCTGACCCGCACATTGTTCGGCTTCGAGGGGCTGCGCTATGACAGTGTGCGGCGGACCTTGCGCTTTTCCGGCCCGGTGCCGCCTTTCGCGAAGGGCGATGCCATTCCGGTCACCCAGTGGACGGGCGACGGATTGTGCCTGTCGCTGTCAGTGCTACATGCCGGATCGCGGGGGGCGTCGTGACCCGAACCGCCGCATCATATGCCATCCGGAAACACTGTGTTTCGACGCATGTGCCCTCTGCCATTCGCGAAATTAACCATATTTCGGTAAGGTCCTCGCTCACAGCATCCGATCAGGCGACAGCAGGGCTGAATCAGACGCCCGCTTCTTCACCGCAGGCCGGGAGATAAGACATGGTCCAATTCCATAGCCGCGAAGAACTCTTTTCAGCGCTTCGGCGCCGCTTGCCGATCATGCTTCTGATCGTCGTGATCGGGTGCCTGGCCTCCGTCTACATCGCGATGAACAAGACCAAGCTCTACCGCGCCACGGCGGCGATCCAGATCGAAAGTCCGCGCATTCCCGACCCCGATAGTGGCCGCCGAATGAGCGACGAGGCCGTGCGCCGGATCGAGTTGATCCGCCAGCGCATGACCTCGACCGTGTCGCTGTTGCAGGTCTCGGAGGATGTGGGCCTGTTCCAACCGCGCGAGCCGGGTGGCCGCATGCCCAGCCGGGACGAGAAGCTGATCGTCCTGCGCAACGCGGTCACCGTCCGCGCGGAAACCGGGAACTTCGCATTCTCGCCGACCGTCGCGCCCTTCGCGATCATCATCGAGGTCGTCTGGGAAGAGCCGGAAGCCGCAGCGGCCCTGGCCAACGGCATCATGACCGCGGCCATCGCGGAATCGCGTGCACGCAATCTTCAGCGGGCGCAGGACGCGCTCACCTTCTTCGACGAGGAAGCTTCGGAGATCGATGCCCGCATCAGTGCCGTCGAAGCCGAGATCGCGGAGTTCCGCCGCGCCAATGACGAGGCGCTGCCAGGCTCCATCGCAGCGCTGCGGTCGCAACTGGCCTCGCTCGAAGTGTCGGAATTCGAGATCGACCGCCAGCTTGCGGAACTGCGCGCCAACTCGGACCGGCTGCGCGATGCCGATTTGGCGCGTCGGACGGAGCTTCTAGAAAACCAAAAGCGTCTCATTGTTGCGCGCGAGAGCGAGATCGAAGCGGCCATCGCCCGCGCGCCGGACGTGGCGCGGGATCTCGGCATTCTGGAGCGACGCCTCGACGGTCTGCAGGAGCAATACAGCGCTGTTGTGCAGCAACGCGCCGATGCGGAGTTCGAGCAGGTCATGGAAGTGCAGGACCAATCCGAACGGCTGGAGGTGCTGGAAGAGGCGGTGCCCGCGGAATATTCCTTCTCGCGCAGCCGCAAATCCATCGTGATGCTCGGCGCGCTCTTCAGCGTGGTCGTGGCCTTCGGCATCGGATACTTGCTGGAGCTCTTCAACCCCGCGATCCGCAGTGCGGCCCAGCTCGAGCGTCAGCTCGGGATCAAGCCCGTCATCTCGGTGCCGGTCGTTCAGAAACGCTCCTCGGATATCGGGCGCTGGAAGCGGCGCGGGGGGCTTTTCGCGCTGATCTTCGGGGGGCTCGCCCTTCTGGCCGCCGGAGTGGCGCGCCTCGTCGATCCCGCGCTCTGGGGGCGCTTCCTGCCACGTCGCGCGAATAGCTGAGCGGTTGTGGGTGCGCGCCCGTTGAGGCGCGGCGCCATCGCGCCATCACAGCGCTGCGAACGGGGCTGGATCAGTACCCGTATTGGCGGGTTTTGGAGCCTTCCGCGCGATTGAGGACCACGCCCAGAAGCGGGGTCTCCGTGCCGAGGCGATTTTCCACTTCGCGGATTTCGTTCGCTGTGGTCATGCCCCCGCCGACGACGAGGATCACGGCGTCGATCATAGGACGCATCGCCAGCACGTCGTCGCCGTAGAGTGCGGGCGGCATGTCGAACAGCATCAGTTTCGGCGCGAACCGCGCTTCGATGCCGCGCAGGGTCTCGGACGTCCGGGGATCTTGCAGCAGCTCCGAGGCATAGGTTTCGGGCGCCTCGTTGAAGGCGAAGGCCAGGTTCGGTCCGGCGTGAAATTCGTTGGGTCCGAGCCTGCGCAGGTGATCCTCGGGCGCAATTCGGCCCCGCATCATGTCGCCGATGGAACCAACATTCGACACGCCGAAGGTGCGTGCCAGCATCGGGTCGCGCAGATCGGTGTCAAACAGGATCGTCCGGCAGTTTTCCTGCCGCGCGAGGCTGATGGCCAGGTTCGCCGCGGTGAAGGTCTTGCCGCAGCCCTTGGTGGGCGAGGTGATCGCGATCCGGGACCATCCCCGTTCCGACACGGCCTGCAAAAGGCGCGTGCGCAGCACATCGAAGGCTGCATGGGCGGGATCGTACCGCGTCGCGGTGATGACGCGGTGCCGGTCGAGAACGCGCTCGTCGACGATCACGGGGCCAAGGCGCGACCAGCCGTTGAGGTCGGGACGCGGGGGTGCGTCACCTGTGGGTTCCTCGGCAGGTGGGTCCGTCGCGTCCGTGTCGGCATCTGTGTCAGGTAGCGGGTCTGTCTCGGGGGCAGGGGGTGTATCTGCCTCTGCGACATCCTCCTCGGATTCCGCGTCGTCTTGCGGAGGCTCATCCAAGGGCGCGGCGTCTTGAGCTTCGGGTGGATCGGTCACCAATTTGCTGTCCGCAGACAGGACGAGCGGCTCTGGCGCGTCGTGCTCCGGCATGTCGTCCGTGTCCTGCGACGGCACGTCTTCTTTGTGCTCAGGCGGCTGTGCGGCTTGCGCAGGCATTCGGATATAGGACCGCTGGGGCGGCGTCGGGCTTTGCTCAGGGGTGTCCGCGCGCAGGTCTTCCACCTTCGTTGGCGGCGCCGCAACCGTGTCGGGCGAAGCGGTCGACACAGACGGCGCCGCCTCGATGTCTTCGATATCGTCGAGCTCATCATCCGCCGTGACAGGCCGCGAGACCGGTTCCGCACTTTTGCGCAGAGGCCGTTCGGGATGGTGTGCGGGCGCGATTGCCTGCGGGGGAAGCGACTCCGCATCGCGGGCATTCGGTTCGTCTGCGAGAGGCTCAGACATGTCCGACGCTTCAACCGTGGCAGGCTGCGCAGATTTCGGCGGATGGCCGCCCGGCGCGAAATCCTGATCCATTTCTGCAACGTCGCTATCCGCGACATCCGTCGAGGCGTCCGCCGTGTCTAAAGCCTCGTCGTTGGCTTCATCCCTGTCCACGTCCGAGCCCCAGAAGTTCTGCACCTCCGCGGCATCGTCGTCCGTGTCGGGGTCGGTCTCCTGTTCGGCTTCGCGCTCCGGATCATCCTCGGGCGCAGTCAGATCTTCGGCAAGTGCCATCAAGGCCTCGCGCGACGTCTGCGCAGGCGCGGGCGTCTCCGACGGCTCCAGCGGCGGAAGCTGTGCGGCGGCGGTGCCGGGTTCCGTCGTCTCCCCGGCGATATCCTGTGGCGGTCTGTCGGCAATGCGCGGCGCCTGCGCGGGGCTTTTATCCGGCGCCTCGGCATTGCGCTTCGTTTCCGCCCGTTTGTGGCGGCGAAACACTTTCGGCTTCTCGGCGCCCGAAGTCTCACCCGACCCGGACATTTGCACATCACGCGACGAATCGGACCGCGCACCGGGGCGGTTTTTGCGTCGAAAGATACGCTCTGCCGTCATTGGAGCCGCTCCGTTGCCAGATTTGTCGGCCAAATGCTCGAATCCGTGGTCCGACCGTCCATGTCACTACGTCCTGCGCGTTCCGAGTACCTGTGTACCCGGCCTCGCTTAGAACAGGGAAATCTGTTCAAAATTAGGTCAAAAAACGGGTATTGTTTACGAAACGAGGCGCAATGCCAGGCTTACCGCGTGGGCGTGCGATACTCGATCAGGTGCAGATCCTGCCCCGACCATCGACGCGCATGGTAGCGCAGCATGCCTTGCAGAGTCGGGAATTTCGCCAGCGTGAACAGCCCCGCGAACGACGCCGCATCCCGCGCACCGATGCCGTCACGCCGCATCGCGCGATAACCTCGCACCCAGATCAGCGGATAGGCCAGGAGAACCAGCGCCGACAGGGACGGGGCGACGGCCAGCGCCAGTAACGCGGCAAGCGGGATGCCCAGTCCGAACACCCATGCGCGGCGGCGTTCGCGGACCCGGCGGACGCCATGCTTCGCGGCAATTTGCGCGAGCCCGTGGCCCGCGCGCTCCGTCCGGCGCCACCATTGCCCGAGCCGGGTCATGGCCGCGTCGTGCCGCACCATCAGCCGGGGCAGCCGTTCGAGGTGCCATCCCGCAGCAATGAGCCGCAGGCACAGATCCTCTTCCTCGGAGGCGATGAAGGCGGGATCGAACCCGCCCACGGCATCGAAGGCCGCGCGCCGCACCAGCATGTTCCCGGTCGAGGCGTCGATCCGGCCCGCAGGGGCCTTCCACTCCCAATCGATCAGACGATTGTAGACGGAGCGTTCGGGGTGTTCCTCGGCGGCCCAGCCCGTGACCATCGCGTGATCGGGATGCGTCTCAAGGAAGGTGACTGCCTCCTCCATCCAACCGGGATCGAGGACGCAATCGGCGTCGATGAAGTGCAGATACGGGGCCGGAGCCTCGAATGCCGCGGCACCTGCATTGCGCGCGCGCGCCGCCGTGAAGGGAACCGACAGGTCCAGCGGCAGGACAGGCAGACCCGCCGCCTCCGCGATCTCTGCGCTGCCATCGGTCGAGCCTGAATCGACATAGATCGTCCGTGCGTCCGTCGCGGCCACCGCCGACAGGACCGCAGGCAGGCGGGCCGCTTCGTTGCGTCCGATCAGCACGATGTCGACGGCTGTCTTCGGGGCCCCGGTCGGCATCACGCGTCCTCGATCAGGCGCGACAGCTTGGCGGCTTCCTGCGCCACGTTGAACTCTGCCGCGACCTTGCGCCGGGCGGCCTGTCCCATGGCGCGGGATCTGTCGGGATCGCTGAGGCAATCGGACAGCGCATCGGTCAAGGCATCGAGGTCGCCCGGCGGGACGAGGCGGCCGGTCACGCCATCCTCGATCAATTCGGGGATGCCCGCGATGCGGCTCGTGACGACCGCGCGTTCGGCGGCCATGGCCTCCATCAGGACGACGGGGACGCCCTCGGCGAAGCTCGGCAGGCAGAAGACATCCGCGTCCGCCAGCGCATCCGCAACCGCGGCAGGTGGCTGAAATCCGAGGAAACGCACCCGGTCTTCCAGCCCCTCGGACCGGGCTTTGGCCTCGAGTGCCGCGCGATCCGGGCCGTCGCCGATATAGGTCAGCGTCACCTCCGGATGCTGCGCGGATAGCCTGACCAGCGCATCGAGCAGAAGGCGCGGCCCCTTCACCCCCACGAGCCGCCCGACGAACAGCAGTCGCGTGCCCCGGAACGTCTCCGCGCGGTACGCCTCCGGCGTGACGCCGCAATGCACGATCCGCAGCTTGTCCCAATCGGCAGGTGCTGCGAAACACATCAGTTGCGAGCGGGCAAAATGCGAGATGCAGGCGACGAAGGCTGCATGCCGCGCCTTGGTTCCGAGATGCCAGCGGGGCGCTTCGAAGAAGGTATCCGGCCCGTGGATCGTGAAGGAAAACGGAATACCCGACAGCGCCGAGGCCAGAAGCGCCACGTTGCAGGATTGCGAGGCGAGGTGGTTGTGCAGATGCTCGACGCCTTGCTCTTCGAGGTGACGCGCCAGAACGGCGGCTTCGAGGAAGTAGAAGATCTGCCACAAAAGCGCGCGCGGACCATCCGCCGACGTCGAAAGCGCGAGCTTCAGCGCGCCTGCCCAGAGGTGGGGGGCGCGGCGCAGGTAATGCAGCTGCGCGCCGATCAGGCGCGCGGGCGATTTGGCGTGTTCGATCACGTGCCAGGTGCGGGATTGCTCGGCCACCTGATCAGGGCCGGAGAGGTCCGAGGCGGGCGTGCGCCGGATCGAACAGGTCTCGACCGCATGTCCCTGGGCGCGCAGGGCCGCGACCTCCCGCTCGATGAAGGTATGCGAGGCGCGGGGATAATGCCCGGTCAGGTAGGCCACGCGTTTCATCTCTGCCCTCTTGCTCTGCCCGGCTCCGCGCCGGGGCCTTGATGCCCGCCGAAGATGGCGCTTGTCGGGCGGGGATTGGCAAGATGCGCGGCGCGGTGCCCCCCTTGCTGACGCAAGAGAGTCGCACTTTTCGCGTTGCGCACGCGCGGGTCTCCCTGCCGCCCCGTCCCCCTGCTAGGACCGGATGCATGACGAGAACGCGCGCCATGACTTTCGATGTGGGCGGAAGCCAGATCGCGGTGACGGTCCGGGACCGGGCCGCGCTCGATGCGCAATTGCGCGAACGGATGCGCCGGGACGAAGGCTACGCGCTGGCGACGATCAACCTCGATCACCTGGTGAAGCTGCGGCGCGATGCGGCCTTCCGGGAGGCCTATGCCGCGCATGATCTCGTGACCGCCGACGGCAACCCGATCGTGTGGCTGGGCCGGATGGCCGGGCATGACCTGTCGCTTGTCACGGGCTCGGATGCGATCGTGCCGATGTGCCGTCTGGCCGCACAACTGGACGTGAATGTAGGCTTCGTGGGCAGCACCGAGGACGTTCTGAAGAAGGCCAAGGCCTTCCTGCGCGGCGAGGTGCCGGGCCTCAGGATCGCCTTCACCGAAGCGCCGCCGATGGGCTTCGATCCCGAGGGCGAGGCCGCGACGGATATCCTGGCGCGTGCGGCGGATGCGGGCGTCGGGCTGTTGTTCGTGGCCCTCGGTGCGCCCAAGCAGGAACGCTTCGCCGCCCATGGACGGCGGATGCAGCCGCGGATGGGTTTTGCCTCCATCGGGGCAGGGCTCGATTTCTTCGCGGGTACGCAGAAACGCGCACCGGCCTGGATGCGGCGCTTCGCCCTTGAATGGGTGTGGCGGATGATGCGCGATCCTCGCAGGCTCGCGATGCGCTACGTGGCATGCGCGGCGATCGTGCCACGGGAAGTTTGGTTGGCGCTCAGACAACGCCGCCATCCGTGATCCGCCGGGCGCGCGGCCTTCGACCCGTCACCGTGTTGAAGAGCCGCCGCTTCAGGCTTTGAGGGGCCAGCACTTCGCGGTCGCGCTCGAACGTCACGCCCATCAGGTCGCGATCCGCCGCAAGCGTCAGGGCCGCGCCCCAGCGCGCGGCGTCCTCGGGGGCGATGCCATCGGGCAGGCCCATCTCGGTTCGAAGCGCGCCGGGGATCCAGTCCGAGATGACGATACCGGGCAAGCGGTCCGCGGTCTCCGCAATCAGCGCGCGGGTGAAGATGCGTTGCGCGCCCTTCGAGACGGAATAGGCCGCCGATCCGGGCAGGGGGACCTGATCCGCGAAGGTCGCGACATTGACGATCCGGCCCCGTCCGCGCGTCGCCATGTCCTGCAAGGCCGCGTGACTGCAGGCGACCGTGCCGCTGAGATTGATGGCGACGGCATCGAGAAGGGTCTGCGGCCGTCCGGTCAGGAAATCCTCGACCGGGTAGATGGCCGCGTTGTTCACAAGCGCCGCAATCGGACCCTCGGCCGCCAGCGCGCGGAACGCGTCCACCACTGCGCGGGCATCCGCGATATCGAGCGGCAGGGGCGTGATCTGCGGATGCGAGGCAGCACTTTCCGCCAGCGCCTCCGCGCGCCGACCTATGATGGTGACGGCAAAACCCAGCGCGGCAAAGCGCTGCGCCAGGGCGCGGCCAAGCCCCGATCCGCCACCTGTGACGACGATACGTCCCTCGTCTGGCGTGATGCGGCTCATCGCCGGTCCTCCAGGATCAGATCGGCGACGCGCAGGGCGTTCGCGGCGATGGTCAGGCTGGGATTCACTCCCATGGCCGAGGGCATGAAGGAGGCGTCGCTGACCCAGAGGTTATCGATGCCATGCGGTCGGCACTCGGGTGTCAGCGCCGATGTGGCGGGGTCCGAGCCGAAACGCAGCGTACCGCAGGCATGGCCGTAATTCAGCTCCGGCGCCGGGGAGAGAAGCAAACGGCGTGTGCCCCTGAGGCGCTTTTTCAGCGCGCGCCGGAAGGCTTTCCGCCGGGCCAGAAGCGCCTCGGACATTGTGTAGTCGACGACCAGCGCCTCCGGCTCTTTGGGATCGAAGCGCACGCGGTTCTCGGGCAGGCCCGGGTCTTCCAGAAGGCCCACGAAGATGTAGCCACGCCCCAAGGCCCATGCCCCCAGGGCCGCGACCGGGCGGGTCAGGCGGCGGAAGCGTCCAAGACCCTGCCTCTCCAGAACCTGATCGAGATATTGCAGGATCTGGCCGTAATCCGCGCGCAGACCCATGGATTGCACGAGGCCGAAGCGGTCCTCCGGATCGTGATAGAGGTCGCGGAAGGCAAGGGACCGGGCAGGCCCGTCGCCCGATGCATGGCGGCGGGGCCAAAGCGCGATCATCTCGTTGAGGTGAAACATCAGGTGCCGCCCGACCTGATCCCGCGCGTTTCCGATGCCCGTGGGCGCCGCTTCGGAGCGTGAGGCCAGCAACAGCCGCGGCGAGGCAAATGCACCCCCCGCAAGGACCACGCGCGGCGGCGTCAGGCGGTGCACCTGCCCTTCATGCCGCAGCGTGAGGGCTGTGATCCGCGCCCCGTCGGTTTCGAGGTGAAGCACCTCGGCGCCGGTCACGCAGGCCGCGCGCCCGGTGGCAAGCGCCGGTTCGACACCCGCCGAGCGACCGTCCATCTTGCAGGGCCGGGGGCATTTGTGACCGATGCAGAAGCGGCAATCGGGTCCGCCCTCGATGGCGGTGTTCAGCCGGTAGGGATGCAGGCCCGCGCGCTCGAGATCGGCCAGGAGCGAGGCTTCGCCGCGGCTCATTTCGGGCGGCGTGCGCAAGGGCAGGCGCTCTGCCTGCGACAGCGGATCATCCGTGCCGCTCAACCGGTAGAGCGTTGCCGCGCGCGAAAAATATGGCTCGAAGACCGCGAAAGAAACAGGCCAGCCGCCGGTTGGATGCGGGCGCGTTGCGCCGTCATCAAGGTCATGGGGTGCCGGCCGTTCCAAAGCTGCGGCGTAATAGGCCGAAGAGCCCCCGACGCCCGAGCCCGCATAGGGAAAGCGCTGCTCCGTCCGGCCATTGAGCGTCAGCCGCATCGGATCGGGAAAGGCCCCGCGTGCCAGGCGCGCCGCGCGATGCGGCGTGCTCATGTCGAGCGGTGTCTCTTCGCGGCGGAAGCCCTCCGCGCCCTGTTCGAGGAAGAGCACGCGCAATCCGGCTTCGGCCAGCGCGCGGCCCGCCGTGCCGCCACCGATGCCCGTGCCAATGATCACGACATCCCAATCCTGGTCAAAAGCTGGGTGGCTCATGCGGTCTTCGCCCCCAAGGCAGGATCTGCCGCGAAGAGATCCGGCCTGAGTTGCGTGCGGCCCGCAAGCACCCAGTCGTAGACCCGCGCGATCTGCGCCGCCTTGGCCTGCCAGGTGAATTGTGCCGCGACGCGCGCGGCGGCCTTGGCGCCTTTCTGCGGCAGGATGTCGGGCGCGGCCACGATATGTTGGAGCGTCCGGCGCAATTCCGGGATCAGCGCGGTCGGCGGCAGGCAGGGCACGGTAAACCCGACCGCGTCATCCACCAACTCGCCCGGCCCGGCGTAATCGACCACGAGCGGGGGCAATCCCAGCGCCATGGCTTCGAGCACGACCCCGCCGCCGAATTCGCGAATAGACGGGAACCCCAAGAGATCGGCCCCTGACAGAATGTCCTGCACCCGGTGATGAGGCTGCCATCCGTGGAAGATGACGCCTTGTCCCAAGGGTTCGGCCAGTTCGCGCAGGCGCGCCATCTCCGGTCCGTCGCCGATGATATCGAGCGCGACCTGACCCGCCTCGATCAGCGGGCGGGCAGCTTCGATCAGCATGTCGCAGCCCTTGTAGGGTACCAGCCGTCCGACAAAGGCGGCGCGCAGGGGCTTACCTTTGCCGGGATCGGCGCGGCGCGAAAACCGCTCCGGCGTGATGCCATTCTCGGGCAGCCACACGACCTTGTCGGCAAAGCGTGCGGGTACTTCGGACGCGGTGTGGCGGGAGCCTGCGAGGATGGCGCTGGCATGGGCCATGGTGGCGCGCCGACCCGGCAGCAGCTTGTAGGCCGCGCGCAGAGGGGCCAGCCATTCGCGTTCGGCGCGGCGGGCCGCATCATAGCCTTCGGGCCAGGGCACCCCGCCATTGAGCGGACCCAGCACGAACGGTACGTCGATCCTGTTCAGCTTGGCGGCCAGCGTCGATTGCACCGTGGGCGAGAGAGGCGTGATCCGGTGCACGATATCGTAGTCGCCCGCGATCAGATCGTCCCGAAAGCGCCGCCAGACCAGATGTTCGAAATAGGGATAGCTCAGCGCGTTGGCGGCCTGCAGGATCGTCCAGCCCTTGCCGGAATCGCCGCGCAGCTTTTCGGCCAGCCTGTAGGCCGGGCGGGCCAGCGCCTCGGAATCGATGGCGGTGAAGTCGCGCCCCTCAACGTAGCCTGCCGCAAGAATGGCGTCGCGATTGCGCACCTGCGTGACCAGATGCACATCGGCGACCTCGCGCAGGGCATGGGCCAGCGACCAACCCACAAGCGGGACGGAGACCCAATCGGGATTGGCGGCCTCGGCGATGGCGAGGACGCGTGGTCGGCGGGGTGCGGGGCCACTCATAAGACGGGCTTCCATTCCAGCGGGCGGTTGCGCCAGTCGACATCGCGGGTGCGGACACCTTCGGCATAGCCAAGAAGTGCGCCCACAATCATCCAGGTGACAGGCGTCAGCGTGGCATTCGGGATGAGATCGAAGATATTGACCGCAAGCAGCAGGCACAATGTCACCGCCAGCGGATCGAAGGCGTCGGGCCGCCGGGTGATGCCTGCGCGTATCAGAAGGAGGATGGGCAGCATCAGCAGCCCGAACTCCGCGAGGAATCCGACAAGGCCGAACACGCCCAGCGCGATGACCCAGCGTCCGTCCGTGACCGTCAGAAGGTTGCCGCTCACGGGGTCGATGATGTGATTTCGCGCCCAGCTTCCCCAGCCGAAGATCGGCTTTTCGAGCGCGCGCTCCAGCAGCATCGATTCGTTGTCGAGCCGGAATTCGAGCGAGAAGGCCCGCTCTTCGCTCAGCTGGGCGATCTGGCCCAGAATGCGCTCCTGCGGAATGTAGCCCGCGCTTTTCAGCATCGGATAGAGGATGCAGAAGAGCCCGATCGCGACGGCGGCATAGACCTGCAGGCGACGTCCGCGGATCAGCAGGACGGGCAGCAGCAGGATCATCATCAAGAGCGCGCCGAAGGATTTGATCAGAACCAGCATGACGCTCAGCGCCATGGCGGTCAGGAAATAGCGCGTGCGGCCGGTCTCCGTCGCGCGCCACAAGCTCCAGGCGGCCGCGGTGGCGGTCAGCAGGAAGAAGGCCACCCAAAGCCCATGTTCGAGGAAGACCACAGGGCGGAACGTATCGCCCCGAATGGCTTGGAAGGGCAGCGATTGCTGGAAGCCGTAGATCGCCGAATGCAGAACCGGACCGAAGGGCACTTCGATCAGCATCAGCGGCAGATAGGCCAGCGCTGCGATCACCAGCGCCACCATCAGATCGCGGATCGCACCGCCCGTCGCGAGGTGCAGGCGCGCCAGCAGCATCGGCAAAATGGTGAAGAATTGCTGCATCGAGAGGCCGAGCGCATCCTTGTAGCTCACCGGTGGCAATTCGATCCGCCCCCAGAGCACCGGTGCATTGTTGGTGGCCGCCGTGGCGAAGGGGACGAAGATATAGGTCAGAACGAGCGTCTTCGCGATCCAGCCATCCGGCAGCAGGCGGCGATTGTCCTCCGGGTTGATGTAGAGCAGGCAGACGAGGCTGATCAGCGCGGGCAGGTTCGTCTTGTTGAGCGGCGGGATCAGCGGCAGGTCGAAGGCCGCTTGCGGTCCCGGCAGAAGCAGGAAGCCTGCGATCAGGCTCGCCAAAAGGGCCCGCCTCTGGGACATCTCCCGGAACAGGATCACCGTCACGACCGGCCAGGCCGCGAGGATCAACAAGGCGAATGCGTTGGGCATCTTTCGTCCCTTGCCCTCACTTCTCACATGGCGGGGCGCTGATGCGAAGCTCTGCCGAAGCCGCGCGGCCTTGCCCGCCTTACTCGTTCTCTGCGCCCGGGGCCGCCCCGGACGCGCACCCTGTTATACCGCGTTCGGCGCGGGGTGGGACAGGGGACCAAGCGTCGCCTCCGCGTCGTGTGCGGAGATGAAATCGAAGTTTCCCGCATCCATCTCGCCTGGTGCCACCTCGGCGAGGCAACAGACCGGGCTCGGCCCGTTCGGAGTTCTCAGCGTGACATGGGTTTCGTCCCGGTCCTCGTCGTAATCGAAGGTCAGATCAGCGATGCCCGCCGCGCCCATCGCGTCGGGAAAGACCACCACGACCTGATCCCGCTCGGGATCGAACGCGTCGAACCTTGCGCTGCTTCCGGCCATATCCGGCAGAACCAGCGTGTCGGAAGGGTCATGATCTGGCTCCGCATTCTGCGCGTGATCCGGATTCATGTTCTCGGGTCGGTCTACGGCGTCGTCCTCCTCCGGGCTGTCCGCCATCATCGCCCCGCCGAGCGTGCCGCCCACGAGGGTGAGTCCGAGCGCTGTCAAAGCCTCCAACATGCTGATTGCCTCACACCATCAAACCCCGTCTCGCGCGGGATGTCTTGATTGTGCGTAGCCCACGATCCCGGCGGGATTATGGCGAAAGCGGAAACAATGGCGGCGCGGCGATGGCGGCGGGTCAGCGCCCGCGGAACCAATCCGAGATGCGCTTGCCGCGGGACCGCAGGCCGTCCGAGGCATCGTCGAAGCTGTCTTCGACCTGATCCAGCACCGGATCGATCCGCGCCTGCTGGAAGCGCCGCCAGCGCACCCAGATCGCCCAGAAGAAGGCCACGAGCAGGATCATCGTGATGATCGCGCGCCAGGGGATGATGGTCACGTCCGGGCCCGCGACCGGCTTGATCGACAGCGCGTTCGGGAAGACCGACAGGAACTCCAGACGCCAGCCGTAATGCCGGATCGCCACCCAGGCAGGCGCATCGGCTGTGGAACGCAGATCGGCGGCTTCCGCTTGCAGGTTCGAGCTGTCGAACTTGAAGAAGGGCGGCCAGCCCCAGCCGGTATCCTCGTTGCGGTAGACCATGATGTCATCGCCCGCGCGGCGGGTCTGGATGAAGAAAACGTCCCGGCTGTCGGTCTGTGCCGATCCGGCATCGCCGCGCGCCCAGAACAGCGCGTTGGAGCCGATATCCTCGCGCTTCTCATAGGTGTCGGTGATGCGCGCGATATCGTTTTGCGGCAGAGTGTAATGCAGGAAGGCCAGCACCACGATCCACCAAAGCGCGATCAGCGTCCATTTCACATATGCCATGGCGGGGCGGTCCTTTGCTGCGAATGCCTTCCGTCAATCTGGCCCTTTGGCGCCTGCGATCCAAGGGGTCACGTGCCGTCGCTGCGATCATTGCGCGCGTGCCGCGTATTCCGTCGGCGGGTCTGCCGCGTCTCCCCGGACCTGCTTGGGGCCCAAGACTGCGCCCTGAACATGACGTCCGCCCCGCCCATCCCTCCCGGAGGGCGGGGCGGCCTCTCTCCCCCGATCAGCCGACCACGTTGAAATCCGGCCCGTAAGGATAGCCGGTGATATTCTCGTTGCCGTCCTCGGTGATGAGCAGGATGTCATGCTCCCGGTAGCCGCCCGCGCCGGGCATGCCCTCGGGCAGGGTCAGCATCGGCTCCATAGAAATGACCATGCCCGGCTCCAGCACCGTGTCGATATCCTCGCGCAGCTCCAGCCCCGCTTCGCGCCCGTAATAATGCGACAGGACGCCGAAGGAATGGCCATAGCCGAAGGTGCGATATTGCAGGAGATCCCGCTCGGTGAAGAAAGTGTTCACGCCCTCGGTCACCTCCGAACAGCGCATGCCCGGCTTCAGAAGTGACATGCCCAGCTCATGCGCGCCGACATTGGCCTCCCAGATCGCGCGGGAGGCGTCATCGACCGCGCCCACAAACAGCGTCCGCTCGAGCGCGGTGTAATAGCCGGAAATCATCGGGAAGGTGTTGAGGCTCAGGATGTCGCCGCGCTCGAGCTTGCGCGCGGTCACGGGGTTATGCGCGCCATCGGTGTTCAGCCCCGACTGGAACCAGACCCAGGTGTCGCGATATTCCGCATCGGGAAAGCGTTCGGCGATCTCGCGCTCCATCGCATCGCGGCCCGCCATGGCGATATCGATCTCGCGCGCGCCCTCGGCGATTGCGTCCCGAATGGCATAGCCACCCACATCAGCCACGGCGGCACCGGCGCGGATCAAGGCAATCTCTGCGGGCGATTTGACCATGCGCTGGCGCATCGTGGCGGGCGCGATATCCACGATTTCCGAAGGCTCCAGAAAAGCGGTCAGCCGGTCCCGCGCCGCGATCGTCATGTGATCGCCCTCGATTCCGATGCGCAAACCAGTGCCCGCGACATGCGCGGCTGCGCGCCAGAAATTATCGCGGGTCCAGTCGGTATAGGTCAGCTGATCCCCGTAGGAGCGCCGCCAGGGCTGGCCCGCATCGATCCCGGCTGACAGCGTCACGCAAGCCTCGCGCGTCACGACAAGACCGTAGGGCCGCCCGAAGCTGCAATAGAGAAAGCCCGAGTAATAGGCGACATTGTGCATCGAGGTCAGCAGGCAGGCATCGAGCCCCGCCGCCGCCATCGACTGCCGCAACCCGGCCAGGCGCGCCTCGTATTCGGCGCCCTCGAAGGGCAGCACGGCCTTCTCGCCGTTGTGACAGGGATAGAAATGTGGTCGATCCATGGGTGAACCCCTCCTGGTCACGCGCCGCGCGGCCCTTCCCAGGCCTTCATGGCGCGCAGAAAGGTCCCGGCGTTCAGGACGGATGGAAAAGGCCATCGGGGCGACGCCATCGCCCGGCCATGTCGCCATATTCCCCGAAACAAGGGTTCAGGCAAGCGCCCATTGCGCCTCAAGCGTCGCGCAAGCGCCCCTTCTCATCCGTGCGACCCACCTCAACGGAGGAGCGCGCCGCCCCTGTCACGACCGGACCAGAAATACCTCCGGGGAGCGCGAGGGGCTGGCCCCTCGCTCCCGCCCTCCCCACGGGGCGCGACCCTCAGAGGCCGAGCACGACCTTCGTCATCCGGCTGTCGGGATCTTCCAGCCCGTCGATGACGTCGAAATGATGCCGCCCCGCATCTTCCACCAGATCGGCGCCCCAGGCCTCCGAAAGCCAGCGCGCCTGATCCAGAAATACGGGCCGCTCCTCGGCGCCGACCCAGACCGTCACCGGCACGGACGGTTTCGGCTGATGCAGCGGGCTCTCGGCACGCGCGCTGTCGGCATCGAGGCCCAGCTCGGCATTCATCGAGGTCTTCAGAAGCGGCTCCAGATCGCAAAGCGGCGAGATCGGCATGACCGCTTCGATCCGCGATGCGACATCCTCGGGCAGCATGTCCGGGGCCAGCATGCGCGAGACGAGATGCCCGCCCGCGGAATGGCCCGCCAGGCGGATCGGCACGTTCGGCACCTCATGCGCGGCCACGGCGATCGCATCGGCAATCTGACGAGTGATGTCGGCGATCCGCACCCGCGGGCACAGATCGTAGGAGGGCATCGCCACCGCCCAGCGATGGGCCATGGGGCCTTCCGCCAGATGCGACCAGTCCTCGCGGCCGAAGCGCAGCCAATAGCCGCCATGCACGAAGACCAGAAGGCCTTCGGGGCGGCGCAGAGGCAGGAACAGGTCTATGGCATTTCGCGTTCCATGCCCGTACATCAGACCCAGCCGAGCGCGGTTCACCGCGCCAAGCTTGCTCCGCAACGCCTGTGCCTTCTCGGCCCAACGCGCAGGGTAGGCCTCGGCATCGGGTATGTGAGGTGCATTTGCGTATGCGTCATCGAGTTCCATGAATGTCTCCGGTCGCTTTGCAGCGACCATACCGCGCAGAAATTTGGGGTCCATCCCCGCTGTAAATTGAAAGGAGAGCGTGATGCTCGACCAAACCACAAACCTTCCCGAGCTCCTGCGGGACCCCAGCCTGCTGGAAAGCCGCGCCTATGTCGGCGGCGACTGGATCGACGGCGATGACGGCACGTTCGAAGTGACCAACCCCGCGCGGGGCGATGTCATCGCCAAGGTCGCGGATCTGTCCCGCGCGCAGGTCGGAAAGGCCATCGACGCGGCCTATGCCGCGCAGAAGGACTGGGCCAAATGGACCGGCAAGGAGCGCGCAAACGTCCTGCGCAAATGGTTCGACCTGATGATGGAAAACCAGGAAGACCTCGGCAAGATCATGACCGCCGAGCAGGGCAAGCCGCTGGCCGAAGCCAAGGGCGAAATCGCCTATGGCGCCTCCTTCGTGGAGTTCTTCGCCGAAGAGGCCAAGCGCGTCCTCGGTGAACAAATTCCGGGCCACGGGCGCGACAAGCGCATCCTCGTGATGAAGCAGCCCATCGGTGTGGCCGCCTCGATCACCCCTTGGAACTTCCCCAACGCGATGATCACCCGCAAGGCGGCCCCGGCACTGGCCGCGGGCTGTTCCTTCGTGGCACGCCCCGCCGCCGAGACGCCGCTTTCGGCCATCGCGCTGGGCGTTCTGGCCGAGCGCGCGGGCATCCCTGCAGGCGTCTTCAACGTGGTGCCCTCCTCCTCGGCCTCCGAGGTCGGCAAGGAGTTCTGCGAGAACGAAAAGGTCCGCAAGCTGACCTTCACCGGCTCCACCGAGGTGGGCCGCATCCTGCTGCGTCAGGCCGCCGACCAGGTGATGAAATGCTCCATGGAGCTTGGCGGCAACGCGCCCTTCATCGTCTTTGACGACGCCGATATCGATGCGGCCGTGGAAGGCGCCATCGCCTGCAAGTTCCGCAACAACGGCCAGACCTGTGTCTGTGCCAACCGCCTCTACGTGCAATCGGGCGTCTATGACGAGTTTGCACAGAAGCTGAAGGCGGCGGTTGAGAAGCTGAAAGTGGGCGACGGGCTGTCCGAAGACGCTGTCGATCTGGGCCCGCTCATCACCCGCGATGCCATCGACAAGGTGCAGGAGCATATCCGCGACGCCACCTCGAAGGGCGCGACGCTGATCCTCGGTTCCGACAAGGATGACGCAGACGGAAACTTCTTCCATCCTGCCATCGTCACCGGCGCCACGCAGGAGATGGCCTTCGCGAAGGAGGAAACCTTCGGCCCGCTCGCGCCGCTCTTCAAGTTCGATGACGTCGACGACGTGATCGCCATGGCGAACGACACGATCTTCGGCCTGGCCTCCTATTTCTACGCCAAGGACCTCAGCCGTGTCTGGAAGGTCGCCGAAGAGCTGGAATACGGCATCGTCGGCGTGAATACCGGCCTCATCTCGACCGAGGTCGCACCCTTCGGCGGCGTGAAGCAATCGGGCCTTGGCCGCGAAGGCAGCCATCACGGCATCGAGGAATACATGGAGATGAAGTACGTCTGCCTGACGGTCTGACCGTCCAGACGTTCTGTCAAACAAAACGCCCCGGGTATGGCCGGGGCGTTCGCGTTTCGACGGTATATCGGTGAAACGGGCCGGATCAGTTGACCTTGTCGGCCTCGAGCACGTCCTTGCGGGTTTCGACCGTATCGACCTTCTGGATCGCGATGCGGCGCGGTTTCAGCGCCTCGGGGATCTCGCGCTCCAGATCGATATGCAGCATGCCATCAGTGTGCGATGCGCCAATTACTCGGACATGGTCAGCGAGCTGGAAGCGACGCTCGAAGGCGCGGGTGGCGATGCCGCGATGCAGGTAGGTGCGGCCTTCATCCTCGTCGGCCTTGCGGGCGGCGACGACAAGCGCGTGGTCCTTCACCTCGACAGACAGATCATTCTCGGAAAAGCCCGCAACGGCGATCGAGATGCGGTAGGCGTCATCCGCCGTCTTCTCGATGTTGTAGGGCGGGTAGGTGGGCTGGGCGACATCGGATGCCAGAACCCGGTCCATCATGTCGGCGATCTGATCGAAACCGACGGTTGCACGGTAAAGCGGTGCGAAATCAAAGCTACGCATGGGTTATCCTCCTGTGAGCGATACCATTCTGGAATGCGCCTTCCCGTCCGGGACAGGCGTCTGGAGATGCCGGGACCCTGATGCGGCGTCCCGACGGATCAGAAATGGGATGCGTCTTCGAGGCTTTCAAGACCCGCAATCGCAAATGTCGATCCGGAGCAATCCATTGGGATCGCTGACTTTCCTTGCATATGTGGCGCGCCTGAACGTTATTCCGAGGCAGCGCCGGTCTCCGCCTCGCGCTCCGCGGGGCGCAGAAATTTCGCGGCGGTGGCGGGACGGCCCGATCCGGTGATGGTCTTCACGCCGGGTGGGCGCGACTGGTCGATCTCGGCGTCGAGCAAGTCGCGCAGGACATCCAGGGTGCCGCCCAAAATTACCCCGAGCGATACCGCGTCCTCCCCGACTTGGGCTTTCGCGGACACGACCGAGACGATCCGCGGGGTGCCGCTTTCGAAGGAGAAGACGGGCGCGCCGGACGCGCCGAAATCAACCGCGCAAGACATCACGATGATACCGTCCTGTCGTGACAGGACATCGCAGCGCTCCTGCAGGTCCGGCGCGGTCTCGTCGCGGCGACCGTAAGAGACGACGCCGACGTCATCGCCTGCCTCGGGGTCCTCGTCGGTGGCGAAGGCCGTGATCGTGGTGTTGCGGATCGGGTGCTGCAATTCCAACAGGGCGAGGTCATGCCGGACGCGCGCGCTGTCGGTTGCCGAGGTGAAATCGAAATCCGGATGGGCGACCGCGCGGCGCACCCGGCGATAGGCGGCGGCGCGCCCGTTCTCCCAGCCTGCCAGGAATTCCATCTCCTCGACGGGCACCGGCGCGCCGGTATCGCGATCGAAGAGGCAATGGGCGGCGGTCAAGACCAGCGCCTCAGAGATCAGAGCCCCGGTGCAAAAAGCCTTGTCCTTGAATTCCAGTCGCCCAACGGCCCCCCAATCGCCCTCCGGGCCGCCACCGAACAGCTGGGTAATGCCCTGTCCCGAGGCAGGACCGGCGAAGAGCCCCGTACAGAGGCAGGCGACAAGAAGGCGTTGGCAGCGCGTCACAAAGGAATCCCTGGTGGTTTCACCCTGCCTCGCGGCCCGGCGTGTCACCAATGTGGCATATCTTTGCGATCTTGTTTCGATCTGCGGGTTACTCTGTTTCCATCAGCTTGGGCGGCTTCGGCCCGCCCGTAGCCCAATCCAGAAGCTCGACCGTATGGACGACGGGCACATCCGTGCCGCCGCCGATCTGCATCATGCAGCCGATATTGCCCGCGGCGATCACTTCGGGCGACTTCGCCTCGAGCGTACGGACCTTCCGCTCTTTCAACTGCTTGGAGATCACGGGCTGCATCAGGTTGTAGGTGCCTGCAGAACCGCAGCAGAGATGGCTGTCGGCCGGCTCCACCACCTCGAAACCGGCCTTCTTCAGAAGGGCCTTGGGGTATGTCTTGATTTGCTGGCCGTGCTGCAGCGAACAGGCGGCGTGATAAGCCACGCGCATGGCGCCACCGGAGGCGCCCTTGGGCGGCGCGTAGATGCCATGCCCCGCCGCCGCGTCGGTGCCCGCGATCCCCTCGCGCGCTTCTTGCGCCGTGTCGGTCTCGGGTGTGGCCATCAATTCGTTCAGCACCTCGGAGACATCGCGGGCGATCTCTGAGACGCGGGCGGCGTCCTTCGCCATGTCCGTGGTGCGGAACATGTGGCCGTAATCCTTTACGGTCGTGCCGCATCCGCTGGTATTGATCACCACCGCATCGAGGCCCTCGCCGTCCATCTCGCGTGCCCAGGCGCGGATGTTCTTGGCCGCTGTCCCGTGGCTTTCGTCGATCTTTCCCATGTGGTGGGTGAGCGCGCCGCAGCAGCCGATGCCCTCGGCGATTACCACCTCGGCGCCCAGCCGGGTCAGAAGGCGAATGGTCGCATCGTTGATATCCGTGTTGAGCGCGCGTTGCGCACAGCCCGTCATCAGCGCGACCCGCATCTTCCTTTGGCCCTTGGCGGGGAAGGTCTGCGGATCGTCGTTGCTGCTGACCGGCGGGATGGTCTTCGGTGCCATCTCCAGCATGGCCTGCAGGCGCACATCGGGCATGAGCTTTGCAAACGGGCGTCCGATCTTGGCGCCCAGCAGCGCCAGCCGGAAGCGGCCCGGATAGGGCAGGATGCGCGCCAGAACCCAGCGCAACGCGCGGTCCTGCCAGGGGCGTTCATATTTCTCTTCGATATAGGCGCGGGCGTGATCGACGAGGTGCATGTAATGCACACCCGAGGGACAGGTCGTCATGCAGGCGAGGCAGCTGAGGCAGCGGTCGATATGCTTGACGGTCTTGTCGTCCGGCACGCGCTCGTTCTCGAGCATGTCCTTGATCAGGTAGATGCGCCCGCGCGGGCTGTCGAGTTCGTCACCCAGCACCTGATAGGTCGGGCAGGTCGCCGTGCAAAACCCGCAATGCACGCAATTGCGCAGGATTTCGTTCGAGCGCGCGACATCGGCATCCTTGAGCTGTTCGGGTGTGAAGGTCGTCTGCATGGGAAATCCTCAGCTTGAAAGCATCTGCGCGGTGGCCAGGCCAAACCACGGGATCGTCGTGGCGAGGCTGCCTGCCACGCGCGTGGCGAGGTCGGTTCTGGGGCGGTGCATCATGCGCCGTGCGGCATGAGCGATGAAGGCGACGGCGCTGACCCATCCCAGCCAGACGGCAGCGAGGCCCGACAGGGGTGACCGGTCGAACAGGCTCGCGCCGAGAAGGGCTGCGGCGAGCGCGCCGATGGCCAGCGCGGCCAGAAGCGGCTTCGTCGGATCGGGCTGGATCAACAGCAGGAACAGGAGCGGCCCGACCGCGAAGGAGAGCACGAAAGCGATCAGAAGCGGGGGCATCATGCGGGCTCGGTCACCGGGCTGAACAATCCGCGCGGATCGAAGCGGGCGCGCAGGCCATCGGTGATCTTCGCGACCGGTGCGGGTTCGGGATGCAGGCGCGGGATCGTGCCACGGGCCGCATCGCTCATCCGGACCAAGGTACCATGGCCTGCAATGCCGCCCATCGAAGCGCGCGCATCGGTGCCCTCGGGCATCCGCGCCCAGACGAGGCCGCCGCCCCAATCGTAAAGGATATCGTCTGCGCCCAGCGCCCGGGCCAGCGCCGGCCCGTCCGACGGCTTGACCGAAAAGCGCCAGATATCGCCCGGCTGGTCCTTCATCAGCTCCGCATCGCGCACCCAGGCCCAGCCTGCCGCGGCGCGGTCCTGATCGGTCTCGAGCGTGATATCGCCGAAGGCGGCAAGCAGCTTCTTCAGCTCCGCGGCGCGATAGGTGATCTGCGTCTCGAACCCTTCGATCCGCAACATCGTGACGGGATGCCCGTCCGGGCCGTTGGGCGCATGGGCCGCGCCCGTGATCTCGAACGGGGAGCCAAGCGCGCGGCTCATCGCCTGCACTGCCTGAGCGTCGTCGAGCCCGTTGATCCGCAGGGTTGCGATCATCTCGGGCACCGGCAGTACCTTGAGCGACACTTCCGTCATGACGCCAAGCTGGCCCCAGCTGCCCGCCATCAGCTTCACCAGATCGTAGCCCGTGACGTTCTTCATCACGCGGCCGCCATTCTTGACGATGTTGCCGGCCCCGTCGACATATCGCACGCCCAGCATGAAGTCGCGCGCGGCGCCCACCTGAATGCGGCGCGGGCCGGAGGCGTTGGTCGCGGCCACGCCGCCCAGCGTCGGGGTGCCGGTCGTGCCGAGGATGGCGCGGTGGTCGATTGGCTCGAAGGCGAGGCGTTGATTTTCCGCAGCCAACGCGGCCTCGATTTCCGCCACGGGCGTGCCCGCACCGGCCACCAGCGTCAGCGCGCCGGGCTCGTAAAGGGTGATGCCCGACAGCCCGCCCGTGTCCAGCACGGTGCCCGTGCCCGCGCCGCCGCGCGTGCCGCCGCCGCGGATCTGCAAGGGCCCCTTGGCCGATTTGATCGCGGCGCTCAGCTCGTCTTCCGATGTGGGTGTCATACTTTGATTTCGTCCGGATTTGAGAGGCCCCGGCGTGCATGGCCGGGGCAGGTCTGGGGCTTATTCCGCGGCCACGTCCAGGGCCCGGCGCGCATCCGAGGCATCGAGCGGGAACACCTTCGCGGGGTTCAGAAGCCAGTTCGGATCGAACACGTCCTTCACCGCCATCTGCGCCTCAAGATCGGCGGGCGCATATTGCACATGCATCAGGTCGCGCTTCTCGATGCCGACACCGTGCTCGCCGGTCAGGCAGCCGCCCACCTCGACGCACAGCTTGAGGATGTCGGCGCCCATCGCCTCGCATTTCTCCAGATCGCCCTCCTTGTTCGCGTCGAAGAGGATCAGCGGGTGCATGTTGCCGTCGCCCGCATGGAAGACGTTGGCCACATCGAGCCCGTATTCCTTCGACATCTCGCCGATCCGGGTCAGCACGCGCGGCAGTTCCGACACGGGGATCGTCCCGTCGAGGCACATGTAATCGTTGATCTGCCCCATGGCACCGAAGGCCGATTTCCGGCCCAACCAGATCCGCCCCGCCTCGTCGGCATCCTTGGCCTCGCGCAGCTCCACCGGATTGTGGCGCTTGGCGATCTCCATGATCAGTCTCAGCTGGTGGTCGATCTCAGCGTCGGAGCCTTCGACCTCGACGATCAGAAGCGCCTCGCAATCGGGGTAGCCCGCCTTGGCGAAGGCCTCGCAGGCGCGGATGCAGGGGCGGTCCATGAACTCGATCGCCACGGGCAGGACACCCGCCTTGATGATGTCGGACACGCAGGCGCCCGCCACCTCATTGGCGTCAAAGCCCATCAGCACGGGCCGCGCACCTTCGGGCTTGCGCAGGATGCGCAGGGTCGCCTCGGTCACGACGCCCAGCTGTCCCTCGGAGCCGCAGATCACGCCCAGCAGGTCGAGCCCCGGCGCGTCGAGATGTGCGCCGCCCAACTCCACGACGGTGCCGTCCATCATCACCATGGTGACGCCCAGCAGGTTGTTGGTGGTCACGCCGTATTTCAGGCAATGCGCGCCGCCCGAATTCATCGCGATATTGCCCGAGATCGCGCAGGCCAGCTGCGAGGATGGATCGGGCGCGTAGAAGAAATCCTCCTCCTCAACGGCGCCGGTGACCGAAAGGTTGGTCCGTCCGGTCTGCACGCGGATGAAGCGGTTGTCGTAATCGGTCTCAAGTACATCGTTGAGCTTGGAGACGCCAAGAATGACGCAATCTGCCGTGGGCAGTGCGCCGCCTGCAAGCGATGTGCCCGAGCCGCGCGGCACGACGGGCACGTCCAGCTCGTGGCAGATCTTCAGCACGGCAGCGACTTCGTCCGTGTTGGCGGGAAGAACGGCAGCGAGCGGGGGGCATTTATAGGCCGTGAGCGCGTCGCATTCATAGGCGCGCGTTTCCGCCACGTCGTCGATCACCGCATCAGCGGGCAGGACGCGGCGCAAGCGGTCCACGATTTCCGCCTTGCGGCCGAGGACACGGGCGTCGGGGGTTGGCATCTGCATCGCGAAAACTCCCTTTTGGCACTTGACGTGTATCTAGCATTTTCAGAGGCAAAGCCATACCCCAGAGGGTGGCGATGCATCGCCGCAGGGGCGCTGTCCGCAGTATATGGCGGGTAGAAGCGGCACAGGGAGCGCGAAAGACAGCATGTTGGTTTGGGTCAAGGTCATTCATATTCTGTGCGTCATGGGATGGATGACATCCATTTTCGCGGTGCCGCGGGCGCTGATCTACTGGAAGCGCGAATATGCGTCTCTCGATGCGTTCGGCCCGCTGGGCGATCTGACGATCCGGCTCTACCGCTTTTCGCTGGGTCTCGGCGTGATCGCCATCATCACCGGCTTCTGGCTCGCGGGCATGCTGGCGATGCCGGGTTGGGTCTGGTGGAAAGTGGCGCTGGTGGCGGGACTTGCGGCGCATTACGGCTGGACCGGTCGCATGGTGCTGCGCGCACGGCGCGGGGTCTTCACCGAAAGCGACCGCTTCCTGCGCATCTTCAACGAAGTCAGCGTCTTCGTGGTCATCGCCGTGCTGTGGGTCGTCGTGGCGCAGCCCGTCTGATGACGCCCACGCTGCTGCAATTCATGGCGCCTGCGGATTGGGTCGCGCTTGGCGTTCTGATCACCGGCTGGCTTTCGGTCACGCAGATCATCGAGAACCCACCGGCGGCGCGCCCCTCCACCTCGATCCTGATGGCGGAGTATCGTCGCGCCTGGATGGTGCAGTTCCTGCATCGCGACCCGCGCATCTTCGACAGCCAGATTGTCGGCATATTGCGGCAGGGTGCGACCTTCTTCGCCTCGGCCACGATGATCGCCATCGGCGGCGCGCTTGCGCTGATCGGCAACGCCGACCGGCTGCAGGGTGTCGCACGGGACCTGACATTGCCCGCCGATCCGACCATCGTCTGGGAGGTGAAGATCGCGCTGATGCTGCTCTTCGCCGTGAATGCCTTCCTGAAATTCGTCTGGTCACACCGCCTGTTTGGTTATTGCGCCGTGCTCATGGCAGCGGTGCCGAACGATCCGGCCGACCGCGCGGCACTGGCCCGCGCACGGCAGGCGGGCGAGATCAACTCGACGGCAGCCCGCAGCTACAATCGGGGGATGCGGTCGGTGTATTTCGGCATTGCAAGTGCGGCCTGGATGATTGGCCCGATCGCGCTGATGCTCGCAACCGCGCTGACCGTGGCAGTCATCCTGCGGCGGGAGTTCTTCGCCAGCAGCCGCGCCGTCCTGCTGACCGCGCGTCCCGAAGACACGGAAAAATGACCCTCGTTTCAAGGACCGGGTGCTAATCAGCGATATGCGCAAACACATCCTCGCCCCCGCTCTTCTCGGCCCGCTCTCGATCTGCCTTGCTCTCGCGACATCCGTGGCGGCAGACCCGCCCGAGATTCGCGATGTCTCCTTCGAGAAGCTGGGCATGGATTGGCGCGTCTCGGTCACGCTGGCCCATCCCGATACCGGTTGGGACCATTACGCGGATGGCTGGCGGATCGAGACGGAAGAGGGTGAGGTGATCGACACCCGCGTGCTGCACCACCCGCATGTGCAGGAGCAGCCCTTCACGCGCTCGCTTTCCTCCGTGATGGTGCCCGATGGCGTCTGGACCGTCTATGTGCGGGCACGGTGCTCCGTCGATGGCTGGTCCGAGAACCGCGTCGCCGTGAAGGTCCGCCCGGAACTCTGACATCTTCCGTGCCGCAACGTGCGCTGCCCCATGGCGCGCGCGACCGTCCTGTCACGTTCGGACCAGAAATACCTCCGGAGGTTTGGAGGCAGAGCCTCCAACGCGGCCGCCCCGCGGACGCGCCCCCCGCGCCGCAGGCAGAGTTACCGACGGCCTTCGCGGAGCCAGGCGCCCAAGATCAGCGCGGAGGCCAGAAGCAATGTCAGCCAGGCGGGCAGCAGCGGCACGTTGCGCACATTCAGCGTTTCGTAGGCGTCCCGGGGCGTGATCCCGATCCAGCCGCGCCCGGCCGCCGGACGTCCCGCACCAACCTCGCGGATGCGGGGCAGACCGTCCTCGAGCCGCAGCGCACCACCGCGCATCGCATCGATTGCCGGGGCCATGATATCCGCCGTGGCGATGGTTTCCTCGAACTCGCGCGGGGCGGAGGGGCCAAGCCCGATCACCGCTTCCTGTTCTCCCTCGGACAACCGGTAGAGCCCGATCTCCGGGCCGTCATAGAGCGCCTCGAAACGGCCCGGTGCGACCTCTTCCAGCGAAATCTCCTCGGTCTCGCCGTCGGGCCGGGTCACGGTGACGGGACCGATGCCATCCTCGAGCGTGCGGCGAATGATGCGCATGGTCTGCCCGGAGGCTTCGGCGAAGAGCGTCTCCTCCTCGAGCTCGGGTTCCTTCATCATCCAGTGGGCCAGCCTGCGCAGAAGTTCCAGCTGCGGCCCGCCGCCTTCATAGCCGCGTGACCAGAGCCAAGCCTGGTCCGAGGCCATCAAGGCGATCCGGCCTTCGCCCACCCGGTCGAGCACCAGAAGCGGTCGCTCTCCGATGCCGGACATCAGCACGTTGCCCGCCCCTTCCGGCTCCACCTCGATCTGGCGCAGCCAGCGGCCCCAGCTTTCCTCGCCGGTGAGCCCGGCGGTGACGGGGTGTCGGTCGCCGAGATCGGTGATGACGGGCTGGAACGGCTCTTCCAGCACGCGGGCGGTGGGCGCGCCGGGCACGATCTCGCCCAGGGGCGAACGGAAGAGGCTGTCGGCAGACGCGAAATCCGGCCCGGCCGAGATCAGCACCGCGCCCCCCTCCTCGACATAGTTGCGCACGTTGTCGAGGTAGATCGCGGGCAGGATGCCGCGGCGCTTGTAGCGGTCGAAAATGATCAGGTCGAAATCGTCGATCTTTTCGAGGAACAGCTCGCGCGTCGGAAAGGCGATGAGCGACAGCTCGTTCACCGGCACGCCGTCTTGCTTTTCGGGCGGGCGCAGGATGGTGAAATGCACCAGATCGACGGAGCTGTCCGATTTCAACAGGTTGCGCCAGGTGCGCCCGCCCGCATGCGGCTCGCCCGAGACCAAGAGCACGCGCAGCCGGTCGCGGACGCCATTGACCTGCACGAGCGCAGAATTGTTGCGATCCGTCAGCTCGCCCTCGGCCTCGGGCGTGGTGAACTGGATCACGTTCAGCCCGCCATGAGGCAGGGTCACCGGCAGGTCGATATCCTCGCCCACGGGCACGGTGAAGGTCTGCGGCGACTCGCCGTCCACGGAAATATCGAGCGGCACGTTCGTCGCCTGTGGTGCGGCGCCCGAATCCTCGATCCGAAGCGTCAACGTGAAGCTTTCATCGAGGATCGCGAAGGCAGGCGCGTTGCGGATGATGAGGCGACGGTCCCAATCCTCTTCGCGGCCGGTCATCAGAAGGTGCAGCGGCGCGGGCAGGTCCGGGGTGCGGTCCATGTCGTGCAGGCGCCCGTCCGAGGCGGCGATGATGCCCGCGACCCGGCCCGAAGGCTCCTCGGCCAGCGCCTCGCTCAGTGCAGTCATCAGCTGGGTGCCCTGGTTGTCGCCGCCATCGCCCACGCGGATGCGCCGGATCTCGGTATTGGGCCGCGCGGCTAGATCAGCAGCGAGCGCATTCACCGCGTTCGCCGTGGCATCCGACCGCTCTGCCAGCTGTTGCGACGCGCTTTGATCTTCCAGCAGCAGCACGATGTCGGACAGGGGCGCGCGATCCTCGTCCTGCAGGGAGGGCTGCGTCAGGGCCGCGATCAGCACCAGCGCGGCCAACCCACGCAAGCCCCAGCCACGCAGGCCGCGCAGCACCGCGATCAGGATGCCACCTGCGGAAATCGCGGCGAGGATGCCAATGGCGATCCACGGCAGAAGCGGGTCGAAAATGATGGTGCCGGTCATTGTCCAAGCCTGTCGAGAAGGGCGGGCACATGCACCTGATCGGATTTGTAGTTGCCGGTCAGCACATGCATCACGAGGTTGACGCCGAAGCGGTAGGCGACCTCGCGCTGCCGCTCTCCGGTGAAGCCGGAGCCGACGGGTCGCAAGGGTTGGCCGGATTGATCCACGGCCCAGGCCGAGGCCCAGTCATTACCGCCGATCACCACGGGCGTGACGTTGTCGTTGAGGTTGCGGAAGGGCATCCCCTCGATCTGTTCTGCGTCTGGGGGTGCGGCCTCGACCCAGACGTCGCGGCTGGCATAGCGGCCCGGGAAATCCTGCAAGAGGTAGAAGGTCCGCGTCAGAACATGATCCTCTGGCACCGGCTCAAGCGGCGGAATATCGAGCGGCGCGGCCAGCTCCTGCAGCTTGCGGCCATTGGGCGAACCCGCACCGAAGCGCGCAATATCGGCGTCGCGCGTATCGAACAGGATCATCCCGCCCGCGCGCAGATATTCGTTCAGTTTCGCATAAGCGGCAGGCGAGGGCTGCGCCTGATCGGGCGTGACGGGCCAGTAGATGAACGGAAAGAAGGCCAGCTCATCGGCTTCGAGGTTGACGCCCACGGGCGCGCCCGGCTCCACGGAAGTGCGGAAGAACAGCGTATCGGACAGACCGCGCAGTCCCGCTTGCGCCACGCGGTCGATCTCATCGTCGCCGGTCAGGATATGGGCGAGCGTCACTTCCGCCGTGGCGGCGGTGGCGAAATTGGTCTCCGCCCCATCCGCCTGTGCAGTCCCGGCCTGAGCATTCCCGGCCGGTGCATTGCCCGTTTGCGCGCGCACTTCATGCAGCGGCACGGTCATGAGCGCTGCCAGCAGAACCGCCGTCCCGGTGCGCAGACCGAAAAGCCGTCCCGACAACGCCAGCGCCGCGATCACATCCGCGACCAGCAAGAGCGCGGCAAGCGCCAGAAGGAAGCCCGAAAGCGGCGTTTCCTCGGCCCGCTCCAGCCCTTCGACGGGAATACGATCGGGCCAGACCGTGGGGGTCAGGGTCGCGTCCGCGCCGATCACGTTTCGCGCGATGCTGCGATCTTCGGCCTGGTAGAGACCCGGACGCAGTTCAGGTCCAAGTTCGGCATTGATCAGATCCTCGCCTGCGATACCGGGCAGGTTCTCGGCAGTGGCCAGCGCCCCGAACGCGTCGAGCACGCGCAGCGGCGTCCAGGTCGTGCCTTCGAGGTCCGCCGCTTCGGGCTGCGCCGCCATCGAGGACACCGCCAGCCGCTCGAGCATCTGCACGAAGAGGCCTGAGAGCGGCAGGCTCGACCATTCGGCATTGGCCGTGACGTGGAACAGCACGATCTGCCCCTGACCTTCGCGCTTGCGGGTCACGAGGGGCGTGCCGTCGCTCAGTTGGGCGATGACGCGGGAGGCGAGCGTCGGGTCGGGCTGCGCCATGACCTGCGCGCTCACGGTGACGTCCTCGGGGATGGCGAGGCCGAAGAACGGGCTTTCATCGTCGAAGGGGGCCAGCGTTTTGGGCTCGCCCCAGCTCATCGCGCCGCCCACGGTCCGACCGCCCGCGCGCAGGCGCACGGGCATCAGGGGGTCTTCCTCGGCGCGGCTGACCTCGCTCGCGGCGAGCCTCTGTCCGGCGAAGCGCAGAAGCATGCCGCCCGCTTCGATCCATCCGAGCAGCGCGTCTTCTTCGGCGGGGCTGACGGTCGCCACATCCGCGAGCACGATCACATCGGGATTGGCGGGCAGGATGTCGAGAAGGGCGCCATCGATCAGATCGGCGGTCGGGGCAAGCGCGCGGGTCAGGTAATGCAGCGGTGAAAGCAGCTCGAGCCCCTCGCGGTTCTCGGAGCCCGCGATGAGCGCCACTTCGCGGCGGCGCAGGCTGTCATCGGGCAGGGTGACGGCACCCGCCGAGGACGAACCGGCAACCTCGAACCGGTCGATCCGCGCGCGCAGCTCCGCAGGCAGGGAGACCGCCCCTTCCGCCGTCGTGGCGTCCTGTTCGAATGTCAGCGTCGCCTCGGCGAGGAGGGCAGGATTGCCCGCGGGATCGCGGCCCTGCGCCAGAATGCGAATGTCGCGCGCGGCCCCGGGGCGGAGGCGATGCGCGGTCAGTTGCACCGCGCCATCCTCGAAACGCGCGGGCTCCAGCCCGTAAAGCGGTGCGGGGCTTTCGTAGATCGTGACCGGGCCACGTTCCTCGAAGGCCTCAAGCAGCGTCGCGCGGCTGTCGCGCTCAAGCCCGTCGGAGAACCAGAGCGTCTCGAAATTCCCCTCGGGCAGGGCGTCGAGTGCGGCCTCCGTCCGGACCGTATCGGGGGCCCAGGGGTTCGGGATCATGCCCGCCGCGCGGTTCTGAACGGTGCCTGCGGCCTGGAACGTGGCCGGTTCGGGCCGGGTCAGCATCAGCGTGGCGACGGGCCGGTCATCCCGCCCTGCCTGAGCCAGAGCCGCGTCCAGCGACTGCATCTTGGCGCGCCAACTGGCCGCCGACGCCCAGCTTCCATCCATC
The DNA here is from genome assembly GCF_009363255.1 of Roseivivax sp. THAF197b. Classification (NCBI taxonomy): domain Bacteria; kingdom Pseudomonadati; phylum Pseudomonadota; class Alphaproteobacteria; order Rhodobacterales; family Roseobacteraceae; genus Roseivivax; species Roseivivax sp. THAF197b. The sequence goes on along the minus strand of NZ_CP045318.1, from coordinate 3,532,096 downwards.
ACCACCAGAAGCGGCGCGTCGCCCGCGCCCGCGCGATCTTCCTCGGGGTTGAGCACGGGGCCCGCGAGGCCAATGATGATCGCGGCCACGGCCAGCATGCGCATAAGCAACAGCCACCAGGGCGTCCGGTCGCTGACCTGCTCGTCATCCTTGAGACCCAGCAGCAGGATGACACCCGGAAACATCCGGCGGATCGGCGCGGGCGGCACCGCGCGCAGGATGAGCCACAGGATCGGCAGCGCCAGAAGCGCCAGAAGGAGCCAGGGCGCCCCGAAGCCGATGGTTCCGAAAAGGGTCATCCGTGGCTCCCGTCAAGCGCGCGCCAGAGCCACAGAAGCGCGGATTGCGCGGGCTCCGATGTATGATGCGTGGTGTAGAGCCAGCCGGTCGCGCGGGCGATCGAGGACAATTGGTCCTTTCGCTCGGCCAGCCGCTCAAGGTAGCGCTCGCGCAGATCGTTGGCTTTCAGCGTCTCATGCGCGACCTGCTTGCCGACCGATTCGAAGATGGTGCGCCCGCGGAAGGGGAAATTCTCCTCCGACGGGTCGAGCACCTGCAGGAGAACGCCGCGCACACCGCGGTCCGCAGCCTTGGTCAGCGCGGCCGAAACCGCGTCGAAATCACCCAGAAAATCTGAGATGAAGACCGCACGGGCATGGGGGATCATGCCGCGCGCCTCTGGGGCGGCGTAATCGTCGTCTTCGCTTCCGGCGAAATATTCCGCGAGCCGCATCATCTGTTCGCTGCCCCGCCGGGGTGGCAGGGTGAACCCCGTCAGCCCCACCCGTTCGCCCCCGCGATTTAGCAGGATGGCGACGGCAAGGCCCAGAAGCCGCGCGCGTTCGGCCTTCTGCGGCAGATCGGGGGTGGAGGCAAAGCGCATCGAGGCCGCGCGATCGACCCAGAGCATCACGCTTTGCGCGATCTGCCATTCGCGGTCGCGCACGAATTGCGCATCCCCCCGGCCCGAGCGGCGCCAGTCGATGGAGCGGTAGGTATCGCCCGGCATCATCGGCCGGTATTGCCAGAAATCATCGCCGAGACCCGCCCGCTTGCGGCCATGCTCGCCCAGAAGCACCGTTCCGGCCAATTGCTCCGCCCGGGCCAGAAGCGGCGGAAGGCGGCTGGCCTCCTCTTCGGCGCGGGCGCGGGCCAGAAGGGCGAGATCGGAACTCAAGCGGCGGCCTCGCTCCGCAATGCGGCGCCTGCAACCTCGTCGATCAGCGTGCCCAGATCCTCGCCGCGGGCGCGGGCCGAGAAGCTGAGCGCCATCCGGTGCACCAGAACGGGGCGCGCCATCGCGATGACATCCTCGACCGATGGGGCGAGGCGCCCCTGCAGGAGCGCGCGCGCCCGCACGGTCAGCATCAACGCCTGCGCGGCACGCGGGCCGGGGCCCCAGGCCACGACGTCCCGCACGCGTTCCGGGGCCGAGGGATCGCCGGGCCGGAAGGCGCGAACGAGATCGAGGATCGTCTCGACCACGGTATCCCCCACGGGCATGCGGCGCAGAAGCTGCTGTGCCGCGATCAGCGAGGCGCCGTCGAAGACCTCGTAGGCGTCGGATTCCTCCGCGCCGGTGGTGGCGAGAAGAATGTCCTTCTCGGTGTCGCGGTCGGGATAGGCCACGTCGATCTGCACGAGGAAACGGTCAAGCTGCGCTTCGGGAAGCGGATAGGTGCCCTCCTGCTCGATGGGGTTCTGCGTGGCGAGCACGTGGAAGGGCGCCTCGAGGGGCCGCGTCTCGCCCGCGACGGTGACGACCTTTTCCTGCATCGCCTGAAGCAGCGCCGATTGCGTCCGCGGGCTCGCGCGGTTGATCTCGTCCGCCATCAGAAGCTGACAGAAAATGGGGCCGGGAATGAACTTGAAGGCGCGCGTGCCATCCGCGCCCGTCTCCAGCACCTCGGAGCCCAGAATATCGGCGGGCATCAGGTCCGGGGTGAACTGCACGCGGTTGCCATCAAGGCCCATCACCGTCGAGAGCGTCTCGACCAGGCGCGTCTTGCCGAGGCCGGGCAGACCGATCAGCAGGGCGTGACCGCCGCACAACAATGCGGACAAGGTCAGGTCCACGACCTGCTCCTGGCCGATGAAGCGCCGCGTGATCGCGGTTTTCGCCTCGGCGAGCTTGCCTTCCAGCGCCTCGATTTCGGCGACGAGGTCTTCTGCTTCGGCCATGGCAATCATCCTATTTGCGGCTATCTGTTGGTAGGAGAGTATCCCTCGACACGGAAATGGCAAAACCAATGACGTCACAAAATCGCGTGGCCCCCTCGGCAGACGGTATTGCGGCTTCGGCCAAAGCGGCCCGGAAGGGGCGCGGCCTGCCGCCTGTGGATCAATGGGATCCGCCCTTTTGCGGCGATCTGGACATGCGTATCGCGCGGGACGGGACGTGGTATTACCTGGGCTCTCCCATCGGTCGCAAAGGGCTGGTGACGCTGTTCTCCTCGATCCTCAAGAAGGAAGGAGATGCTTATTTTCTGGTCACTCCGGTGGAGAAAGTGGGAATCACCGTCGAAGACGCGCCGTTCGTCGCCGTGGATTTCGACGTGGCGGAGGTCGGGGACGATCAGGTTCTGACGTTCACGACTCACGTCGGCGACACCGCCGTGGCCGGGCCCGAGCATCCGATCCGCGTCGAGCGCGACGCCGAGACCGGGGAGCCATCGCCCTACATCCTGGTACGGCGCAATCTCGAAGCGCTGATCGACCGCAAGAGTTTCTACCGGCTCGTGGAGATCGGCACCGAGGAAGTGCATGAGGGCGCGCGCTGGTTCGGCATCCGCTCCAGCGGCACGTTCTTTCCGATCATTCCGGCGGCGGAGCTTGGGTAAGATTTTCTCCCGTTCGCAGGCCTGCATGCTAGGCTTCGGGCATGAAGATCGCGGCCAACATATCGCTCCTGACATTTGATGTACCCCTCGTGGCGCGGCCCGATGCGGCACGCGCGGCGGGGTTCGACGGGGTGGAGTGCCTTTTCCCTTACGTAATTTCCGCGCAGGAGATGAACGACGCGCTGAACGGCATGCCGCTCGTTCTGATCAACACGCCGGTTGCCGATTGGGACGATGGCGCGCGGGGCCGCGCGGCCGTGCCAGGCGAGGTGGCGCGCTTTGCCGCCGACATGCACGCGGCCATCGATTTTGCGCGGGCCACCGGGACGGGCCGTATCCATGCCATGGCGGGCAAGGCGCGCGGGGCCGATGCGCTGGCCCGCTTCAAGGCCAATCTGCGCGCAGCCTGTCTCGCGGCACCGGACCTTACCATCCTGATCGAGCCGCTGAATCCCTTCGACGTGCCGGGCTATTTCCTGAACGATTTCGATCAGGCGGCCGAGATCATCGGCTGCGTCGGGCTGTCCAATCTCGGGCTGCAATTCGATGCCTGGCACGCAAAGCGCATACACGGGGATGTGGCCGCGACCTGGACGCGGCATGCGGATCTCGTCCGGCATGTGCAGATCGGCGGATTTGACGCCCGTGGCGCGCCGGACCCGGACGCCCCCGAAGAAGTGGCCTTCTACGACGCGGTCGCCGAGAGCGGCTATGACGGGTGGATCAGCGCGGAATATTTCGACGCGGGCGCTGGATATGACTGGCTTCGAGCGCTTCGCGCGCGGGTCGGACGCTAGGGTTTCCGCCCGACGATCACGAAATGGGTCAGCGAGAAGAAGAAGGTGTCCTGCGCGGCGCGGGTCTGCTGTTCGGCCTGCCAGGCATCCGCCTCTTCCTCCGTCATGGCAGAGATGCGGATCGCGTGATTGCGCATCAGGATCAGGAGCATCGCAGCCATCCCGTCCGGGCGCAAAAGATGGTCGGTCATCGGTACGGCACGGACGGTTTCGACTGTCAGCCCCGCCCGCGCCATGCAGGCGGGCAAGCTTGCAGGAAGGTCGACATGCGCGACGTGACTGTCCCATGCGCGCAGCATCCGGTTCATCCGCGCAGGATCGTCGCTGGCCCAAGTGAAGGTGCCGAAATGCATGTCACCCACCGCAACCACACCGCCGGGCTTCAGAACCCTTTCGACTTCGCGCAGCGCGGCATCCAGGTCGGGCACGTACTCGAGAACCTGGACCGACACGGCCTTGTCACAACTCGCATCATCAAGGGGCAAGGCCTCAGCCGTCCCGTCGAGGACCGACACGTTGTCCATGCCATGCAGGGCCGATTGCGCCGTGCTGCGCATGTCCGGGCTCGGCTCGATCCCGAAGATGTGTCCGTCCGGGCCGACCGCACGCGACAGATCGACGGTCAGCATGCCGTTGCCACAGCCGATATCCGCGATGCAGTCGCCGGGCGCGGGTAGGATCGCGTCGAAGTTCACCCGGCGCCTGTGCGCAAAGTCCGCGCCAAGGTAGCAGCGGTTGAGAAGGGCGGCGGTTTTCGCATCAAATGCCAGCATGGCGGGTCTCCATTCCGCACTCTAGCACATTTCCGAAGGGTCAGTCGCCCAGCTTGGCATGCACCTCGTCGAGGTCGATCTCGCCCACGGGCATCTTGTTGCCCGGGTTCTCGAAATCGTATTTGAACAGCTCGAAATCGCGTTTGTAGATCTCGTAGACGAGATGCATCGACAGATCGTCGAAGTAATCCTCGATGGGATGGAGGCGCTTGGGGCCGTGGCCTTCGCTTTCGTTGAAGCGCGGCACGTCCTTCAGCACGACCTCTTTCGGCGTCTCGATCGCGTCTAGGACCTGTTGCATGCCGTCGTTGAAATGCTCCGTCCAGAAGATCTTGTTGTAGCGCCCGCCATTCACGATGAAGGTCGAGATATGGCCCGACATGGCCGACCAGTGGATGTCCGGATCCATCGGGCGCCGCCAGCGAATGGTGTCGCGCGCAAAGAGCAGGAAACGGCGGAAGCTTTTGACCTGGTCGAATTCCTCCGTCCCGTCGTCGCCACCGACCTCGATCCCGTATTTCTGGATCAGAAGCGGGACGAGGTTCCCGCGATAGCGTTTGCCATTGCGCTGGATGCCGCAGATCTTGTCGAAGAACGACGACAGGATACGCCCATACGGATTGCGCACGCAGGTGAATGCGTAGGAAGAACGGGTCTTCACGTTCGCCTTGATCGCCGCCTGGCTGTCTTCGCGGGCCCATTTGTGCAGGCCCTCGGTGGCGTCATGAATGTCGCCGTCGAAGAATTCGCCGTGGTCGGAGTAATACATGATCTGCCCGATGGTCGAGCAGGCACATTTCGGGACCACGCGATAGACGACGCTTTCGCTTTCGGTCATCCAGGTTCCGGGAAACCCCATATTGACAGCTGCCTCTTTGATCCGTGCTTGCTTCTGGCACGGCGTTTGTCACAAAAAAGCAAAGAAACCTTGTTCATTCAACGCCCGTTTAGGGTATCAAGCTAAACAATCGGGCGAAGACTGGGGCAGTTCGTTTCAAGAATGGCAAAAATCGCCTTCATTCTCCTGTGTCACAAGGATCCGGAAGCGATCATCCGTCAGGCGCGGTCGCTGACCGCGGTCGGCGATTACATGTCGATCCATTTCGACAAATCCGCCCCGGCCTCGGCCTATGCGAAGATTCGCACGGCGCTTGCGGACAATCCCAATGTCACCTTCGCCAAGCGGCGCATCAAGTGCGGCTGGGGGGAATGGAGCCTCGTGGCCGCCACGCTCGAGGCGCTGAAGGCGGCGGTCGATGCCTTTCCGCGCGCCACGCATTTCTACATGCTCTCGGGCGATTGCATGGCGATCAAGTCGGCGGAATACGCGCATGACTTCCTCGACCGGCGCGAGGTCGATTACATCGAAAGCTTCGATTACTTCAAATCCGACTGGATCAAGACCGGCTGGAAGGAAGAGCGGCTGATCTACCGCCACTTCGTCAACGAACGCACCAACAAGAAACTCTTCTACGCCATGTTCGAGGCGCAGAAACGGCTCAAGCTCACGCGCAGCGTGCCGTCTGATATCGACATGATGATCGGCAGCCAATGGTGGTGTCTGCGCCGCCGCACCGTGGAGGCAGTTCTGGATTTCGTCCGCAAACGCCCCGATGTGGTGCGCTTCTTCCGCACCACATGGATTCCGGACGAGACGTTCTTTCAGACCGTCGTGCGCCACCTCGTGCCCGAGCGGGAGATCGACAGCCGGACGCTGACCTTCCTGCTGTTCACCGATTACGGCATGCCGACGGTCTTCTATAACGACCATTACGACGTGCTGCTGAGCCAGGATTACCTCTTTGCCCGCAAGATCAGCCCCGAGGCGCATGATCTGAAGCGCCGGCTGGGCGTGCTCTATTCGGCGGAGAAGGTGAAGTTCCAGATCTCGAACGAGGGGCGGGAGCTTTTCAAGTTCCTGACCGGCAAGGGGCGCATCGGGCGCCGTTTCGCGCCGCGGTTCTGGGAGACGGAAAGCTCGCTGGGCCGCGAACGCGAATTGCTGATTGTCGTGTGCAAGAAATGGCACGTGGCCAAGCGCCTGCTCGAACGCATCCGCCAGCAGACGAACGTGCCCTGCATCGAATACCTCTTCAACGAGGAGGCGACGGCCCTGCCGGATCTCGGCGGCATTCAGGCCACGATGTCCAAGCGGCACAGGCACCGGCGGGCGCTGATGCGGATGCTCTATGACTACTTCGACACTGAGCGGCTTCTGGTCTGTCTCGATCCGGTAAATCTCGACCTGCTGGAGGATTTCTGCCGCGACCGGGCCGTGACCCGCATCCTCGAGATCGAATGCCAGTTCTCGGACGATTACCTGACTGGGCATGCGATGCGCGTCGGGCTTGCGGGCGACCAGACCCCGTCCGATACGCTCGCGCGGTTGCTGCCCACGATCCGCAACGACATGCTGCACGAAAGCGACCGGATCCGGGACGCGGAGTTCGACAATCACCTGCGGATCCGCGAAATCGACAGTCCCGACCTGAACGCGCAGGCCATCGCGCAGTTTCTCACCGTCGGCGAGGAAAAGGCGCAGGAGATCGCGCGGACCGACCATCTCTTTGCCGATTGAGGAGGCCCCATGGCATTCACCTATGACGACGACAACATCTTCGCCAAGATCCTGCGCGGCGAGATCCCCAACGACACGGTGCTCGAGACCGCGCATTCGCTGGCCTTCCGGGACATCCAGCCGCAGGCCCCCTGCCATGTGCTGGTGATCCCCAAGGGCAAATACGTGTCCTTCGATCATTTCGCGCAGGACGCCTCCGAGATGGAAATCGTCGATTACATCCGGGCCGTGGGCAAGGTCTGTGAACTCGAAGGCGTATCGGAGGATGGCTTCCGGCTGATCTCCAATGCGGGCCGCGACGGGGTGCAGGAAGTGCCGCATCTGCACGTGCATATCCTGGCCGGGCGGCCCCTGGGGCGGATGCTGGCTAAGGGGTAGCGCCCGGGGCCATCGCTCAGCTTGAAAACAGAGCGATGGTGCAAATGGATTGCAGAGCGACGTTGAAGCGCCTGCCCGCGGGTTGGCGCTGCGACGGTCGAACCCAGGCGATTTATTTGATGCAAGTCGCCGCTCAGAAGGTACGAAGCGCCGACGGCTCCAAAGCGCCAGCCCACGGGAGCGGGCAGGCGCTGAAGCGCGGCGGCTGCAAGCAGCCTTGATTCCGCGCTCCTTTGTTCATCGCTCAAGCCATGGAAAGGGACGGCACGTATGAGACTGCGCAGTCTTCCGCATTCTCACCCATGCGCGCCCTTCGTCAGCGCGAGGAACACATCTTCCAGGTCGGGCTGTTCGGTGCGCACATCCGAGATGCGGATGCCCGCCTGCCGCACCGCGTCGAGCACGTCCTCGGCCCGTGTCTCTCGCGCGTGATAGGTCAGGGCCAGCACGCCATCTTCGCGCGTCTCCACCTCGATTCCGGCCATTTCCGGAATGCGCTCCGGCGTCTCTTCGGGCTCGATCACCATGGTGCGCGCGTCAAGCTCGCCCAGAAGGTTTCGCGTCGTGTCGCGCGCCACCAGCTCACCCTGGTTGATGATCGCGATCTCGTCGCACATCTCCTCGGCCTCTTCGAGGTAATGGGTGGTCAGGATGATCGTCATACCCTCTTCGCGATTGAGCCGCCGCACATTGTCCCAGAGCATCTGGCGCAGTTCGATATCGACGCCCGCGGTGGGCTCGTCGAGCACCAGGATATGCGGGCGATGCACCAGCGCCTTGCCCAGAAGAAGCCGCCGCCGCATGCCGCCCGAGAGCGTCCGCGCATAGGCTTCGGCCTTGTCCGACAGGCCGATCATCTCGAGGATTTCGTCCGACCGGCGCTGCCCCTTGGGCACGCCGTATAGCCCCGCCTGCACTTCGAGCGCGCCGCGCGGAGTGAAGAACGGGTCGAGGTTCAGCTCCTGCGGCATCACCCCGATGGAGGCGCGGGATTGGCGCGGGTTCTTGTCCTGATCGAATCCCCAGATGCTGACCCGGCCCGAGGTCTTCACCACAAGCCCCGCAAGGATGTTGATCAGCGTCGACTTGCCCGCGCCGTTCGGGCCCAGAAGCCCGAAGACGGAGCCTTGTGGCACATCGAGATCGATGCCCTTCAGCGCCTCTTTTGCAGGCGCCCGGCCCTGTCCGCCATAGGTCTTGGTTAAGCCTTCGATCCGGATCGCGTCCTTGGCCATGCGTGTCTTGCTCCTCATCACCACATCCGACATAAGGCACCTAGTGCAAAGACAACCGGATGGGAAATCGCGCGATGCCCCAAGACGTCCCAGAAACCAAGATCGTGGACAGCTACCGCGTTGCCTGTGATGGCGGCGAAGGCGCACTCGGCCATCCGCGGGTCTGGTACCAGATCCCCGAGGATCGCGGCTGGGTCGAATGCGGCTATTGCGACGCCCGCTTCATCCATCGCGATTTTGCCGAGACCGACAAGACCTGAGCCCTAGTTACGGGCCAAGACGCGCCTCAGGCCCCGCGGCCCCTTCGGGCGCGCGCCAGCCAAGGAGATGCGCGACATGAGTTTCGGCAAGGGCTCTCACCTGCACCTGATCGACGGATCGGCCTTCATCTTCCGTGCCTTCCACGCGCTGCCACCCCTGACGCGCAAGTCGGACGGCCTACCGGTAGGCGCGGTGCAGGGCTTCTGCGACATGCTGCGCCGCTACATCGCCAAGGATCACGGCCGCGACGCGCCCACCCATATCGCGGTGATCTTCGACAAGGGCAGCCACACCTTCCGCAACGATCTTTACGATCAGTACAAGGCCAACCGGGACGAGATGCCCGAGGATCTGCGCCCGCAGATCCCGCTGACCCGCCGCGCGACCGAGGCCTTCAACATCGCCTGCAAGGAGATCGAGGGTTTCGAGGCCGATGACATCATCGGCACGCTTGCCGTGCAGGCGCGCGCGGCAGGCGGGCGCGTGACCATCGTGTCGTCGGACAAGGACCTGATGCAGCTCGTGGGCGGCGGGGTCGAGATGTTCGACGCCATGAAGAACCGCGTGATCGACAGCGACGGCGTGGTGGAGAAATTCGGCGTGGGGCCCGAGCGCGTTGTGGATGTGCAGGCGCTGGCGGGCGACTCGGTTGATAACGTACCGGGCGCGCCGGGGATCGGCATCAAGACGGCGGCGCTTCTGATCAACGAGTTCGGCTCGCTTGAGGAATTGCTCGACCGGGCCGAGGAGATCAAGCAGCCCAAGCGCCGCGAGACACTGATCGAAAAGCGCGACCAGATCGAGCTGTCGAAAAAGCTCGTGCAGCTTGATTGCGACATGGAGCTGCCCTTCACGCTCGAAGATCTCGAAGCGCGCGATCCCGATGCGGATGCGCTCCTGGGCTTTCTGGCCGAGATGGAGTTCCGGTCGCTGTCAAAGCGCGTGGCCGAAACGCTGGGTGCGGAGGCTCCCGTCATTCCCGAGACCGCGCCGCAAGCCGCCGAAGGCGAGGCGGAGGCCGAGGAGCAGCCCGATTTCGCGGAGGCCAAATATACCGCGATCCGCGATGCGGAGACGCTACAGACCTGGATCGACCGCGCGCAGGAGCGCGGCTATCTGGCCATCGATACCGAGACGACGGGCCTCAATGAGATGACCGCCGATCTGGTCGGTGTGTCGCTCTGCGTGGATGTCGGTGAGGCCGCATATCTGCCGCTTGCCCATCGCGGGGCCGCCGATGGCGATCTGTTCAATTCCGACAATCTGACCGAGGGCCAGATGGATCGCGATGAAGCGCTGGCCATGCTCAAGCCGCTTCTGGAAGACCCGGCGGTGATGAAGATCGGCCAGAACATGAAATATGATGCCAAGATCCTCGCGCGGAACGGCATCGATATCGCGCCCATCGACGACACGATGCTTCTGTCCTACGCGCTGCATGGCGGCCTGCACGGGCATGGCATGGACATGCTGTCCGAACGCTATCTCGGCCACAAACCCATGCCAATCAAGGAGCTGATCGGCTCGGGCAAGAGCCAGATCACCTTCGACCGGGTCGAGATCGACAAGGCCGTTCATTACGCATCCGAGGATGCGGATATCACGCTGCGGCTCTGGAAACTTCTGAAGCCGCAGCTGCACCGCCATCATGTGACGCGTGTTTATGAACGCCTCGAACGCCCGCTTGTGCCGGTGCTGGCCGAGATGGAGCGCGCGGGCATCAAGGTAGATCGCAACACTCTGTCGCGCATGTCGGGCGCGTTCGCCCAGAAGATGGCCGCGCTCGAGGAGGAAATCCACGAGCTCGCGGGCGAGAAATTCAACGTCGGCAGCCCGAAGCAGCTCGGTGAGATCCTGTTCGACAAGATGGGGCTTGAGGGCGGCAAGAAGGGCAAGACCGGGGCCTATGCCACCGGCGCGGATGTGCTGGAAGACTTGGCGACCGAACATGATCTGCCCGCGCGCGTGCTCGACTGGCGGCAGTTGTCGAAGCTGAAATCGACCTATACGGATGCGCTTCAGGAGCATATCAACGCTGAGACGGGACGCGTGCACACCTCGTACTCCATCGCGGGTGCGAATACCGGGCGCTTGGCCTCGACCGATCCGAACCTGCAGAACATTCCCGTGCGTTCCGAGGAAGGTCGCCGCATCCGCGAGGCTTTCGTCGCCGAGGAGGGCAAGGTGCTCGTATCGCTCGACTACTCACAGATCGAGCTGCGCATCCTTGCCCATATCGCCGGGATCGACGCGCTGAAGGAGGCCTTCCGCGACGGGCAGGACATTCACGCCGCGACAGCGTCCGAGATGTTCGGCGTGCCGCTCGACGAGATGACGCCCGATGTGCGCCGTCAGGCCAAGGCGATCAATTTCGGGGTGATCTACGGCATCTCGGGCTTCGGTCTTGCGCGCAATCTGCGCATCCCGCGGTCCGAGGCGCAGGGCTTCATCGACCGCTATTTCGAGCGTTTTCCGGGCATCAAGGATTACATGAACGACACCACGGCCTTCGCCAAGGAGCATAAGCGCGTCGAGACGTTGTTCGGCCGGGTGATCCACACGCCGGAGATTTCCGCCTCCGGTCCCCGCGCGGGCTTTGCGCGCCGCGCGGCGATCAACGCGCCCATTCAGGGCACGGCCGCGGATATCATCCGCCGCGCCATGGTGCGGATGCCCGATGCCATCGCAGATCTGCCCGCGACCATGCTGCTGCAGGTCCATGACGAATTGATCTTCGAAGTGGCGGAAGATGCGGTCGACGACCTGATCGCCGCGGCCCGCGACGTGATGGAAGCCGCGCCCGATCCGGTGCTGAAGCTCGACGTGCCGCTGGTCGTCGATGCCGGGCAGGGCGCGAACTGGGCCGAGGCGCATTGAGCTCAACCCGCGCCCCGGCCGGGTTCGATGCTGTGAGCTTATGAAAAAGGCGGGGCAGGGCCGCGGCGACCTGCACTCGTCTTGTCTCAAGTAACCCGCGTCATGCCGATCAGATAAGGCCGTGTTCCTTGAAAAGCGCAGTCAGCGAGGTTTCGGGCCGCGGGCCCATATGGCCGATCACTTCGCGTGCGCTCGCATGGCCCATCTTGCCGGCCGTCTCCATGTCCGTCCCGGTCACCAGCCCGTAAAGGAACCCCGCGGCGAACTGATCGCCCGCGCCGGTCGCATCGACGGGGGTGATATGCTCGACCGGAACGTCTGTGCGCACGCCGTCGCGCATGATCGAACAGCCATGGCCTGAGCGTGTGCAGACGACGAGCGGGCAGATCGCGGCGACGGCCTTCAGGTCCGCTTCGAGATCATCGTTCTGATAAAGCGCGCGGATCTCTGCTTCGTTGCCGATGACGAAATCGAGCTCGTTCTCGATGAGCGACAGGAAATCCGCGCGGTGACGCTCGACGCAGAACGGGTCGGAAATTGCGATACCCGCGCGTCCACCGGCAGCCCGGCAGGCCCGTGCGGTCTTGATGAAGGCGTCCTTGCCCTTGTCCTTGTCGAAAAGGTAGCCCTCGAGGAAGACAACCTCCGCCTCTGCCGCGACGCTGTCATCCACGTCGTCGGGGCCAAGTTCAGCCGAGATGCCCAGGTAAGTGTTCATCGATCGCTCACCATCCGGCGAGACGAAGATCATCGAACGGGAGGTCGGCAATTCGCCGTCGGGCGCGGGCGGGTTCACGAAAGCCGTGCCGATCTTCTCCATCTCGTCGGCGTAGAACCGTCCGAGCCCGTCATCCTTCACACGCCCGATGAACGCGGTGCGCAGCCCGAGATTGCCGAGCCCCGCCAGCGTGTTCGCCACCGATCCGCCCGGCGCCTGCACCCGGCCTTCCATCGCGCCGTAGAGCATTTCCGCGCGATCCCGCTCCACGAGCTGCATGATCCCCTTCTCGATGCCCATATTGTCGAGGAAGGCATCCTCGGAACGGGTCAGAACGTCGACGATGGCGTTGCCGATGCCGACAACCTGGTACTTCTTCATTCGGTCTTGTCCTCAAACTGGCAGAGATCGCGGATCAGGCAAATGCCGCATTTCGGTTTGCGCGCCACGCAGACGTAGCGCCCGTGCAGGATCATCCAGTGATGCGCGTGAAGTTGGAAATCGACGGGGATGTGGTCTTCGATGGCGCGCTCGACGGCGACCACGTCCTTGCCGGGCGCGATGCCGGAGCGGTTGCCGAGTCGGAAGATATGCGTGTCGACCGCCTGCGCCGGATAGCGCCACCACATGTTCAGAACCACGTTCGCGGTCTTGCGTCCGACGCCCGGCAGGCTTTCGAGCGCGGCGCGCGAACAGGGGACCGTGCCGCCATATTCCTCGACGAGGATGCGGCTGAGTTTCATGACGTTCTTGGCCTTGTTGCGGTAAAGCCCGATCGTCTTGATATGCTCGATCAGCTTTTCCTCGCCGAGCTCCAGCATCTTCTCGGGCGTATCCGCAATCTCGAAGAGCGACGCGGTGGCCTTGTTCACACCCGCATCGGTGGCCTGCGCAGACAGCGCGACGGCGACGACAAGGGTGTAGGCGTTGACGTGGTTGAGCTCGCCCAGCGGCTCGGCCTCGGCGTCGCGGAACCGGGTGAAGATCTCTCGGATCGTGTGATAGTCGAGCTGCTTGGCCATGGCGCTCTTCTGCCCGCTTGCGGCGGGATGCGCAACAATCGGGTCGCGCGGGGCCCGCGCGAGGCGCTAAACAAAGGTCACAGCAGAAGGAGCCTCGCCATGAGCGATCTGTCCCCCCCGCCGGGCCGCAGCGCCTATCATTACGACGTGATGCGCCGCGCCATCCAAGCGGTGGATGCGCTGGGTCCGCAGGCGCGGCTCGACGATCTCGCGCGCGAGATGAACATGAGCCCGGCGCATTTCCAGCGGCTCTTCTCCGACTGGGCCGGGGTCAGTCCGAAGCGCTATCAGCAATATCTCACGCTCGGCCATGCCAAGGCGCTTCTGCGGGATCGGTTCACCACCCTCGAGACGGCGGAGGCGGCGGGGCTGTCCGGGACCGGGCGGCTGCACGATCTGTTCCTGCGCTGGGAGGCGATGAGCCCCGGCGATTACGCGCAGGGCGGGGCGGGGCTGACGATCTACTGGGGCATGTTCGACAGCCCCTTCGGCCCCGCGCTCGTCATGGGGACGGAGAAGGGCATCTGCGGCATCGCCTTTACTGCCGAGGCAGGCGAAACGGCTGCGATGGTGGACATGACCGCCCGTTGGCCCAAGGCGCATTTCGTGGAGGCGCCGGAAAAGCTGCAAGCCTGGGCTGATGCGGCCTTCGGGTCGGACGGCGAGGTCACTTTGCACCTCATCGGGGCACCCTTCCAGATCAAGGTCTGGGAGGCGCTGATGCAGGTTCCGTCCGGCCATGTGACGACCTATTCCGAGATCGCGGGCGCCATCGGCCATCCCAAGGCCGTGCGCGCGGTAGGTACTGCGGTCGGGCGCAATCCGGTCTCGCTGCTGATCCCGTGCCACCGGGCCCTGCGCAAATCTGGCGGCCTCGGCGGCTATCACTGGGGGTTGCCGGTCAAGCGCGCGATCCTCGCCTGGGAAGCCGCGCGCGCCGAGGCGAACCCCGCCCCATAGGCGGAGCCTTGCCGAGAAAATCGCGCATGTTTTTGGATAACACTGGTCCTGCAGGCTATGAAGCGGCATGTCTGAGAAGACAAAACGTAAACCGGACGAGGTAATAATGATCCGAGCGACCTCTTTTTCTCTTCTGTCGGCTGCTGGCCTGGTCGCATTGACCGCCTGCGCGCCGCTGAGTGACCCGAACAACCCCAACCGCCAGGCCCAGACCGGCGCGTTGGTTGGCGCAGGCGTGGGTGCCCTTGCCGGTGCCCTGACCGCAGGCGACGATCCTGTCGAGAAGCGTCAGGCGGTTCTGACCGGTGCGGCCATCGGTGCCGCGGGCGGCGCTGTCGTCGGCAACCAGCTCGACCGCCAGGAAGCAGCGCTGCGTCAGCAGGTCGGCAACAACAATATCGACATCCAGAACACCGGCGATCGTCTGATCGTGACGCTGCCGCAGGACATCCTGTTCGCAACGGATTCGACCGCTGTCAGCCCCAGCATCCAGGGGGACCTGATCGCCGTGGCGCGCAACCTGCAGCAATATCCCGACACCAACGTGCAGGTCATCGGCCATACCGATTCCGACGGGGATGCGAGCTACAACCTCAACCTGTCGCAGCGCCGTGCACAGGCGGTTTCGTCGATCCTGATCTCCAATGGCGTGCCGAGCTTCCGCGTGCAGTCCATCGGTCGCGGCGAAGATCAGCCCGTCGCGTCGAACCTCACGCCCGAAGGCAAGGCGCAGAACCGCCGGGTCGAGATCGTGATCCTGCCCACCGCCTGATCCGCGGAACACCGGAAAGACATGGAACGCGCCGCGGTGGCTTGCCGCGGCGCGTTTGCGTTGTAGGTCAGGGGAAACTGCCGAATAGAAAGTGCCCCATGTCTGACCTCAAGCTCCTCACCATTTCCGGCTCGCTCCGGAAGGCCTCGACCAATCGCAAGCTCGCGGCGGAGGCCGCGCGCCGCTTCGGTCCCGCCGATGTCACGATCGCCGATATCGTCTTTCCGGTTTATGATGGCGATCTCGAAGACCAATCCGGTATCCCGCCCGAGGTGCAAACCCTGGCCGACCAGATCGCGGAGGCGGATGCCGTGGTGGTCTCGACACCGGAATACAACAAGGGGATTTCGGGCGTTCTGAAAAACGCGCTCGATTGGGTCAGCCGGACCGAAGGCAATCCCTGGCGGGACAAGCCGGTTGCCCTGATGTCCGCCACCGCCGGGCGCGCGGGCGGGGAGCGGACGCAGAACATGGCGCGGCTCTGCCTCACGCCGTTCCGTCCCTATCTGCTGCCCGGACCCGAAGTGCTTGTAGGCAATACGTCGAAGCAATGGGACGAAAATGACCGTCTGACCGACGAATTCGCGATCAAGCTTCTGACGGAACTCGTGGAGGATCTGCGGGCGGCAGCGGAGGCGCGGCAGAGATGATCCCGCCTGCAGCCTCGGCGCGCTTGGATGGGTCTTAGCAGCCGGTGCCGACCATGACGACGCGCACGGTCCGCAGCATCACCTTGATGTCGGTCACGAAGGACAGCTTGCGCAGGTAATCGGCATCATAGGACGCGCGTTCGATGAAGCTCGACTCGTTCCGCTCGGAGGTCTGCCAGAAGCCGGTAATGCCGGGGCGCAGGGCGTAATAGGCCGAACCGGGATAGATCGCGCGCTGCTCGACCATCATCGGGCGCGGGCCGACGAGGGACATGTCGCCCTTCAGCACGTTCCAGAGCTGCGGTAGCTCATCGATGGAGGTCTTGCGGATGATGCGGCCCAGCGGCGTGATCCGGGGATCGTGCCGCAGCTTCTGGTGATTGCGCCACTCCGTGGCCGCTTGCGGATTGTTCGCCAGATGGCTCTCCAGCATCTCGTCGGCATTGGGCACCATCGAGCGCAGTTTCCACATGCGAAAGACGCGGCCGTTTCGACCAATGCGCTTCTGCCCGTAGAAGGGCGACGCCCCTTCGGCGCTGATCATCAGAGCGATGGGAAAGACGAGAAGCAACGCAGGCAGAGCCGCGAACAGGACGAGCGTGAAATCGAGAATACGCTTGAAGACGAGGCTGTAGGCCGATTGTTCGCCCAGCGGCGCGCCGGACACGTCATTGATCGGGCCGATTCCGGACCCTAGAAGCTTGCCACCGATATGTATGGTCACTGGTTATCCCCCGAGTACCACAGCACCGGACACACACCCGGCCATGCGAGCGTCGCACCACGCTCAAACCGACTGCGGCATCCGCCGCCTACACAAATTATGGAACACCAGCCCCCAGGTGCACACCGACGATCACGGCACAAATGTGGTCGCCCTTCGACGCCCAGCATATGCTATTGAGGCATTTTTAAGTCAATTGTAACGCTACGGCTCGTGAAGCCTGCGCCGCGGCATCGAGAGTTCGCTTCTACCCAGCCGAATATTGACGGATATCGCGTGCAATCTGGACGTGTGCAGATTGGCTGTGCCGAAGGTGGTGTTTTGGCCATTGAGCGTCGTGATCAGGCCGATCCCATTGCCCACGAGAGACCAACAATCTCCACATCCTGCGCGGGAAATTGTTGCTGCTCGGGCGACAATCGCGCGCGGACGTCGGATTGTCGCTTAAAAACGCATGACTTGCGGGTCAGAGCATTGCGTGCCTGTCAACAATATTGCCGCATGGTGCGCCCGGATGCGCGCCGTTTTGCGCAAGAGGTCGGGGCGAGGGACGAAGGGCGGCGCAAGATCCTGTGTTTCACACGCGACCGTGATGAAGCGAGATCACGAAATGTTACAAATAGCGTGGCGGGCCGGGCGGCTGTGCCCAATCCCGACCGATCCGCGCCACATTTGCGCCATATTTGAGCCGAATCGCCGCCGCCTTTACCGGCGCCGCCTCGCCTCAGCCCGTTGCAGAGCGCAGTCCGGACCTCTATGTCGCGCGATGGAGCTGCTGACGCGTTGGAGGTCACATGACGATTCACCTGTATCAAGGCGATCTGCCCGACGGGCTTGATCTCGGGCCGGAAGTGGCCATCGATTGCGAGACGATGGGGCTCAATCCGCACCGTGACCGTCTGTGCCTCGTGCAATTGTCCTCGGGCGACGGCGATGCGCATCTCGTCCAGATCGCGCAGGGCCAGACCAAGGCGCCCAATCTCGAGAAGCTGCTGACTGATCCCGGCGTTCTGAAGCTCTTCCATTTCGGCCGGTTCGACATCGCGGTGATGTACAACACGCTGGGGGCGCTGGCCGCGCCTGTCTATTGCACCAAGATCGGCAGTCGCCTCGTGCGGACCTACACGGATCGGCACGGGCTGAAGAACCTCCTGCAAGAATTGCTGGGCGTCGACATCTCCAAGCAGCAGCAAAGCTCCGATTGGGGGGCGGATACGCTCAGCACGGCGCAGCAGGAATATGCCGCCTCCGACGTTCTTTACCTGCACCGCCTGCGCGACAAGATGGACGAGATGCTGGACCGCGAAGGTCGCAAGGAGATGGCCGAGGCGTGTTTCGCGTTTCTGCCGATGCGCGCCAAGCTCGATCTCGCGGGATGGCCCGAAACCGACATCTTCGCGCATTCCTGATCCGGCATGGCACGGGGCGCAGGCATCTATTCGCAGATCGTCGCGGGGCTGAAAGTGCTCCTGCCGGTGATCGCGCTTGCACTCCTGTCGACGCTGTTCCTGTTTTCGCGCACGAATGATCCCACGCGGAACCTGCCGGTCTCGACGGTCGAAAGCCTGAAAGACCGCACGTCGGAAACCGCGACCGGCGCCACCTATTCGGGCATGACCGACAATGGCGCGGAAGTGACGATGCGCGCCCAGATGGCCCGGCCCGATCCGGACATGGTCGACCGCCTGATCGCCGAAACCTTCGATGCGACCATCGATTTTGAGGATGGCAGCCGTGTGCATATCACCGCGCCCGACGCGGAGATGGACAATGCCGCCGCGACCGCGCGGCTGACCGGCGGTGTCGATATCGACAGCTCCACCGGGTACCGCATCCGGACCGAGGCACTGACCTCCTCCATGACGCGCGTCGAGATCGAAAGCGACGGCGCGGTCTCCGCCACGGGACCTTCGGGCACGCTCGATGCGGGAAAACTGCGGATCGAGGCGGCAGACGGCCCCGATGCCGAGGATGGCGATGTGCAACTTCTTTTCACCGACGGCGTTCGGATGGTATACGAGCGCCAACAACAATGAGTGCGTGTCCCATGGTTTACCGTCTTCTCCTGGCCCTGATGGCCGGTTTCATGCCCTCCGTCCTGTTTGCGCAGGGTACGGAGGTGACCTTCGGGACCATGCAGCAGGACAGCTCGCTGCCGGTCGAGGTCAGCGCCGACCAGCTTTCGGTCGACCAATCGTCCGGCACGGCCGTCTATTCCGGCGATGTCGTGGTGGGGCAGGGCGATATGCGCCTTGCCGCAGCGCGCGTTCTCGTCGTCTACATCGAAGGCGCGGGCCAGGTCGAACGGATGGAAGCCACGGGCGGCGTGACGCTGGTTTCGGGCGAAGAGGCCGCCGAGGCCGAGCGCGCCGATTACAACCTCACAAGCGGTACCGTCGTGATGACCGGCAACGTGCTGCTGACGCAGGGCGGCAATGCGCTGACTTCCGACCGCATGGTCGTGAATCTCGAGGATGGCACGGCACAGATGGAGGGGCGCGTGCGCTCGGTCTTCCAGCCGCAGGACGATGCGGACGGAACCGCGACCGGAGCGGATCAATAAGATGGCCCGCCCCTCGCTCAGCGTGACGGACGGCGCGGCCGGCCTCACGATCAAACACCTGCGCAAAAGCTACAAGAAGCGCGTCGTGATCCGCGATGTGTCGATGTCGCTCAACCGCGGTGAGGTCGTGGCACTTCTCGGGCCCAACGGCTCCGGCAAGACGACCAGTTTCTATGCCATTGCCGGGCTGGTGAATCCCGAAGGCGGGCAGGTCCTGATCGACGGGCAGGACGCCACCTATCTGCCGATGTATCGCCGTGCGCGGATGGGGATCGGCTATCTGCCGCAGGAGATGTCGATCTTCCGTGGCCTTTCCGTCGAGGACAATATCGCAGCCATCCTCGAGATATCGCTGAGCGACCGATCCCGCCGCCGCGAACGGCTAGAGGAGCTCTTGGGCGAGTTCTCGATCGAGCATCTGCGCCGCGCACCCGCCCTGGCCCTGTCGGGCGGTGAACGCCGCCGGGTCGAAATTGCCCGCTGTCTCGCCGCAGATCCGAAATATCTGCTGCTCGACGAGCCCTTCGCGGGCGTCGATCCGATCAGCGTGGGCGATATCCGCGGCCTTGTGGCCGATCTCAAGACCCGCGGAATCGGGGTGCTGATCACCGATCACAACGTGCGCGAAACGCTCGAGATCGTGGACCGCGCCTATATCCTGCATGACGGGCAGGTGCTCATGTCCGGCACGCCCGACGAGGTGGTCCGGAACGAGAATGTCCGGCGCGTTTACCTGGGCGACAGCTTCCGTATCGGTTGAGCGGACGGTTTTAACGACCCGTCCGGTTTTGTTTGACAGACGGGCGCGGCATGTCCTCAAATGGGAGGATGACGCCGCGCGATTTTGCAGTCCGCAACCGACAATGCCTTCGTTCGGGGGCGGTCGACTACAAGCAAAACGGCAGGCGCCATCTTTCGGCCATGGGTTCGTGTGACTGCTGGATTCCGTATCCCGCCACCGTGCCGCATCGCCCTATATAAAAAGAAGGACACCATTCATGCGCTACCAGATCACGGGAAAACAGATCGACATCGGTGCCGCCCTTCAGACTCACGTCGAGACGGAGTTGAACGCGGTTCTCGAGAAGTATTCCGGGCGTCCGACGGATGCGACCATCGTATTTTCCAAGTCGGGTCATGAATTTGTCTGCGAGGCCACGGTTCATCTGTCGACCGGCCTGACCGCAACCGCGAAGGCCCGCGCGCCCGAGATCTATGCGTCTTTCGATGGCTGCGGCGAGAAGATGGACAAGCAGCTTCGACGCTACAAGCGCCGGTTGAAAGACCATCACAAGGAACGCACCTCGCCTGTTGAACTCATCGGCGCGTCCTCGTATATCCTCGCCGGTACGAACGAGGGCGACGAGGCGGCGGAGCCCGAGAGCCTGCAGCCCATGATCGTGGCCGAGATGGAAACCAAGATTCCGTCTTTGTCCGTCGGCGAGGCTGTGATGCAGATGGAACTTGCGGGCGCGCCGGTCTTGGTTTTCCGCAATGAAAAGAAGGACGGCGTGAACGTTGTATATCGGCGGGACGACGGCAACATTGGCTGGATCGACCCGTAACGCGACTTATCTTCAGTCGTGATCTTTGCGACCTGACGCCAGAGCAGAAAAGCATTTTCCTATGAAGTTTGTCTCTCTACTTGCGCCGAACGCGGTGAAGGTACTGTCGAGCGTTTCCAGCAAGAAACGCCTGATGCACGATCTCGCCGAGGTTGTGGAAAGCGTCTATGGCATCGACGCGCCGCGCGTGGTCGAGGCGCTGATGGAGCGTGAAAGCCTCGGCTGTACCGGGGTCGGTCACGGTGTGGCCCTACCCCATGCGCGTCTCTCCGGCATCGACGAGGTGAAGGGCGTCTTCCTGCTTCTGGAAAAGCCCATGGGATTCGACTCGGTCGACCGCCAGCCGGTCGATGTCATCTTCGGGCTGTTCGCGCCCGAGGAGGCCGGGGTCGAGCATCTCAAGGCTTTGGCGCTGGTCAGCCGCACGCTGCGGGATCCGGCCTTCTGCTCCAAGCTGCGGGCCAATCCCGACGCGTCGAAGCTTTACACGATCCTGACGGAGGCGCAGTCGGTTCAGGCCGCCTGATCGGCCAAACGATCCGCGAAACAAGACGCCCCGGTCCATTGGCCGGGGCGTTTTTTTGCGTGATGGGGGACGCTGCAGGGCTCAGCCCCATTCCGCGAAGCCGAACATCGTGTAGTCGCGCGGATAGGCTTCCTGCGCCAGCGTCTCGATCTCGTCGTCATAGATCTGCGCCAGACCGTAAGGCGCCTCGTTCGGGACGGGTACAGGCTCGCCCGGGTCGGGATGACCGACCTGCATCGCGAGGGCCGGCAGATAGGCGGCCATCTCGTCCTCACGGATCACCATGTCGGGGAAGGTGAATTCGGCCATGCCCAGCAGTGTCTGCGACTGGCTGGCCCAGTGCCCATCGGTGCGGATCGGCGTCTGTCCCGCAAGGTTGGCGCGGCAAAAGCGCAGGAATCCGGTGAAGGCGCGGCGATGATCGTCGGGCGAATAGGCCGCACCGGGCGAATTCAGCGGCAGGTCATAGGCTTTGACGAGGTGGTTGCGGATTTTCCCGAAGCTGCCCGGCCCGGTCGAGACGATCTTCGCGCAAAAGGCATCATGGGCGCGCGCGACGGGGTGGCGCAGCACCGTGAAGCTGCGATGGCCCGGACGTTCGCGCTTCCATTGCCGCAAGGTGTTCTGGCTGAACCCGGTCGTCAGCGCATCCTCGTCCACCTGGTCGAGCGCTGCGAGCCAGCGCAGAACCGCCGTTTCCGGACCGGACCGGATCGGCATGTAAAGCAGCGGGGTCTTGGCGCCCGCGACATAGCTTGGCACCAGCGGCCCGCGCCGCGGCTCGAAATTCGGCGTGCGTGACAGGTTGAACGTATCGAGACGGGCAAGCGCGCGGCTCATTTCCTCGACATTCGCGACCTTCTCGCCCACCGCCTTCGGGTTCTGCACCTTGAGGGATTTGTCGAGCCCTTCCAGACGGTCGGGCACGCCCAGCCAGGTCGCCAGACCGTTCATCACATCGACATCCTGCAGATCCTCGTAGGCGACGTAGAAGGCGGTCTGCCCGCTGCGCTGCATCCGGTTGAGGATCGTGACCTGAAACTCCTGAAGTGCTGTCAGATGCTGGGTGAACTCGGTGCTGTCGAAGGTCGCCTGCACCTCGCGCCGCTTGCGCACATTGGTCAGTTTCCACTGCCCCGTGGCCTGCGCGATCTTCCAGCTGACATAGGAGTCCACCGGGTTGCGCGTCAGCACGATCTTGGCGCAGCGCGGATCGTCGAGCAGCGTGTCCAGCACGCGCGGATCGTGGTCGTGAAAGAAGCGGAAACCGCCCAGACCATGCGGGCCATGCTTGATCTGCTGGATCAGCCGCTCGGGCTTGAGGTCGCGCTCGTCCTTGGTGATGCCCAGGATATCTTCGGAATTCGGATAGCCGACGAAATGAGGATTGAACGCCTCGCCGTGGCAGGTGACCGAAGGCAGCGCATTGAGGTTGGTTTCGAGGAAATTCGAGCCGGTCCGCATCTCTGCAAAAACGACGAAATAGTCGAAACGTCCGGGCATAAAGGTCCTTATTTCTTGACCAGGTAGGGTTTACGCGCGGGCCGCTGGCCGTGACGCGGGGCAGGATCGACGGGGAAATCTCCCATGAGATACGGATGCATACCCTGATTTTTCAGGTTTTGCAGGAATTGTCCGAACCCCGAAAGGTCTTCGAGCTTCGGAGCCTCGGCCAGGCGGCGGCTGGGCTTCTGGCCGATCTCGTCGATCAGGAGCTGCAAGGGCTCCATCGGGGCTTCGATGAATTCGGCCATCGACCAGATCCGGATATGCGCCTTGGCCTCGGAGGAGCGCAGCTCGTCCAGCATCTTCGTCTCGATCTTCTGAAGCGCGGCAGCCTCGGTGCGCAGATCGGCGAAATCGCGATTGGACTTGAACAGGGGCACCGCCCAGGCGCCTGAAATCACCGAGATCTGCGCGTTGGGGTCGCGCGCGAATTGCCAATTGACCTCAGGATTGTCATGCGGCCCGTATTGAAAGCACTGCCGCTCCCCTCGGGTGTTCCAGATCAGGTTCGTGAGGAAGGCGCGCGGATTGTAGTCGCGCAAGGCCGCGTCGTCCGACAATGCGCCGTTCAGAATGCGCTGCCCGCCTGCGAAATGCGCCCGATCCGGCGCGAAGAGGTGCCCGTGCACCTGAACGCCCGTGGCGCGCGAGAGCCAGGGCTCGAACTCCTCGAAAAGCTCCGCGAAGCCCTGAAAGACGGAGTACTTGCCCGCGGTGACGCCATTTTCCCAGCCGTAATTCGGCCAGCGGGACTGCATGTAAAGGCCCGCCCGCCCGCGCGTCCGCCGCTCGACCGCCTTGGCGAAGATGCGGTCGATCTTGCTCGGATTGGGCTCCATCCGGTTGGCTTCGCGCGCATGATCGCCCAGAAAGACGTCGTAGAGCCGTTCCGCATGCGGCCAGATCTTGCGCGCGACAAAGCAATCCGAGCGCCGCAGGAGCTTCAGGTGATCGTCGTAGAAGATGTGCGGTTTGCCCTGGAAATCGAATTTCGACAGCGTCAGCGACCGGCTTTCGATATTGGTCGAATAGAGCCGGGCGAGGGTCTGGAAGTAGCTTTCATCCGGGATCCAGACCGACTTGAAGTAGCGGTCGTATTTCGGGCGGCGCGGGTCCTGCAGGATGGCCGACAAGGTCTGCCGCGTCAGGCACCACCACTGGCTGCCCATATGCGGTGTGATCCCCTTCGGGATGCGCCGTTTGAAGCCTGCACGGCGCTGGAACTCGACGAATTTGTCAAAAAGATACCGCTGGTTCCGCCAGGAGAACGGAAACCACATAGTGAAGCGTTCCTCGTCCAGCCCGCCCACGGTCCAGGGCACATCCGCGGTGGTCGCGCTTTCGATGAAATCGGTGCTGGGCCGCGAGGCGAGGTAGTCCTGCAATTCCTCGACCGGGCGCAGCGGCAGGCAGGACCCTGAGGCAAGGTAGACATGGCGCACGTCGCGATTAGTTTTCAGCATCAGCTCGCAGGCATCCTGGGTGGCCGCAACGAGCCCCCAGCCGCCCCATTCGCAGCGATGCCGCTTGGAGAACCGGATCAGCGGTTCATCCGACAGCGCCTCGACGAGGTCGCGATAGGCGGTATCGGACACCTTCTTGTCCACATGGATCACCAGCGGGCAGCCCGCATTGGTCCAGTGCCGCGCCACCTGTTTGGTCCGACCGAGGGCCGTATGCACGAGCATGACGATGCCGACGCTCATGCCCAGTTACCCTTCGACATGAGGCCCAGAATCTCAAGCTGGCGCCAGTTGATGTACTTCTCGCTCCACTTGCACCAAAGATCCGGGTTTTCCTTCAGACCGGCGGCATAGGCCAGGTATTCCTTCGACCCGCCGTAATGCTGGCGCCGCTCCAGCTCCTCCGCGGCCTTGTGCGAGAAGGTGTCGAGAAACTTCGTGTGCAGCAGCACGCCCGATGCCTTCTCGCCCCCCCATTCGTCATAGACGAGGTTCAGACCGCGGGGCAGCAGCGTATGGGTCGAGCTGTGATAGGCGTAGCGGCGGTTCCACTTGACCAGCGGGATCTTGTTGAGGGCCGGTGCCCGCTCCGGCTCATCGGTGAAGAAGGCCCGCGCGCGTGGCCCGCCCTGAATCCACAGATTGCCGAATTTCGGGTTCTTCGAAATGGCGTAATTGCCCGCGTCGAACCACGATGCGATCTCCAGCGGGTCGCGGCCCGGGGAATAGGGTTCGGCGTCGATGCGCCCCTTGGGGTACATGTCGAGCAGCATCGCCCCGAAGGACTTGATCGACGAGGCGTCCAGCCAATCGGTCAGCGCCCGGATCGGCCGCGTGTCGCAGAACGGATAGAGAAACAGCTCGTCGGGATCGACCACGAGGCACCAGTGATCGTGGCCGTATTTCATCTGCAGCCAGTTCATCCAGTCGACGCCGAACCGCGCGCGCTTGTAGCTCGCGCGCGTGGTCCAGACCGAGACATCGGGTTGCTTCGACAGATAGTCGAGCGAGCCATCCGTGCTGTCATTGTCGACCATCAGGAAGTGATCGACGCCCATCTCGCGGTAGTATTTGAGGAAGTATGGCAGGCGCACGCCCTCGTTCCGTGCTGTGGAGATCACGAGGATATCGGACGGCTTGATCTGCTTGGTCCGATCGGCAATGGCGCGCAGATCGCGGCGCTTGCGGAAGGCGCGGATGCGCCAGCGCCGACGTTGCAATCGCAGCCTGTATGATTGCCAGACGCCCAAATCCGCTCCCGCTCACAACCTACCATGCGGCACAGAGAGTGCCTCGAACCTTCACCGGTTATCAGACCCGGTTTAACAACCTCTTGAAATGGCTGCGCCAGTCGGGCGGGGTCCATGCGGCCGACTGGTCAGTCATTTCAGATCGCGGCGGCTTTGTCTGCTGTGCCAGACGGATAATCGCCGCCTCCCAAGGATAGCGGTCGTGCAAATCGGCGTAAATGGCTTGATCGCCCAACACTTCGCGCAGCACCGGAAGTGTGTTGCACAAGACAGGTACGCCCAATTGCAGGGCTTCGGCGGGGGGCAGGCCGAACCCTTCGGCAAGGCTCGGGAAGAGCAGGCCGCGACTGTCCCGCAAAAGGGCCGTGACCGCGGCATCGTCGAGACCGGCAAGCTCGTGCACATGGGGTGGTTGCAGATCGAGCCGTGCGAAAACCTCGTCATTGTTCCAGCCCCGCGCGCCAAGGATCAGAAGGTGCGGAGCGGCATGGCCGTGGCGCGCGACCAGATCCTCCCAGATATCGAGCAGGAAGGCATGGTTCTTGCGCGGCTCGATCGTGCCAAGCGCCACGAAATAGGGCGCATCCTGCCGGGGTCCGTCAGGGGCCGCGCCGGGCTGCGGCGGCGCGACGCCCAGATGCGCCACAAGGATCTCCGGCGGATCGGGGCAGTGGCGCGCGATATCGTCCGCCGTGGCCTGCGAATTGGCGATGATCAGATCGGCCTCGGCCATCACCCGGTCGAAGAGAGCGCGAAAGCGCGGCACGCTGCCCGGCCGCTGCATCTGCGGCAGATCGAGCGGGATGGTATCGTGGATCATCACCGCGATGCGCAGCCCCGGCACGGCCCTGAGCCCGCGGAACGTGGCGCCCGTCAGGCTGCTGTGCCCCACGTTGAGATAGCTTGTGCCCGGGGGCAGGTGCCGGGCCAGCATCCGGCCCAATTGGCGCGGTCGTGCGCGGGCGATGGCATCGCGCCGTAGATCGCTTTCGACGCCCGCGCGGACCGGATCGCCGCGTCTGGCAAGCCGGGAGAAGAGGGTGGGCGTGCCGATCTCGCCCTTGTCCAGACGCTCCTCGAAAGCGGCGCAACCCGCCTCGTCGATCAGCAGGTAGCCGAGGGCGGTTCGGATCAGGCCGAAAAGCGGCGCGGGCGCCGCGATGAGGTGCGCGAGGTAGGCCCGTTCGACCCTGTCCACGCCAGTCATCTGCCGTCCCGCGCGGCTGACCAGCCGCGTCAGGTCGAGGCAGCGGGCTTGGGGCTCAACGCTCATGATGGCCGGTTTGCTGCCGGGCCCGGGCACCTTCGATCATCGGCGTCCCGGTGGAGCGATGGGGCGCGCGGCCGGGTTCATCGGCCGCGCGGGAAGAGTTCGAAACGCGCTTGGTCGCATCCCGGGCGCGGCGGGCACCCGCGGTCATCGGGACCTCGCGATTGGTCACGGCGCGGGAGGCAGCAGCGCCATGGGCTCAGCCCGCCGCCTTGTCCGCGGCGACTGTCTCATGGAGGAAGGCGCGCAGATCGTCGCGCAGGTCGGGTCGGTTCAGACCGAAGGCCACGGTCGCCTGCAGGAAGCCCGCCTTCGAGCCGCAATCGTACCGCTCGCCCTCAAAGCAGAGCCCGTGCACGCCTTCGCCGTCGATTTCCTGTGCGATGGCGTCGGTGAGCTGGATCTCGCCCCCGGCGCCGGCCTTCATGGTGTTCAGGTTGTCGAGGATCTTGGGGCTCAGGATATACCGGCCGATCACCGCGAGGTTCGAGGGCGCCTCCTCGGCCTTGGGCTTTTCGACCATGCCGCGCACCTTGACCAGCGCCTCGCCTTCCCGCTGGGCGTCGAGGATCCCGTAGGCCGAGGTCTTTTCCTGGGGCACTTCCATCGCGGCGACCATGTTGCCGCCGGTTTCCGCATAGGCCTCGACCATCTGCTGAAGGCAGGGCGTCTCGGCGGCGATCACGTCGTCGGGCAGCATGACCGCGAAGGGCTCATCCCCGATGAGACGCCGGGCGCACCAGACCGCATGACCGAGCCCAAGCGCCTTGTGCTGACGGGTATAGGCGACCTCACCCGATTCCATGTTGGTGGATTTCAGGATCTCCAGAAGCTCGTCCTTGCCCTTGGCGGCAAGCTCGGATTCGAGTTGCGGGGCGATGTCGAAGTAATCCTCAAGCGCGCCCTTGCCGCGCGAGGTCACGAAGATGAACTCCTTGATGCCCGCCGCGCGCGCCTCGTCGATGGCGTATTGCACGAGCGGACGGTCCACGAGGGTCATGATCTCCTTCGGCACCGACTTTGTCGCGGGCAGAAACCGCGTGCCCAGACCCGCAACCGGGAAGATGGCCTTTGAAACCGTGTTCGACATGAAATGCTCCTAATCCACTCGCTGAACCATATCTTTCGGGTCGGTGATTAACACCCGCCAATGACATGGGAATACTGAAAAACTACTCCGACCGCGTCAAAGGTTGCGAAACCGGCGTAGTCGCGCCGCTTCCTCGTTCACGCGACCGGCGAACGTCCGCCACCGGAAGACCGGCCCGTCCCGGTCTGATCGTCCGAAAAGGCCACCATCCTGAACCCAGACCCCGTCGGGGCGAAACCGCATCCTGTGGTAAAGCGTGGTCGGGCTGAGGCAGAGCCGCGTGACCGTATCTCCCGCCTTGACGGCCCTCTGCGCCTCATTGTCGGCGGCGCTCCGCGCCCAGACGCGGCAGGGGATCAGGCGGTGCGATGCGCCGGGTGCGGCCGAAAACGGCAGAAACCCTGAAGCCGCGCGGGGCAGGGGGGCAAGCGTGGAAAGCTCGCGCGCCTGCCCCGCCTTGATCCCGCGGGCCAGCCCCCGCATTAGCCGCACCACGTCACCCGGATCGAGCGGGCCGCGTTGCATCGCCCGTAGAAGGCGCGTCCGCTGTTCCTTGTGAAAGGCCGCAAGGGCCGCCTGATGCAGCTCCGAAGGGGCATGGCGGCGCAGGAACACGGCCTTCGAGGCGCCGATCTCGGTCAGGTCGCGCGGAGTGCGGTCGGCATGGCGCCGCGCGCTCGGCGCGATCCCGTGATGGACCCGCGCCAGGGGCACCAGGGCGGTGCCGGCGCCGGTGGCCGCGATCCGCATGTTCAGATCGGTCTCGTCGAGAAAGAAGCGATAGGCCGGGTCGAAGCCGCCAAGGCGCGCCAGCACGTCGCGCCGAACGGCCATGTTGGTGCCCTCGGTCTTGATCGCGCGGCCCGCCGCCGGATGGAGGATTTCGGGCGCCTCGTCGTCGAGATGCAGGGGGTGCCGATTGCCCGTCACATCGACGGTGCCCGCCCCCCATTGCAGCGAAAACCCGTTGCGCCCGATGACGAAACCGCCCGTGGCCGCGACCGCGTCTGTCTCGAAGGGGGCTGTCAGGCGCGACAGCCAGGACGGCTCCGGTACGGCGTCATCGTCGATGAAGGCCACGACCTCGCCCGCGGCGGCGGCGATGCCGCGATTGCGCGCCGCCGAGATGTTGGGCAGGTCATAGGCCACCGTCTTGATCTCGGCGGCCTTGGGATGCGCTTCTATCGCGGCGAGCCCGTCGTGGCAGGCGACCACCACCACCTCGAAGGGCGCGTGGTCGAGCTGCGCCAGCCCGGTGATGCACCGCGCCAGCGCCGCCGGTCGGTCCCGGCTGACAACGACGATGCTGACGGGCCGCATTGTCATGCGGGGCTCAGCCCTTTTTCAGATCGACACCCGGGGCATAGGCGATGAAGAACGGGTTCGCGAAGCCCGGCTTGCCGTAGGTCAGGGTGCTGTGGTTGTCGAAACGCACGACGCGCCCGCCCGCGCCCGCCAGAACCGCATGCCCGGCGGCGGTGTCCCATTCCATCGTGCGGCCCAGACGCGGATAGAGATCCGCCTCCCCGGTCGCGACGAGGCAGAACTTCAGCGACGATCCCGCCGAGGTCATGTCCTTCACGTCATAAAGGCCGATATACTCGTCGGTGGCCGCGTCGCGGTGCGATTTCGAGGCGACGACCATCAATGCCGCATTGTCCGGGTCCGTCACCTTGAGAGGCTTCGTCTCGCCGGGCGTGTCGGGGTCGAACGGGCCCTCTTCCTCGACCGAGGTGCCGACGCTGTCGGTATAGAACATCCGGCCTTTCGCGGGCGCATAGACCACGCCGCGCGTGGGCAGGCCGTCTTCGACGAGCGCGATATTCACCGTGAAGTCGCCGCGGCGATTGATGAATTCCTTGGTGCCGTCCAGCGGATCGACAATCAGGAAGGTGGAGACGTCCTGCTCGTGGCTGTCGGCCTGTTCCTCGGTCACCAGGGCGACATCGGGGAAGGCATCGCGCAACCCGGCAGAGATCAGGGCATCGGCGGCCTCGTCGGCTTCGGTCACGGGGGAGGCGTCGGACTTCGTCTTCACGTCGAAATCGTCCGCATTGTAGATGTCCATGATCTTGTCGCCCGCTTCGAGCGCCAATTTGCGAAGGATTTTCGTCAATTCCGAATAATTCAAAGTCTCGCCTTTCCCGCGGCACAATCGTCGCGTTCATTGATTTGAAATCGCCCTGAACTTATGGTGCGCGAAACAATTGGCCGCAAGCAGTGATGGCCAGGACCGACCGGGAGCGGAGCAGGCCCCATGTTCGAAGCAAACAAACCGCGCACCAAAGCCGCGGGTGCCCTCCAGATTGCGGAGCTGATCTTCCACAATGCCGCACGCTCCGTGCGTCAGGGGCATAACAACGCGATCATGGCGATCGTGATGAACATGGCGCAGACCGTGATCTTCACGCTGGCCTTCTTCTTCATGTTTCAGCTTCTGGGGATGCGGTCTGCGCCCATTCGCGGCGATTACATGGTGTTCATCATGTCGGGCGTCTTCCTCTACATGTCCCATATCAAGACGATGAGCGCCGTGCGCGCCGCGGGCAATGCGCTGGGCCCGATGATGCTGCACGCGCCGATGAACACCTTCGTGACGATCCTGTCGGCGATGATGTCGACGCTTTACACGCAGACGATCACGTTGATCCTGATCCTGTTTGTCTATGACGCCTGGATCGCGCCGGGGGCGCTTGCCTCCATCCATCAGCCGGTGAAGGCCTACGGGATGTTGCTTGTCGCCTGGGGGTCGGGTGCTGCCATCGGCATGGTCTTCATGGCCGCCGCGCCCTGGGCGCCGGTGCCCATCGGGATGGCCACCACGATCTATGCGCGGGCCAACATGATCGCCTCGGGCAAGATGTTCGCGGCCAACATGCTGCCCCCGAAGATGCTGGCCATGTTCGACTGGAACCCGCTCTTTCACGCCATCGACCAGGCGCGCGGCTATGCTTTCTTGAACTACTGGCCGCGGAATTCCTCGCTTGAATACCCGCTTTGGTGTATCGTGACCTTCGTGATGATTGGTCTGATGCTCGAATTCTACACGCGGCGGAACATCTCCGTCTCCTGGGGCGCGCGCCGATGAGGGGCGCGTCGGCCCTGCTGGCGGCGATTCTTTTCGCCGCGCCGGTGGCCGCGCAGGACCTGCCCGCGCTCTACGATGTGACCGGGGTTGCGGCGGACGACGTGCTGAATGTCCGCGAGGGGCCATCGGCCTCTTCCACACAGATCGGCACCCTGGCGCCCGATGCCTCCGATATCGAGGTCTCCGCGATCGATGGCGGCTGGGGCCGCGTCAACACGCAGGAACGCTCGGGCTGGGCATCGCTGTCGTTCCTGAGCCGACAGGCGGGGCAATGGGCTGAAGGGTTGCCTGATCCGCAGACCTGCTTCGGGACGGAGCCGTTCTGGTCGCTCGACATTTCGGGCGACATGTTCGCCTTCCAGTTCTTCGACAAGGGGCTGCAATCCGGACCTATCACGCTGCGCACACGCGCCTCCGGGCGTCCGGACCGCTTCGCCTTCGCGGGCGAGGCCGGGGCGGAGCGCGCGATCCTCGTGATGGGGCGGGCCGAATGCAGCGACGGCATGTCGGACCGGCTTTACGGCCTGACGGCGGATTTCCTGATCGGCGACACGCTTTATTCCGGCTGCTGCTCGGTCGCACCCGACTAGGTGACGACCCGCAGGGTCAGGTTGATCCGGCCCCCCTTCGGCAGCAGCGTCGACGAT
Source organism: Roseivivax sp. THAF197b (assembly GCF_009363255.1). Taxonomy (NCBI): domain Bacteria; kingdom Pseudomonadati; phylum Pseudomonadota; class Alphaproteobacteria; order Rhodobacterales; family Roseobacteraceae; genus Roseivivax; species Roseivivax sp. THAF197b. Next base: position 3,500,543 of record NZ_CP045318.1, on the reverse strand, counting down.
CCCGGCCGGATGCGGTCGATGCCGTGATAGCGCAGCCGCGCCGCACCGCCCATCACCGCCACATCCCCCGACCTCAGCCAGATCGACTCGGTCTTGCCGCCGCGGGTCTCGTTTCCGATGCGAAAGAGCGCGTCATCGCCGAGCGAGATGGACACGACCGGCTCATTGAAATCCGCCTCGTCGCGATCCTGATGCAGACCCATCTTCGCGCCTTCCGCGTACCAGTTGATGAGGCAGCATTCGGGGCGGCGCGTGCTGCCGGAGACCGCGTCCCAGACCGCAAGAACCCGCTCCGGGATCGGCGGCCAGGCCGTGCCCGAGGGATGACGGTCTTCGTAGCGATACCCCTTGCGGTCCGTCACCCAGCCGAAGCGGCCCGCAGCCGACATCGCGACCGACATCTTGTGCCCGCGCGGCGTGACGGGCGTGACCAGCGAAGCCTGCGCCAGACAGGCGCGCAAATCTTCGACCAGCCGCTCCTGCTCGGCACGGTCGAGGAGTTCGGGATAGATCGCGACATCGCGCAAAAGAACGGGTTGAGGCATGCCCGCCATGCTGCGCCAGCGCGGCCCGGAGGAAAACCCCCCGCAGGACCAATCCTGAAAATCCGCGGATTCTTTCCCGCAGCGGCGCTTGCAGCCCCAAAACCCGCTTCTTATATACCCCACGACCGCGTGATCGGGGCCACCGCCCGGGTCGCGCATCGGAAATCGGGATGGGGAATGCCGGAATGGGTCCCCGTTTCGGGACATCGCCTTGAATCAAGAAGGGATCGAAATCATGGGTAAAGTGATCGGTATCGACCTCGGCACCACCAATAGCTGCGTCGCAATCATGGATGGCAGCCAGGCCCGGGTGATCGAGAATGCCGAAGGCGCGCGGACGACCCCGTCCATCGTGGCCTTCGCCGAAGAAGAGCGTCTCGTCGGTCAGCCTGCCAAGCGCCAGGCCGTGACCAACCCCGAAAATACCGTGTTCGGCGTCAAGCGTCTGATCGGTCGTCGGTTCGACGACAGCGATCTGAACAAAGACAAGAAGAACATGCCGTACGAGATCATCGACGGCGGCAACGGTGACGCCTGGGTCGAGGCGCGCGGCGAGAAGTATTCGCCCTCCCAGATTTCGGCCTTCATTCTGCAGAAGATGAAAGAGACCGCCGAGAGCTATCTCGGTGAAGAGGTCGACCAGGCGGTCATCACCGTCCCGGCCTATTTCAACGACCAGCAGCGTCAGGCCACCAAGGACGCGGGCAAGATCGCGGGCCTCGAAGTGCTGCGCATCATCAACGAGCCCACAGCGGCGGCGCTCGCTTACGGTCTCGACAAGAAGGAAACCAAGACGATCGCGGTCTATGACCTCGGCGGCGGTACCTTCGACGTCACCATTCTCGAGATCGATGACGGCCTGTTCGAGGTGAAGTCGACCAACGGCGACACGTTCCTCGGCGGTGAAGATTTCGACATGCGGATCGTCAATTACCTGGCGGACGAGTTCAAGAAAGAGAACAATGTCGATCTGACCAAGGACAAGATGGCCCTTCAGCGCCTCAAGGAGGCTGCGGAAAAGGCGAAGATCGAACTGTCCTCGGCTTCCCAGACCGAGATCAACCAGCCGTTCATCTCGATGGGGTCCAACGGTCAGCCGCTGCATATGGTTATGAAGCTGACCCGCGCGAAGCTGGAAAGCCTCGTCGGTGATCTGATCAAGGCGTCGATCAAGCCGTGCCAGGCCGCGCTGAAGGATGCGGGCCTCTCCACCTCCGACATCGACGAGGTCGTTCTCGTCGGCGGTCAGACACGGATGCCCAAGGTCGTCGAGGAAGTGACCAAGTTCTTCGGCAAGGAGCCGCACAAGGGTGTGAACCCGGACGAAGTGGTTGCCATGGGTGCCGCCATCCAGGCCGGTGTTCTGCAGGGTGACGTGAAGGACGTGGTTCTTCTGGACGTGACGCCGCTGTCGCTCGGCATCGAGACGCTGGGTGGCGTCTTCACCCGCCTGATCGACCGCAACACCACGATCCCGACGAAGAAGAGCCAGGTCTTCTCCACCGCCGAGGACAACCAGAACGCGGTGACCATCCGGGTCTTCCAGGGTGAGCGCGAGATGGCGGCGGATAACAAGATGCTCGGCCAGTTCAACCTCGAGGACATCCCGCCCGCACCGCGCGGCATGCCCCAGATCGAGGTGACCTTCGACATCGACGCGAACGGCATCGTCTCCGTTGGCGCCAAGGACAAGGGCACCAACAAGGAGCAGAAGATCACCATCCAGGCTTCCGGCGGTCTGTCCGACGCGGATATCGAGCAGATGGTCAAGGATGCCGAGGAGAACGCGGATGCCGACAAGCAGCGCCGCGAACTCGTCGAGGCCAAGAACCAGGCGGAAAGCCTGATCCACGCCACCGAGAAGTCGGTCGAGGATCATGGTGACAAGGTCGACCCGACCACCGTCGAGGCGATCGAACTGGCCGTGGCCGCGCTGAAAGACGACCTCGAGGGTGAGGATGCCGAGAAGATCAAGTCCGGCATCCAGAACGTCACCGAGGCGTCGATGAAGCTGGGCGAGGCGATCTACAAGGCCCAGGCCGATGATGGCGACACCCAGCCCGAGGCGGATCAGGGCGAAGGCGGCTCCGACGACGATGTTGTCGATGCCGACTTCGAGGACCTTGGCGAAGACCGCAAGCAGGGCTGAGATCGACCCGGAACCCGATGAAGGGGCCGGTCCGGATGCCGGGCCGGCCCTCTCACGTTCCGACAAAGTCAGGAGGGCATGAATGTCCAAACGCGACTATTACGACGTGCTCGGCGTGGCCAAGGGCGCATCGGCCGACGAGATCAAGAAAGCCTATCGCCAGAAGGCGAAGGAACTGCATCCCGACCGCAATTCCGACAATCCCGATGCCGAAGCGCAGTTCAAGGAAGCCAACGAGGCCTATGACGTCCTGAAGGATGCCGAGAAGAAAGCGGCCTATGACCGGTTCGGTCACGCGGCCTTCGAAGGCGGCATGGGCGGCGGTGGTCGTCCTGGTGGCGGTTTCGGCGGTGGCGGTCAGGGCGATTTCGCCTCCGCCTTCTCGGACGTGTTCGACGATCTGTTCGGCGATTTCATGGGTGGGCGCGGTGCCGGTCCGGGCGGGCGTCAACGCGCCGCGCGCGGCGCCGATCTGCGCTACAACCTGCGCGTGACGCTCGAAGACGCCTTTGAGGGCCTGCAGAAGACGATCAACGTGCCGACCTCCGTGGCCTGTGGCGCCTGTTCCGGCTCCGGCGCGGAAGGCGGGGCGGAGCCCACCACCTGTCCGACCTGCTCGGGCATGGGAAAGGTGCGTGCAACGCAGGGCTTCTTCACGGTCGAGCGGACCTGCCCGACTTGTTCCGGGCTTGGCCAGATCGTCAAGAACCCGTGCAAGGAATGCCATGGCGCGGGCCGGGTCGAGAAAGAGCGTGCCCTGTCGGTGAACATTCCCAAGGGCGTCGAGACCGGCACGCGGATCCGTCTCGCCGGGGAAGGTGAGGCCGGGATGCGCGGCGGGCCGCCGGGCGATCTCTATATCTTTCTCGACGTGGCCGAGCATCCGATCTTCGAGCGCGACAATGTCAATCTGCATTGCCGGGTGCCGGTCTCCATGACCTCTGCGGCGCTTGGCGGCGATATCGAAGTGCCGACGATCGATGGCGGTCGCAGCCGGGTGAAGATCCCGGGCGGGTCGCAATCGGGACGTCAGATGCGGCTTCGCGGCAAGGGCATGCCGTCGCTGCGCGGCGGTGCCCCGGGCGACATGTTCATCGAGCTGGCGGTCGAGACGCCGGTCAACCTGACCTCGAAGCAGAAGGAACTTCTGCGCGAGTTCGAGGCGCTGAGCGAAGACAACAACCCTGAATCCAAGAGCTTCTTCAAATCGGTGAAAAGCTTCTGGGACAGCATGAAAAGCTGAGGCGAGGACGCCCGCACGGGCGGAGGAGCTGCTCCTCGAGCCCTTGCGGGCTCGCCTCGCGCGTGACGCCACGTTGCGGCTGACAGGCCGCGTCTGCTCATGTGAAGTCGCCCGCAACCAGGGAGGCTTCTCATGACCGATTTTCCCCACCTTCTCGCGCCGCTCGATCTGGGCTTCACGACGCTGAAGAACCGCGTGCTGATGGGCTCCATGCACACCAACCTCGAAGAGGTGGGCGACTGGAACCGGGTGGCGGAGTTCTATGCCAGCCGTGCACGCGGCGGTGCGGCGCTCATGGTCACGGGCGGCATGGCCCCCAACCGCGAAGGCGGCGTCTTTCCCGGAGCGGCCGGGCTTTTCACCGATCAGGACATCGCAAATCACCGCATGGTCACGGGCCGCGTCCATGATGCAGGCGGCAAGATCGCGATGCAGATCCTGCATGCAGGCCGCTATGCCTATGGCCCGGAATGCGTGGCGCCTTCGCCGATCAAATCGCCGATCTCGCCCTTCGCGCCCAAGGAACTCGACGAGGCGGGCATCGAGAAGCAGATCGCGGACATCGCCACCGCCGCCTCCCGCGCGCGCGACGCGGGCTATGATGGCGTCGAAGTGATGGGCTCGGAGGGATATTTTCTCAATCAGTTCATCGCCAGCCACACCAACAAGCGCACCGACCGTTGGGGCGGCTCCTACGAGAATCGCATCCGTCTCCCGATCGAAGTGGTGCGCCGCGTCCGCGAGGCGGTCGGCCCGGATTTCATCCTGATCTATCGCCTCTCCATGATCGACCTCGTGCCGAACGGCTCGACCTACGACGAGGTGGTGCAACTGGCCCAGGAGGTCGAGCGGGCCGGCGCCACGATTATCAATACCGGCATCGGTTGGCACGAGGCGCGCATCCCGACCATCGCCACCTCCGTACCCCGCGCGGCCTTTGCCTGGGTAACCAAGAAGCTCATGGGCAAGGTCTCGATCCCGCTCATCACCTCGAACCGGATCAACACGCCGGACGTGGCCGAAGAGGTCCTCGCGGAGGGCTGCGCCGACATGGTGTCCATGGCGCGGCCCTGGCTGGCGGATGCGGATTTCGTGATCAAGGCCGCCTCTGGCCGTGCGGCGGAAATCGCGCCCTGCATCGCCTGCAACCAGGCCTGTCTCGACCACACTTTCCAGGGCAAGGTGTCGTCCTGTCTGGTGAACCCGCGCGCGGCCTTCGAGACGGAAATCGTGATCGAGAAGGCCCCGACGCCGAAGCGCGTCGCGGTCGTGGGCGCGGGGCCTGCGGGCCTCTCGGCCGCGTTGACGGCGGCAGAGCGGGGCCATGACGTGACCCTCTTCGACAAGGCCAGCGAGATCGGCGGACAGCTCAACATGGCCAAGGTCATCCCCGGCAAGGAGGAATTCCGCGGCCTCGTCGACTGGTTCGCGCATATGGTCGAGATCCGCGGCATCACGCTGCGCCTCGGAACTGAAGCCCGGACCCAGGACCTGCAAGGCTTCGATGACGTGATCGTCGCCACCGGCGTCACGCCGCGCGATCCCCAGATCCCGGGCCAGGATGCGCCCAACGTTCTGAGCTATATCGACGTGCTGCGCGGTGGCGCGGAGGTCGGGCGCCGGGTCGCCGTGATCGGCGCGGGCGGGATTGGCTTCGACGTCTCGGAATTCCTCGTGACCGGGGACAGCCCGACGGAAAACCTGCCCGAGTGGATGCGCGAATGGGGCGTCACGGATACGGCGGTGGCCCGCTCCGGTCTCGCCCCGGAAGGACCGCAGCCCGACAAGGCGGTGCGCCAGGTCACGCTTCTGCAGCGCAAGGCGGAAAAGCCGGGCAAGCGGCTGGGCAAGACCACCGGCTGGATCCACCGGATGGGCCTTCAGATGAAGGCGGTCGAGATGAAGGCGGGCGTCAATTACGAAGCCATCGATAGCGAAGGCCTGCACATCTCCTACGGCGCGGCGCGCGAGCGGCCGGAAGTGATCGCTTGCGACACGGTCGTTCTTTGCGCGGGGCAACTGAGCGAACGCAGCCTGGCCGATGCGCTAGAGGCGCAAGGCGTTGGCTGCCACGTGATCGGCGGCGCGGATGTGGCGGCCGAGCTTGACGCCAAGCGCGCGATCGATCAGGGCGTGCGACTGGCCGCGACGCTTTAAGGCGGACCCAGCCAACCCTGCCTTAAACGCTCCGTTTCAACGGGGTGGGATTTGGCCCGTAGCGAAAGTTATGTGCGCTTCCAAAGGCGCCGGTCAGAGCGTCAGACGCACACCGTCGCGGGCCAGCGTAAGGAGGCCCGCATAGTGGCGCCGAACTTCGCTTTCCCAGATTTCAGGCCCAAACCCGCTCAGCCCTTCCGGCACGAAATGCATCAGGGCGAGATGTCCCACATCCGCCGCGGCGGCTAGCCGTCCGACCTCGGCGGCCTCCGTGTGGGAGCGCAGGATATGCGTCCTGAGCTCCGGAGCATGGTGGGGCAGGCTCGCGAGCGTTGCATCGACACCGGCTTCAAGCATCGCTTCGTGGATCAGAAGATCGGCGCCCCGGCAGAATACCTCCCATCCCTCGAAGGGCGCGGTATCGCCCGAGAACACGACGCGTTTGCTGCCTGCCGCGAAGGACAGCGCATAGCTTTCTGAGAGCGGTGGGTGGTGGTTCAGCGTTGCCGTCACGGCGAGGCTGCCCAACACGATCTCGTCAGGCATCTCGTGGATGCGGACCAGGTCAGAGAGCAGACGGCGCCCTTCGTCTTCGATCCGGAGCTCGATATCGAAGGCCATGGAGGCGAGGAAATGCTGCCAGTAGGCGGCCAAGCCGCGCGGCCCCCAGACAGGGATTTCGCGCTTCAGACCCGCGGTCCAGGCCGTGTGCAGAAGCGGGCCCAGTTCGAGGTAATGATCGGAATGCAGATGCGTGATGACGATCCCGTCGAGCGCGGTCAGCGCCACGCCCTGATCGCAGACACCGCGCGCCGCACCCAGACCCGCATCGACCAGAAGCCTCGCCCCACCCATCTGTACCAGAAGCGCCGTGGGCATCGAGGATCCGGGGCGGATCGCGGGGCCGCCCTTGACCCCGAGGATGGCCACCGATCCTGCCGCGTCAGCCACGCTTCTGCGCCTTGCGGATCAGCATGTCTCGCTTGGTCTTCGACAGGTGATGCACGAAGAGCTTGCCGTTCAGATGGTCGATCTGGTGCTGCACCGAGGTGGCCCAAAGTCCGACGAAATCCTGCTCCCGCTCCGCGCCGGTCTCATCGAGGAAGCGGATGGTGACGGCGCGCGGACGCATGAGCTTGGCGGAAACGCCCGGCAGGCAGGGGCTGGCTTCCTCGTGCTCGCGCAGCTTGACACTGGCATGCAGAACTTCGGGATTGGCCATGCGCACCGCCTGACCGCGTTCGTCCGAGGCATCGACCACTGCGAGGCGCTGCATCACGCCGATCTGCGGTGCCGCGAGGCCGACGCCGGGCATGGCATCCATCGTGTCGATCATGTCGTCCCAGATCGCGCGGATCTCGTCGGTGATGGCCGCGACCGGGGCCGCTGCCATCCGCAATCGCTTGTCGGGCCAGCGCAGGATCGGACGCGGGCTCATGCGCCGGAATATTCCGAAAGGGCGGCGCTGCGGGCGTCGGGGGACAGCCGGTCGAAGGTCACGCGCCCGTCGAGGTGATCGAGCTCGTGCTGCGCGATCAGCGCCTCGGCGCCGGCAAGATCGGCCTCGATCCGCTCCCCGCCCGGTGTCGTGTAGGCCAGCCGGATGCGCGCGGGACGCTCGACGCTGACGGTGATGCCCGGGATGGACAGGCAGCCCTCGTCGTTTCGGGCCAGTTCCTCGGACGACCAGAGGATTTCCGGGTCGATACAGGCGCGCGGCGTCATCTCGCCGTCCTTCCAGCCCGCATCCATGACGAAGACCCGGCTCATCACGCCGACCTGCGGCGCGGCAAGGCCGCGACCGGGTGCGTCATACATCGTCTCGAACAGGTCGGTCACGAGCGTGTCGCAGCTCGCAGCGTCGCCCACGGGCGCACAGGCTTGGGTGAGCCGCTCATCGGGCCAGGTCAGGATCGCGCGGATGCTCACGCGCGCGCCATCTCTCGCTTGAGCTTCTGCATCTTGCGGGTGATCATCTGGCGCTTCAGCGGCTTCAGATAATCGATGAAGAGCTTGCCATCGAGATGGTCGATCTCATGCTGCACGCAGGTGGCCCAGAGCCCGTCGAATGTCTGTTCCTGCAGCTTGCCGTCCCGGTCGAGCCAGCTCACCGTCACTTCGCGCGGACGCTCCACATCGGCATATTGGTCGGGGATGGACAGGCAGCCTTCCTCGTAGACGCTCATCTCGTCCGAGGACGCCTTGACCTCGGGATTGAACATCACGACGGGCTTCGGCGTCGCGTCTTCACCCTTTTCGCAATCCAGCACGATCAGCCGGGACAGCACACCCACTTGCGGGGCGGCAAGGCCGATCCCCGGCGCGTCATACATCGTCTCGAGCATATCATCCGCGAGCGCGCGCAACTCGTCGGTCAGGTCCTCGACGGAGGGACAGACCTTTTTCAGGCGCGGATCGGGGTGGATCAGAATGGGCCGTTTCATGCCTGCGATGTAGGCGATGGCGGGCCTTCGTGCAATATCGCGCAGACGAGGCTTGTCGCCAGCGCGTCACGTATTAGCGTGCCGTCAAAATGCAGCCAGGAGACCTTCCTTGAATTTCGACGAGATGATCGACCGCCGCGGCACGGGCTGTGCCAAATGGGACGCGATGGAGCAGGCGTACGGCGTCTCCCCCGAAGACGGCATCGCGATGTGGGTCGCGGATATGGATTTCCGTCCGCCGCGCGTGGTGCAGGACAGCCTGCACGGGCTGCTCGATCATGGCGTCTACGGCTATCCGGGCCCGGACGATGCCTATCGCGACGCGATCACCTGGTGGATGCAAGAGCGGCATGGCTGGCAGGTCGATCCCTCGTGGATCTTCACGACCCACGGGTTGGTCAACGGCACCGCCATGTGCATCGATACCTGGACCGAGCCCGGCGATGGCGTCGTGCTCTTCACGCCGGTCTACCACGCTTTTGCCCGCGTCATTCGGAGTGCGGGCCGGGAGGTGGTGGAATGCCCGCTCGTGCGCAATCACGACCGCTACGAGATGGATTTCGACGCCTATGACGCGATGATGACCGGACGCGAGAAGATGGTCATGCTCTGCTCGCCGCACAATCCCGGCGGGCGCTGCTGGACCGAGGCGGAGCTGAAGGGGCTCGCCGCCTTTGCAGAACGGCACGATCTGATCCTCGTCTCGGACGAAATCCACGCGGATCTGGTCATGCCGGGGCATCGCCATATCGCCTTCGACACGGTGGATCACGGGATCCGCGACCGGTTGGTGATGATGACGGCGGCCACAAAGACCTTCAACATCGCGGGCGCGCATATCGGCAATGTCATCATTCCCGACCCGGCGTTGCGCAAGGCCTTCGGGCAACGCATGGCGGGCTTGGGCATGTCGCCGGGCCTGTTCGGCCTGCGCATGGTCACAGCCGCCTATTCGCCGCAAGGGGCGGAATGGGTCAATGCGCTCTGCGAATATCTCGACGGCAATCGCCGCATTCTGGATGCCGCGGTCGACGAGATCCCGGGCGTGCATTCCATGCGGCTCGAGGCCACGTATCTCAGTTGGGTCGATTTCGAAGGCACCGGCATGAGCCATAGGGAGGTGCTGGACCGGATCGAGGGGCAGGCGAAGATCGCCGTCAATCATGGCCCCACCTTCGGCAAGGGCGGCGAGGAGTTCCTGCGCTTCAACATCGCCACGCAGCGCGTCCGGGTGGTCGAGGCCGCGGAACGCCTGAAAGCGGCCTTCAGCGATCTGCAATAGGGGCGGCCGGGCCGGGACGCGCCCGGCCCCCAGCCTTCACGGCTCAACTTTCATCGGTCGCCCCTCACCACTGGGGCGGCTGATGCGTCAGCCCATAGCTTTCATAGACCGCCGCGATCCGGCCATCGGCCAGCGCGGCGGAGAGGGCATCGGTGACCTCGTAATAAAGCGGCTTCCACGAGAAATGCACCGCGACGCCCAGCTTCCACCGCGCCTTGGCAAAGCCCGCCAGCGGCGGCTCATGGATGCCCACGCCGTCATCGGCGCCGTATTCGAGCTGCGCGCGCGGCCCCATCGCGGCCATCGTCTCACCGTCGCGCAGCGCGCCCATCGCGGCTTCCATGCTGGGAAAGCGCCGGATGCCGCGCTGCAATTGCCCGCCCGCGAAATTCGACAGGTAGAAATCAGCGATGGCGTCGTTCTCCACCGCGACCGTATCGAACCGGAAATACGCGGGCACAGGCTTTTCCTCGGGGTATTGCGCACGGTCATAGGCAATCGCGATGCTTTCCTCGGCATAGACGCCGCCGAAGCTGACCTGCTCGACCCGGCAGGTGAAGGCCGAATCGTAGGGCACGCGCATCATCACGTTCGAGACCGCCCCACCCACGAGCGGGCCTTTCCAGATGTGGTTGCGCAGATCCGCATCGAGGTTCTCGCCCGCGGTGATGAAGTTGAACCGCGCCTCGACGCCTGCGAACTCCGCGATGATCCGGGCGAGGTCCACATCGATGCCGCGCGGCTGGCCTGCCTCTTCCCAGGAATAGGGCGGGTAATCCTCATAAAGGGCAAAGGTCATGAAACCGCGCTCGCGGATCTCGTCGATGCTTTGACCGACATAATCGCGCGCGGTGTTCTGCGGTTTGGGCTGGGGGATGTAATCGGCGCAGGGGTCGGAGGCGGAAACAGGCGCGGCGGCCAGCCCGAAGACCGCCGCCGCCGCAAGGATCAGACCCCGAAGGACCGGATGCCGCATGGTCAGTTCGCCGCCGAAAGGCCGATGGTCAGCGTCTCCGCGGCCTTGTCCTGGGACGCGCCTGCGGCCAGCTGGTTGGCGGCGCGATAGGCGATGCTGTCGGCGATGGGGGCGCCTGACATGGTGTCGATCTCGCCCGCGATCTCGGCCAGGCGGGCTTGCGTCGCGGTCACATCGGCACTGCCCGCCTCCAGCGCGTCGCGCATCTCGGCCAGCTCGGCAGCGAAAGCATCTAGGCTGTCACCATCGGGGCGCGTTTCGACATAGGTGCGGATGGCCCAGGCGGCTTCCTGGCCGAGAAGCTCCCCGAAAGCGGGCATCTTGGTGATGCCGTTCTGGGTATAGCCGTGGATGAAGCGCTCCATGTACCACTCATCGCCGTATTCCTCGGCTTCGAGGAAGCGCAGATCGGGCGCCAGCCCGCCCGAGATCACCTCGAGCCCGTGACAGCGCGCGCAATTCTGGTTGTAGCCCGAGGCGCCGATCCGCACGGCTTCGGCCCAGACCTCTTCGCCCGCGGCTTCGGCGCGATAGGGGTTCTCGGTCAGCCATTCCTCGCCCAGCTCGGGCAGGTTGCCGGTATCGACGGGCTGTGGGGCCACATCGCCATGGGCGAAGGCCAGCGTGGCGCCCGCGCCAAGGGCAAGAACGGCGGCGAGTGTTGAACGGATCATCGTGGTCATTGGGGGTCCTCCCTTTGAGCCTGTCGGGGTGCATGTGCTCGCCTTCCTGTGTAGGGCAGCGCCCCGGCGCCGCCCTATTGGACTTTCGTCCTTCCCCGGGCCCGGAGGCCCGCGACATTGGTCGTATTTTGCGGGCTGGGCGCATCGTTAGCCTCCCTCCCGGAGGGGGATCGCAGATGCAGCAGATGGTTCGAATGGCCCTGATCGGGCTGATGCTTTGGGCCATGCCCGCCCGCGCGCAGGAGTCGGTCGCGGTCGAGGTCGTGTATCTGCGCCAGATCGTGCCACCGCCGCCGACCCTGTCGAACCTCGATCCGCGCCCGGAGGATCTGGGCGTCGCGGGCGCGAGGCTCGGCCTTGCCGACAATGCCACGACGGGCCGGTTCCTGGGTCAGGACTGGAGCCTCGATGTGCAGGATGTGGACCCCGACGCCGATTGGTCGGCGGCGCTGTCGCAAGCCATGGAGCAAACAGATCTCATCCTGCTCGACGCGCCCGCCGAACAGGTGCTGGCCGCTGCCGATGCCGCTCAGGCGGCAGGCAATCCCGCGCTCCTGATCAATGTCGCAGCACAGGAGACGGCGCTCCGCGCGGAAGAATGCCGCGCGAACCTTCTGCATTCCGTGCCGTCCTACGCCATGCGCACCGATGCGCTGGCGCAGATGCTGCGGACCAAGCGCTGGGACGAGATCGCGCTCGTGGCCGGGCAGACGCCCGAGGATCAGGCCTATGCGGCCGCGTTGAAGGCGTCGCTCACGAAATTCGGGATGGCGCTTTCAGCCGAAACCGACTGGACCTTCGATGCGGATATGCGCCGCTCCGCCTCCGCCGAGGTGCCGTTGCTGACCCAGGCTCTGGGCGACTACGACATCCTGCTCGTCGCCGATGAACGGCACGATTTCGGCCGCTACATCCTCTACAACACATGGGTGCCGCGGCCCGTCGCGGGCTCGGAAGGGCTGACCGCCAAAGGCTGGGCGCCCGTGGTCGAACAATGGGGGGCGGCGCAGCTGCAATCGCGCTTCACCGATGCGGCAGACCGGGCGATGGCGCCCCGCGACTATGCCGCATGGGCCGCGATGCGCAGCCTCGGCGAGGCCGTCACGCGGACCGGCAGCGCCGACGCCGAGACGTTGCGCAGCTATATCCTCGGCCCGGATTTTGAACTGGCAGGCTTTCTCGGCCGCCCGATGACCTTCCGCCCCTGGAACGGCCAGCTGCGCCAGCCCATCCCCATCGTGCATCCCCGCGCGCTCGTTGCCCAAGCCCCGCTCGAAGGGTTCCTGCACCAGGTGAACGAGCTCGACACGCTGGGCCTCGATCGCGGGGAAGCCCGCTGCACAGCCTTCGAATGATGCGCCCCGCCCCTGTCACGACCGGACCAGAAATACCTCCGGGGAGCGCGAGGGGCAGGGCCCCTCGCACCCACCCCATCAGCCAGAGAGATGCGATGAAGTTTGTAGCCCCCCTTGCCGCCTGCCTGATCGCCACGCCCGCTCTCGCCGACGAGATCTGGGTGTCGAACGAAAAGGACAACACGCTCAGCGTGATCGATCTCGATACGCTCGAAGTGACCCGCACCATCGAAACCGGCGAACGTCCGCGCGGCATCACCTTCGCGCAGGATCACTCGGTCCTTTATATCTGCGCCTCCGATTCGGACGCGGTGCAGGTGATGGATCCCGAAACGGGCGAGATCCTGCACGATCTGCCCTCGGGCGAGGACCCGGAACAATTCGTGCTGCATCCCGACAATCGCCGCCTCTACATCGCCAACGAGGATGACGCGATCACCACGGTTGTGGACACCGAAACCCGCACCGTCATTGCCCAGATCGATGTGGGCATCGAGCCCGAGGGCATGGCCGTCTCGCCCGACGGGCGCATCGTCATCACCACCTCCGAGACGACCAACATGGCGCATTGGATCGACACCGAAAGCCAGACGCTCATGGCCAACACATTGGTCGATTCGCGGCCGCGCCACGCGGAGTTCATCAAGGACGGGACCGAGCTTTGGGTCTCTGCCGAGATCGGCGGCACGATTTCCGTCTTCGACGTGGAAACACAGACCGAGAAGGCCAAGATCGACTTCGAAATCCCCTCGATCAATCCCGACCGCGTGCAGCCCGTGGGCTTCGAATTCACCGAAGGCGACAGCCATGCCTTCGTGGCGCTCGGTCCCTCGAACCACGTGGCCGTCGTCGATGCCGAGACCTACGAGGTCGAAGACTACATCCTCGTGGGCCGTCGCGTCTGGCACATGGCCTTCAATGCGGACCGCTCGAAGCTCTTCACGACCAACGGTGTCTCGGGCGACGTGACGATGGTGGATGTGGCCAGTCGCAAGGCCGAGAAGACGATCAAGGTCGGGCGATTCCCCTGGGGCGCCGCCTTCCGCCCCACCGACTGAACGGAGCGCCAAGATTTTCATCTAAAAAACTTGAGGTTGCGCCTGTGGCAAGCGCAGGCGCGACGCACGCGGCGAGACGTGTTATGACAGCACGAGGAGGAGCCCCATGCGTTTCATTCTGACCCTCGCCGCTCTGAGCCTTGCAATCCCGGCCTCGGCCGAGGAGGCCGATGAATACGGCACGCTGAACCCCGACGAGATGACGTGGGAATCGATGCTCGACCGCGCCGAGAAGGGCGAGACGGGCATGGTGCTCTGCTCCACGGGCTACATGCTGACGAAATCCGGCAAGCACGGTGCGGCACGGGCGCTTTTCGAGAATTGCGCCAATGCGGGTTACACAGGGGCGATGACCTGGATGGGCCAGCTCGACAATAACGGGCTCGGTGGCGCCTATGACCCCGATGCCGCAGCTGAATGGGACCGCCGCGCGGCGGATCTGGGCGATCCGGTTGGCAAGTTCAACTACGGCCTCGCGCTGATGCGCGGTCACGGCGTCGCGCAGGATATCGACAAGGGCCGCGCGCTGGTCGATGAAGCGGCCGAGGAAGGGCTCAAGATCGCCCAGCGTCTGAAATCGGCGGGCTACGACCCTGACGAGGTCACGCCCGATGCCGATGAGTGGAAATACGCCCCGCTCTTCTGAGTCGATCCCGCGCGATTGGCGCGACCTTTCCCGCACTGCGCGAGCCACGATTCGCGATCTGTCAAGCGCATTGAGGTCTTACGACCAAAGCGGCGTATGTCGGGCGCCGGCCATTGCCCATACTGGTGCGCGGAGGAGACCGGCCCACAGAGCCCGAGCGCGATGGGGGAGACCGACTTTCCGCAGGGATCCAAGGGAGGACCGAATGAACAAGTTCATCGCAGCCGTCACGCTCAGCGTCATGGCCGCCGCAGGAGCGGTGCAGGCGCAGGTAACCGAGGCCATGCTGGCCAACGATCAGGCCACCACGGACCAGATCGTCACCAACGGCATGGGCCGGCACCTTCAGCGCTATTCGCCGCTCGACACGATCAACACCGAGAACGTCAAGAACCTCGTTCCCGCCTGGGCCTTTTCGCTCGGCGGCGAGAAGCAGCGCGGGCAGGAAACCCAGCCGCTGATCTATGACGGCATCATGTATATCACCGGGTCGTATTCGCGCCTTTACGCGATCGACGTGAAGACCGGGCAGGAGCTCTGGCAGTATGACGCGCGTCTGCCCGAAGGCATTCTGCCCTGCTGCGACGTGGTGAACCGCGGTGCCGCGATCTACGGCGACAAGATCTACTTCGGCACGCTCGATGCCCGCATCGTGGCGCTCGACCTGAAGACCGGCGACGTGGTCTGGCGCGACAAGATCGCCGATTACAAGGCGGGCTATTCCTACACCGCGGCACCGCTCATCGTGGACGGGCTGATCGTGACCGGCAATTCCGGCGGCGAGTTCGGCATCGTCGGCGAAGTGCAGGCGCGCGACGCCGAAACCGGCGAGATGGTCTGGACCCGCCCGGTGATCGAAGGCCACATGGGCACGCTCAACGGCGAAGAAAGCACCATGACCGGCGAGCTCAATGCGACCTGGCCGGGCGATATGTGGAAGACGGGTGGCGGCGCCACCTGGCTCGGTGGCTCCTACGATGCCGATACCGACACGCTGGTCTTCGGCACGGGCAACCCCGCGCCCTGGAACAGCCACCTGCGCAATGCGGGCACGCCCACGGATGGCAATGCGGGCGACAACCTCTATGCCGCTTCGCGCCTCGGCATCGACCCCGCGACGGGCGAGATCAAGTGGCACTTCCAGACCACCCCGCGCGAGGGCTGGGATTATGACGGCGTGAACGAGGTCGTGGCCTATACCGACCGCGACGGCAACATGCGCTACGCCACCGCCGACCGGAACGGCTACTTCTACGTGCTGAACCGTGAAGACGGTGCCTTCGTGTCGGCCACGCCCTTCGTCAAGGACATCTCCTGGGCGGACGGCATCGACGAGAACGGCCGCCCGATCTTCGTCGAGGAGAACCGCCCGGGCGATCCGGCGGCGGCGACCGACGGCCAGAAAGGCGAGGTGATCTTCGCATCGCCCTCCTTCCTGGGTGGCAAGAACTGGATGCCGATGGCCTTCTCCCAGAACACCGGCAACTTCTACGTGCCCTCGAACGAGTGGGGCATGGATATCTGGAACGAGCCCATCACCTACAAGAAGGGTGCCGCGTATCTCGGCGCAGGCTTCACCATCAAGCCCAACTACGAGGACCATATCGGCAGCCTCAAGGCCATCGACCCCGATGCGGGCGAAGTGGTCTGGGAATACAAGAACGACGCGCCGCTCTGGTCGGGTGTCATGACCACTGCGGGTGGCCTCGTGTTCTTCGGAACGCCCGAGGGCAAGTTCATCGCGCTCAATGACGAAACCGGCGAAGAGGTTTGGTCCTTCCAGACCGGCTCCGGCATCGTCGGTCAGCCCGTCACCTGGGAGCAGGACGGCGAGCAATACGTCTCCGTCATCTCGGGCTGGGGCGGCGCTGTTCCGCTCTGGGGTGGTGAGGTCGCGAAGAAGGTGAACTACCTCAATCAGGGCGGCATGCTCTGGACCTTCCGCCTGCCCAAGGAACTGGCCTCCGTAGAGTAAACTTCTCCCTGCTCTCATGGCCAAGAGGAAGCGCCCGGGTTCCCGACCCGGGCGCTTTTTCGTGCAGCCCGTTTGCGTGGTCCCGCCAAGGCGCAGGCCTTCGGTGAATCGCGGGTGACTTGGCGCGCCCTTGGCGGTATCACATGGGGCAATGACGGGCCGCAGGGGCCGCAAGAGGCAGGGCATGTCCATTCTGGAGCGCTGGCAGGCGAAATCGAGCCGCCTGCTGAACCGATATCACGCCAGACGCGCGGCCCGCACACGCGCCGCGACGGGCTTCGTGTCGCGCCCCGAACCGCGCAGCGTCGGGTCTTTCGCGCGGGGGCGGCAGCTTTCGGCGGGCAACCTTCTGTTCGCGGGCCATCTGGTGCAGGCGCCCGATCACTCGCCCTGGACGCTCGAGGCCCCCGATGCCGCCTTCGAGGAAGAACTGCACGGCTTTCACTGGCTCGACGATCTGGCCGCGGTGGGCGAGCCCAAAAGCCGCCGCACCGCACAGGCCTGGGTCTGGGACTGGTTCGACCGCTACGGGCGCGGGGCCGGGCCGGGCTGGACGCCGGATCTGGCGGGTCGTCGGCTCATCCGCCTCATCCACCACGCGCTGTTCCTGCTTTCGGGGCAGACCTCGGAGAAAAGCGGCATCTTCTATTCCGCGCTCGCCGCCCACGCGATCTTCCTGTCGCGCCGCTGGACCGCAAGCGCGCCCGGCCTTGGCCGGTTCGAGGCGCTGACCGGGCTGCTTTACGCGGGCCTCGCACTCAGGGGCATGGAGGCCGAGGCGCAGCCCGCCCGCGCCGCGTTGGGCCGGGAATGCGAGACGCGGATCGACGCGCAGGGCGGTGTGGCCACGCGCAATCCCGCCGAACTTCTGGAGATCTTCACGCTGCTGACCTGGGCGCAGAACGCGCTCGAGGAGGCGGATCAACGCCCTGCCGAGGCCCATGAGGCCGCCATCGCGCGCATCGCGCCCACCCTGAGGGCCTTGCGCCATTCCGATGGCGGGCTCGCGCGGTTTCACGGCGGCGGACGCGGGATCGACGGGCGGCTCGACCAGGCGCTGGCCGATTCGCGCATCCGCAAGCGGCAGGCCTCCGGCCTTGCGATGGGCTTCGCGCGCCTGTCGGCGGGACGTACCAGCCTTATCGTCGATGCTGCCCCGCCGCCGATGGGCCTCGCCTCGTTCAACGCGCATGCCTCGACGCTGGCCTTCGAGCTAACCTCGGGCCGTCGCCCGCTGATCGTCAATTGCGGCTCGGGCGCCGTCTTCGGCGAGGCCTGGCGCCAGGCCGGACGCGCGACGCCCTCGCATTCCACCCTCTGTCTCGATGGCTATTCCTCGGCGCGATTGGGACCTGCGGGCTTCGTCGGCGCGGCCAAACGCGAAATGCTCGTGGATGTGCCCACCAAGGTGCCCGTCGAGATCAGCCGCGCAAGCGACGGGCTGACCTTTCAGGGCGCGCATGACGGCTACGTCTCGACCCACGGTCTGACCCATGCGCGCACGCTCGAGATGACCTTCGATGGCCGCGGCGTCGTGGGCGAGGACCTGCTTCTTTCGGTCGAGAAGGCGGAGAAGGCCCGCTTCGACAAGCGCATGGATGCCGTCTCCCTGTCAGGTCTGCCCTTCCAGATCCGGTTTCACCTCCATCCGGAGGTCGATGCCGAGGTCGATCTGGGAGGGGCGGCGGTGTCCATGGCCCTGCGCTCGGGCGAAATCTGGGTCTTCCGGCACGATTCGAACGCCGAATTGACGCTTGAGCCGTCGGTTTACCTCGAAAAAGGGCGATTGCGGCCGCGTGGGACGCAACAGGTCGTTTTATCCGGCCGCGCGATAGAGTATGCGACGCGCGTCCGCTGGTCCCTCGCCAAGGCGCAGGAGACGGCGATCGCCATCCGCGACCTCGCGCGGGACGAGCCGGACGACGAGCCGACCGAGCCACAGCAGGACCCAACATGACCGATCTTCATCCCGTTCGCCGCGCCCTTCTTTCCGTCTCCGACAAGACCGGTCTCATTGACCTCGCCCAGGCGCTGGCCGCGCGCGGGATCGAGCTGGTCTCGACCGGCGGCACCGCAAAGGCCATGCGGGAGGCGGGCCTTGACGTGCGCGATGTCTCAGAGCTGACGGGCTTTCCCGAGATGATGGATGGCCGCGTGAAGACGCTGCACCCGGCGGTGCATGGCGGTCTTCTGGCGCTGCGCGACAACGAGGCCCATACGGGTGCCATGGCCGAGCACGGCATCGCCGAGATCGATCTGCTGGTGGTGAACCTCTATCCGTTCGAGGCCACGGTCGCGAAAGGCGCTGATTACGCCGAGGCCATCGAGAACATCGATATCGGCGGGCCCGCGATGATCCGGGCGGCGGCCAAGAACCACGGCTTCGTCAATGTCGTCGTCGATACCGAGGATTATCAGTCGCTGCTCGATGAGCTGGCGGCCAATGACGGCGCCACGTCTTACGCCTTCCGCCAGAAGCTCGCGCTCAATGCCTATGCGCGGACCGGGGCCTATGACGCCGCGGTCTCCTCCTGGATGGCCAAGGCGCTGGACGAGCCCGCACCGCGCCGCCGTGTCGTCGCAGGCACGCTCGCGCAGACGCTCCGCTATGGCGAGAACCCGCATCAATCCGCAGCCTTCTATACAGACGGCACGGCCCGCGCAGGCATCGCCACCGCCGAGCAGCATCAGGGCAAGGAGCTGTCCTACAACAACATCAACGACACCGACGCCGCCTTCGAGCTGGTCAGCGAGTTCGACCCCGAAGGTGGGCCCGCCTGCGCGATCATCAAGCACGCCAATCCCTGCGGCGTGGCGCGCGGCGCGACCCTGACCGAGGCCTACAAGCGCGCCTTCGATTGCGACCGGACCTCGGCCTTCGGCGGGATCATCGCGCTGAACCAGCCGCTTGATGGTGCGACGGCGGAGGCTATC
This sequence comes from Roseivivax sp. THAF197b, assembly GCF_009363255.1. Classification (NCBI taxonomy): domain Bacteria; kingdom Pseudomonadati; phylum Pseudomonadota; class Alphaproteobacteria; order Rhodobacterales; family Roseobacteraceae; genus Roseivivax; species Roseivivax sp. THAF197b. Next base: position 3,481,096 of record NZ_CP045318.1, on the reverse strand, counting down.
GCCGAGATCTTCACCGAGGTCGTGATCGCACCGGGCGCGGACGATGCCGCGCGTCAGGTCTTCGCGGCGAAGAAGAACCTGCGCCTTCTGACCACCGACGGTCTGTCGGACCCGGCAGCGGGTGGGCTGACGCTGCGCCAGGTGTCGGGCGGGTTCCTCGTGCAGGACCGTGACAATGGCCGCCTGGGCGAGTGGGAGCTGAAGACCGTCACCAAGCGCGAGCCCACCAAGGACGAACTGCGCGATCTCTTGTTCGCCTGGACCGTTGCCAAGCACGTCAAGTCGAACGCCATCGTCTACGTCAAGGACGGCGCGACCGTGGGCGTCGGCGCAGGCCAGATGAGCCGGGTCGACTCGACGCGCATCGCCGCGCGCAAGGCGCAGGACATGGCCGAGGTGCTGGGCCTCGAGACGCCGCTCACCCAAGGCTCCGTTGTGGCCTCGGACGCGTTTTTCCCCTTCCCCGACGGGCTTCTGACCGCGGCAGAGGCGGGTGCGACGGCCGTGATCCAGCCCGGCGGCTCCATGCGCGACGACAAGGTGATCGAAGCGGCGGACGAGGCAGGCCTCGCCATGGTCTTCACCGGCATGCGCCATTTCCGGCACTGAGGGGCGGCGCGCTGTGACCGTCATGCCGGGCAAGGCAGTCGCGACGGGCGACAGGAAAGGGCAGATCTGATGCGACTTCTGTGGTCCGTGGCGGCGCTGACGCTTCTTCTCGACCAGCTTTCCAAGTGGTGGGTCGTGCATGTGATGGGGCTGGCCGCGAAAGGTCAGATCGACGTCTGGCCGCCCTTTCTGCAGTTCCGCATGGCGTGGAATTACGGCATCAATTTCGGCCTCTTTTCGGGCCAGCAGGACTCGGCGCGCTGGATCCTGATCGCGGTGGCGACCGGCATTGTGCTTTTCGTGCTGGTCTGGCTCCGGCGCGATCCGCCGGGGCGGGCGGGGCTTGTCGCGGCGGGGCTCCTGATCGGCGGGGCTGTCGGCAATGTGATCGACCGGCTGCTCTACGGCGCGGTTGCGGATTTCCTGAACATGTCCTGCTGCGGCATCAACAACCCTTATGCGTTCAACGTGGCCGACATCGCGATCTTCGCGGGGGCCATCGGTCTCGTGCTGTTTCCCGGTGCCTCGGCCGCCAAGGATAAAAAGGCCCCGTGACCTTGCCTGCAAGTTCGGCTAATCAGGGGCAGATGAGACGGAGTTTGGCCATGCGCCGCGTGCATATCGCTTTTTTGCTTTCGGTTCTGACGCTTGCCGCGTGCAGCGACGGGTCCTTGCGCACGTTGGGTCGCGGCGACGGTACGCCCGAGGAGTTCGGCATCGTGCCGAACCAGCCCCTCGAACAGCCGAGCTCTTTCGCCGAGCTGCCGCAACCGACGCCGGGCGGCACGAACCGCTCCGATCAGCAACCGCTGGGCGATGCGGTCGCAGCGCTGGGCGGCAACCCCGCGGCCCTGAACCCGGGCGGTGTGCCTGCCGGGGATGGCGCGCTTCTGTCGGCGGTGGGCCGCTTCGGCACCGACGGCAATATCCGCGCCGTGATCGCCCGCGAGGACGAGGCCTTCCGCGACCGCGCGCGCCTCTTCAACTGGCGTCTTGTGCCCGACAACGAATATGAGCGCGCCTACAGCTCGCAAAGCCTCGATCCCTATCTCTGGCTTGAGCGGGTGCGTCGTCCGGGCGGCAATATCGGCACGCCCTCTGCGCCGCCCGCGGGCCGCTGAGACCCCGGCGCGCGCCGGACGGGACGTATTACATTTCCGCAAGCTCCATTGAACCTGCTCTCAGGCGGGGTACGTTCTTGCGCAAACCCGCTTGGGAGATCGATTCATGAGATGTCTCGCGGCCGCATGTGCGGCACTCTTCGCCTGGGCGCTGCCCGTCTCGGCGCAATCGCTGGATGATGCGGTCACGACCTTCACGCTCGACAATGGCATGGATGTGGTCGTGATCGAGGATCACCGTGCCCCGGTTGTCACCCACATGGTCTGGTACAAGGCCGGCGCCGCGGACGAGGAACCTGGCGTCTCGGGCGTCGCGCATTTTCTGGAACACCTGCTCTTCAAGGGCACGGAGACGATGGAGCCGGGCGAATTCTCGAAGGTCGTGGCGGCCAACGGGGGCAGCGACAACGCCTTCACGAGCTACGATTACACCGGCTATTTCCAGCGCATCGCATCCGACCGTCTTGGTCTGATGATGCAGATGGAAGCGGACCGCATGGTCAATCTCCAGCTTGATGGCGAAGACATCCTGACTGAACGCGATGTCATCATCGAGGAGCGGAACCAGCGGGTCGAAAACAGCCCCGGCGCGTTGTTCGGTGAGGAGCGCAATGCCGCGCTTTATCTCAACCATCCTTACGGTACGCCGATTATCGGCTGGAAGCACGAGGCCGAGGCGCTGACGCTCGAAGATGCGCTGGCCTATTACGAACGCTTCTACGCGCCCAACAACGCGATCCTGATCGTCGCGGGCGATGTCTATCCCGACGAGGTGCGCGCGCTGGCCGAAGAGCATTACGGCCCGCTGCCCGCCAATCCGGACCTGACGGAGCGCGCCCGCCCGCAGGAGCCGCCGCAGGCAGCGCCCCGCCGTCTGACCTACCGCGATCCGCGCGTGGCGCAGCCCTATGTGATCCGCACCTACCTGGCGCCGGAACGGGATCCTGGCGCGCAGGAAGATGCGGCAGCCCTGACGCTTCTTGCCGAAATCCTCGGGGGCGGACAGACCTCCGTGCTGACGCGGGAGCTGCAGTTCGAACAGCAACTCGCGGTCTATTCCGGCGCGTTCTATTCCGGCACGGCTTATGACGATACGTCCTTCGGGCTGATCGTCGTGCCGCAGGAAGGCGTATCGCTGGCAGAGGCCGAAGCTGCCATGGACGCCTCGGTGGCGCAGTTTCTCGAAGACGGTGTCGATCCGGAACAGCTTGAGCGGATCAAGTTCCAGCTGCGGGCCGATCAGGTCTTCACGCTGGACAATTCCGCGTCGCTGGGCCGCCGCTACGGCTCCGCACTGACATCGGGACTGACCGTGGAGGACGTGCAGGCCTGGCCGGACATCCTTCAGGCCGTCACCGGCGAGGAGATCGTGGCCGCTGCACGCAAGGTCTTCGATCGCAACAAATCCGTCACCGGTTGGCTGATGGGCCCCGAGACGGCGGCGACGCCCGCATCCGCGACCGAAGAGGTGACCCAATGATCCGCGCCATTCTGACCGGTGTGACCTGCCTCTGGGCCGCGACCGCGTCCGCCTCCGTCGACATCCAGGAAGTGACGACCGAGGCGGGCTTCAACGCCTGGCTCGTCGAAGAGCCGTCGATTCCCTTCGTCTCGCTTGAGCTGCGCTTTATCGGCGGCGGGTCGCTCGACCCCGAGGGCAAGCGCGGCGTCACGAACCTGATGGCGGGGCTCTTGGAGGAGGGTGCTGGCGATCTGGACGCGCAGGCCTTCGCCGAAGCCAAGGAGGCGCTGGCGGCAACCCTGCAATACGATGCGGGCGACGATGCGATGGCCGTGTCGGCCAAGGTGCTGACCGAGAACCGCGAGGAGGCGATGGCGCTTCTGCGCACCAGCCTGCTGGAGCCGCGCTTCGACGAGGAGGCCATCGCGCGCGTGAAGGCGCAGGTCCTGTCCTCGATCCAGTCCGACCGGACCGATCCCGATTCGCTCGTCGGTCAGCGCGCCGCCGAGATCCTTTATGGCGATCACCCGTATGGCAGCGCCATGAAGGGCACGGTCGAAAGCGTCGAGGCCCTGACCCGCGCGGATATCGTCGATGCCTGGCAGGCGGCCCTGGCCACCGACCGCGTCTATATCGGTGCGGCGGGCGACATCTCTGCGGAGGAGCTGTCTGAGCTGATCGATGGGCTGCTCGAAGGCCTGCCGGAGACCGGGCCGCCGCTGCCCGAACCGGTGACCGTGTCGACAGAAGCGGAGACGGTCGTGGTGCCTTTCGACACGCCGCAATCGGTGGCCCTGTTCGGGCACCGGGCGATCCCGCGCGACGATCCGGATTTCTTCGCGGCCTTCGTGATGAACCAGATCCTCGGCGCGGGCGGCTTCGAATCGCGCCTGATGGAAGAGGTGCGCGACAAGCGTGGGCTGACCTATGGCGTCTATTCCTACATCGCCAATCGCGAATATTCGGACATGATCATGGGGCGTGTCGCCTCGGCGACTGATCGCATCGCCGAAGCCGTCGAGGTGATCCGCAACGAGTGGCGCCGCATGGCCGAAGAAGGCGTTACGGCGGAGGAGCTGGAGGCGGCCAAGACCTTCCTGACGGGCGCTTATCCACTGCGCTTCGACAGCAATGGCGCCATCGCGAATATCCTCGTGGGGATGCAGACCATGGGGCTCGAGCCCGGATATATCGCGACCCGGAACGATCGGGTGAATGCGGTCACTCTCGAGGATGTGCGCCGTGTGGCCAAGCGGGTCCTGCTGCCGGAAGAGCTGCTGTTCGTGGTGGTGGGCCAGCCCGAAGGCCTTGCCGATGCGACCGTTCTCGAAGAGGCGGCGCTTCAGTAAACACGTGCAACCTCGCAAGTTGCAAAAAGGCCCCGGAAAATATCCGGGGCCTTTTACATTCGAGGGCACTTTTTGGCTCTCTATGGTCGCATGGATCTCAACTCAGAGGTCAGTTCAGCAGCCCGGCGCTGCGCAGGCCATCATCGACCTTGAGCCGTGTCTCCGGGGTCAGCGGCACCAGCGGCGGGCGCACCTCTTCCTCGCAAAGACCCAGCCGGTGCATCGCGTATTTCGCACCGCAAAGGCCCGGCTCGGTGAAGATCGCGTGATGCAGCGGCATGAGCCGATCCTGCAGACTGAGCGCCTTGCCGAAATCACCCGCAAGGCACGCTTCCTGCAGCTCGGAGCAAAGCTTCGGCGCCACGTTCGCGGTGACCGAGATGCAGCCGACGCCGCCTTGCGCGTTGAAGCCATGCGCCGTGGCATCTTCGCCCGAGACCTGGATGAAGTCCGGCCCGCAGGTGATCCGCTGGGCGCAGACCCGTGCCAGATCGGCGGTCGCGTCCTTCACGCCCACGATGCGCGGCAGCTTGGCCAGCTCGCCCATCGTCACCGGCGACATGTCCACGGCGGACCGGCCCGGAATGTTATAGATGATGATCGGCAGGTTGGTCTCATCGTGCAGCATCTTGAAATGCGCATAGAGCCCGGCCTGCGTCGGCTTGTTGTAATAGGGCGTCACGACGAGTGCCGCATCGGCGCCCACGCTTTCGGCGTGGCGGATGAAGCGCAGCGCCTCGATCGTGTTGTTCGACCCCGCGCCCGCGATGACCGGAATGCGGCTTGCCGCCTGGGTCACGACCGTTTCGACGACGGCTTCGTGTTCCTCGTGGCTCAGCGTCGGACTTTCGCCCGTCGTGCCCACGGGCACGAGGCCATGTGTGCCCTGATCGACATGCCAGTCGACCAGACGTTTCAGCGTATCGAAATCCACCGCGCCGTCCTTGAACGGCGTGACCAGGGCAACCATCGACCCTTTGAACATGACACGCTCCTTTCGTTTCAATTGCGCCCGGTATAGGGGCGACGGACCCGAGGCTGTGAGTTTTCCCGCGAAAGTGAGTTGCAGGGGCCGCGTTCAGCCATATCCTCGGCGAGGTGTCTATCCATTCTCAGCGCGGAAATTGCAAGACGATGCTCAGCACGACGATCGGCCATGTGCGTTTGATCTCATTGGCGCTGTGGCTCTGCCTCACGGCAGGATTTGCCACGGCTCAGGACGGCCGCGCGCTTGCGCGGGCGATGGCCGATATGCGCGACGGGAACTGGGCCTCCGCCATGATCGAGGCGCGGGGCGACGGACAGGCCGCGCTCGATGTCATTCTGTGGCACTACCTGCGCGACGGGCAGGGCGATGCGCGCCAGGTGCAGGATTTCGTCGGCCGCAATGCCGACTGGCCGGGCATGCCCTATCTGCGCGAGAAAAGCGAAGAGGCCATCGTCGAGGCCAGCCACGAGGATGTGCGCGCCTTCTTCGCCGATAATCGCCCGCAGACCGGCACTGGCGCCCTGTCGCTCGCGCGGGCCTTCCGGCATTTTGGCGATGACGGGGCCGCGGATGCGGAGGTCGTTCTGGCCTGGAGGACCCTGGCCATGTCCGCCGAGGAACACACGGCATTTCTGGTGGAGCATGGCGATCTTCTGAAACCGCACCACGCGGCGCGCCTCGACATGGCGCTCTGGCAAGGCTGGGAGGTCAATGCCCGCCGGATGCTGCCGCTCGTCTCCGATGGTCGCCGCGCACTGGCGGAAGCGCGTCTGGGTCTTGCCGATCAGGTCGCAGGTGTCGACAACCTGATCGCCGCCGTACCCGAGGCGCTGGCCGGTGATCCGGGGCTTGCCCATGCGCGGTTCATCTGGCGCGCGCGCAAGGGCCGGGATGCCGATGCGACGGAGCTGCTGCTTGAGCGCTCCACCTCTGCCATGGCACTCGGAGAGCCTGCCGCATGGGCGCGCGAACGCCAAAACCTCGCGCGCAGCGCCATGTATGACGGGGAATACGCGAAAGCCTACCAGATTGCCTCCACGCATTACCTGCTGGGCGGCAGTGATTTCGCAGCCCTCGAATGGCTCTCAGGGTATCTCGCGCTGCGGTTCCTCGATGATCCGGCGCGGGCGGCGCAACATTTCACCGATTTCCGCGGCGCGGTCGATACGCCGATCTCGCTTGGCCGGGCGGGCTATTGGCTGGGGCGTGCGCTTGAGGCACAGGGCGACGTGACCGGCGCGGACGGAGCCTATGCCTTCGGCGCGCAATACCAAACCTCGTTTTACGGACTTCTGGCGGCAGAGCGCGCGGGCCTGCCGCCCGAGCCGCGCCTTGACGGCAAGGAAGAGTTTCCGGATTGGCGCGGGGCCGACTGGACGCAAACCTCCGTCTTCGAGGCGGCGATGCTGTTGATGACCATCGGCGAGGACTGGCTGGCCGAGCGGTTCCTGACCCATCTGGCCGAACGTCTGGACCGGACGGGCGTGGGCCAGATGGGCGACATGCTGGCCGAGATGGGCAAGCCGCATATCCAGGTCATGCTGGGCAAGCGCGCGGCACAGGCAGGCCTTGAGGTCTACGGGCCGTATTACCCGCTGCACCCGCTGATCGAGCGTGACTTCCCGGTTCCCACGGAAATGGTGCTCGCCATCGCGCGGCGTGAATCGGAATTCGATCCGGTGGTCGTCTCGGGCGCAGGCGCGCGCGGGCTGATGCAGCTCATGCCCGGCACCGCGCAGGAAGTGTCCGGCTGGCTCGGCGTGACCTACGCGCTCGAAAAGCTCACCCGCGATCCGGAATTCAACGCGACCCTCGGGGCTGCGTATCTTGCCGATCTGATCGACACGTTCGACGGCAATGTCGTGATGGTGGCAGCAGGCTACAATGCCGGACCGTCCCGCCCGATCCGCTGGATGGCGGAACGCGGCGATCCGCGCCGGGGCGACATGGACGTGATCGACTGGATCGAGTTCATCCCCTTTGCCGAGACCCGCAATTACGTGATGCGCGTCGCTGAAAGCCTGCCGGTCTACCGCGCGCGGCTGGGTCGCGATCCGCATCCCGTGCCCTTCTCCGAAGAGCTGACGGGCTCAGTTCTGTCGGCGCGCACGCCATAGGGTGAAAAGCCCCGCCGCGACGATGATCGCAGCCCCGATGGCCACGTTCAGCCGCAGCACATCGCCGAAGACGAAGATGCCGAGTGCTGAGGCGAAGGGCAGCTGCAGATAGGCGAAGGGCTGGACCGCGCTGGCCTCTGCCGCTTCATAGGCCTTGATCAGCGTCCAATGCGCGAAGGAGGCGGTCAGGCACAGAAGGCCCATCCAGCCCCAATCGCCCGCCGACATCGGCTCCCACCGCCAGATGCCAAGCGCGGTCGTGACCGCCGCGCCGACGATGCCGGTCCAGAAGAAGGTGGTCGCGGCGGTATCGGCGCGGGCCACATAGCGGTTCAGAAGGCCGTAAAGCGCGAACATCAACGCGGCCAGGAGCGGGATCGCGGCATAGGGCGAAAAGACCCCGCCCGAGGGTTGCAGGATGATGATCACGCCGATGAAGCCGATCGCGATCGCCACGGCGCGCCGCCAGCCGACATATTCGCCCAGAACCGGCCCTGCGAGGATCGCGATCAGGAGCGGATAGCAGGCGAAGACCGCATGGCTTTCCACGAGGCCCAGATAGACGAAGCCCTGCACCATCACGAGCACCTCGAGCGCCAGCAGCGCCGCGCGGAAGGCCTGCACCCAGGGCTGGGAGGTCCGCGCAGCCGCCCGGATCGAGCCCGCCTGCACCCGCGCCAATCCGATCACGAAGGCCGCGAAAAACCAGTAGCGGATCATGATGACCATGTAGGTGTTGTAGGTCTCCGCGAGATGCCGGGAGATGCCGTCCTGCATCGCGAAGACAAAGGTCGTCACGACCATGAGCCAGATGCCGCGCGTGGTGTCGTTCTGGGTCACGATTGGTCCTTTCGTGCCACGGTCATGTGGCGCTTGCGTCCGTATCCAGGCACGCGGGTCACGGTCAGCCCCGCATCGCCGAGCGCGCGCCGGACATGACCGGCGGCGGAATAGCTCGACGCCGTGCCTCCGGCGCGCGTATGGGCCGCGACTTGCGACAGAAGGGCGGGTTCCCACAATTCGGGGTTCTTGGCGGGCGAGAAGCCGTCGAGATACCAGGCGTCGGCGGCCTCGGTCCAGGCGGGTAGAGTGGTGCGCGCATCGCCTACGATCAGCGTGAACGCGAGATCGGGCAGCGTGATCCGGACCGCGTCCTCTTGCCAGTAGTGTGCCAGTTCCGCCGCGATGTCGGACAGGTCCGGAAAGGCCGATTGCGCGCGGATCATGTCGGAGGCCGGGATCGGGAAGGCCTCGAAACTCGTGTAGTGCAACCGGCCCTGCACGCCTTCCGCGCGCCACGCGGCGAGCGTCGCCAGCAGGTTCAGCCCGGTGCCGAAGCCCAATTCGGCAACATGGAAGCCGTCCCGAAACCGCGCGGGCAGATCATTGCCCGCAAGAAAGACATGGCGGGTCTCCGCCAGCCCGTCCTCGAGCGAGTAATAGGGATCGTCGAACCGGGTCGAGACGGGCACCTGTCCGTCCCGCCAGTCGAGCGACGCGTTCTTGTGCATCGGCAGGGGCCTCGGGTACTGCGTGGGCCGAGATGTGCGGCAAAGGCGAAGCGATGGCAAGAGACGTCACCATCATGGGCGCGGGCATATTCGGCTTGTCGGTGGCCTGGGCCTGCCTGCGCCGAGGCGCGCGGGTGCGGGTGATCGACCCGGGCGGGCCGGGGGCCGGATCCTCGGGCGGCATTGTCGGCGCGCTTGCCCCGCATGTGCCGGAGAACTGGAATGCCAAGAAGGCCTTTCAGCTCGATAGCCTGTTGATGGCCGAGGCGTGGTGGGCGGAGGTCGAGGGGGCAGGCGGGACATCGCCGGGCTACGCCCGCGCTGGTCGGTTGCAGCCGGTGGCGGATGATGCCGGTCTTGAGCTTGCGCGCCGCCGTGCGGAGACAGCCCGCGACCTCTGGCAGGGCTGCGCCGAATGGCGGGTCGTGGCGGCGGATGCGGCAGATCCTTTCCAGCCCCACAGCCCCAGCGGTTTCCTGATCCACGACACGCTGACCGCACGGCTGCATCCGGGGCAGGCCTGCGCGGCGCTTGCGGCGGCGATCACGGCCAAGGGCGGTACGGTTGCGCGCGACGGTGCTCCCGAAGGTCAGGTGGTCTGGGCCACGGGCTGGCAGGGCCTCGAGGCGCTGTCCGAGACGTTCGGCAAGCGGGTGGGCACCGGCATCAAGGGGCAGGCCGTGCTCTTGGATTACGACGCCCGCAACGCAGCACAGCTCTTTGTGGACGGTCTGCACATCGTTCCCCATGGCGATGGGACCACCGCCATCGGCTCCACCACGGAGCGGGAGTTCGGCGATCCCGCGGCGACCGATGGCCAGACGGAGGACCTCCTCGCACGGGCCCGCGCTGCGGTCCCTGACTTGTCGGAGGCGAGCGTCCTGAACACCTGGGCCGGGGTGCGTCCGCGCGCCAAGACCCGTGCGCCGATGCTTGGAGCATGGCCCGAACGGGCGGGGCATTTCATTGCCAATGGCGGCTTCAAGATCGGCTTCGGCATGGCCCCCAAAGCGGGTGAGATCATGGCCGATCTGGTGCTCGAAGGACGCGATGAGATCCCGGACGGGTTCCGCGTGACCGACAACCTTTGAGCGGGGGCCGGGCGGATTTCACCCAGCCCCTCGCCCGTTGCGTCAGCTTGAGACCTGTTCGCGCAGGATCGACGCGGTGAGCGAGATCATCAGGTAGATCCCCGCGAAGATCAGGAAGGACAGGATCGTGTTCTCGAAGCTGCGCGGATAGCTCGGATCCTCGGACGGGACCGGCAGGACGGACGTGGTCAGGTAGCGGGCCTGGCTGTCCGCTTCCCGACGCGCGCTTTCCAGCCGTTCCAGCGCTGATTGCAGCATCATGTCCCGCGTCGCCAGATCGGCCTGCGCCAGTTGCACCTGGATCGCGATTTCAGCGAGCGAATCCTCGCCCTGGGTGGCGGTCGTCATGCGGGTATTCAGCGTGTCCAGCATGTTGTTGAGGCGACGGATATCGCCCCGCACGCCATCCACACGGCTCTGGTTGGGGCGCGCATTGTCCAGAAGCGCCTGCAATTGCAGCTCCTTCTCCTGGATCTGCACCTCGATCGTGTTCATCTGGCCGCGCAGCGCGCCGATCTTGGCCTCCGGATCGAGGAGGGCGTTCTCCTGCTGCATCCGGACGAGACGCTCCTGCGCCGCGACGCGCTTCTCCTCGGCATCGATCAAACCCTGTTCGGCATCCGTCACCGCGTTTTCACGCTTGCGCTGGGTCAGGTTGTCGACGCGTTCCTCGGCATAATCAATGAGCGCCTCGGAGAAGGTGGTCGCGACCATCGGATCGGCGGCGCGCACTTCCATGCGGATCACGCCCTCGGTCGGATCGTAGCCGATCTCGACGTTGCGCTTGTAGACCTTGTAGGCGTCCTCGATCGAGGCATCGGTATCGAGCCGCTGGATCGGGTCGATCTCGGGCTGCGAGAAATGCGCGTTGAAACCCGCATCGTCGTTGAGCCGGAGCATGGCATCCTTGGAGGACAGGTAGGATTGCACCGCGATGGCGTCCTGGTTCGTCGCGAATTGCGTGCCGGACAGAAGGCCGCCCATGCCGCTGCCCCCGCCGCCGCCATCGTTCTTGAGGATCAGGAATTCGGACTTGGTGGCATACATCGGCGTCGCCACGGCATAGAAGTAATAGCCCGCGATGAAGGTCGGCAGCAGCACGAAAAACGCCAGCCGCGCCAGCAGAAGGGCAAAGCGGCGCCGCCGGCGCTTGCCAAGCTCGCGCTGGACGCGCTCGACCTCGATGGCGCGTCGCTCCGACGGGTTCATCGTCTCGGTCGACGGCACGGCCGATTTTTTCAGCTCGACGGTCTGGGGCAGTTTGACGCCGCCGGTGGTGGCGGGATCGACCGCATTGGCGCGCGCAGGCACCTGCGGCTCCTTCTCGGAGGTTTCGCCGTTATTGCCGACGACAAGCTCGAGCATGTTGGCCCGCTGGAACGGATCGATGCCCTTCTTGCGCAGAAGCCGGACCGCGTCGAAATCGGAGGTGGGCGCGAGCCCGTGTTTCTGCGCCATGCGGCGGGCCATGCGCAATTGGCGCCCGGTCAGACCTTCCTGACGGATCTTCTCGATATCCGTTTCGCCCGAGACCTGCGCCGCGCTTGCAACCTCACCCGTGCGGGTCTGCGGCGGTGACGGTTGGGTCGTCTCAGGGGTGGTTTGCGATTGTGGGGCATCGGACGCACCGGGGGCGGGGCGGGTCGCGCCTGTGCTTTCCACATTCCGGGGCGGTCTGGTCTGCGCCGTCGCGCGCGGTGGCCGCGCGGCGGTATCGCGCACATGCGGGGTCTCGGCGGCGGTGGTGGACGGCCCGGATGCGGGCCGGGCAGCCTGTGCGTCCTGCGGCGGACGCGACACGCCTTCCGTAGCACCCGCCTCCTGACGGGCTGCGCTTTCACTCCGGCGGATGCGAAACTTCTTAGCTTTGGGTTTCGTAGTCATAAAGCGCCTTCGCCTCTTCCAGAGTGTCGAACATATGCAGGTTTCCATCCATCAGGACACCCGCCTTCTTGGCGAATTTCTGCAGCAGGTCCGGCTGATGCGACACGATCACGAGCGTCGAGCGTTGCAACCGCTCCGCCAGCAGATCGCCCGCTTTCTTGTTGAATTCCACGTCGGTCGAGTTGGGCATGCCCTCGTCGATGAGATACATGTCGAAATCGAGTGCCAGCAGCAGCGCGAAGCTGAACCGCCCCTTCATCCCGGCCGAATAGGTGCCGAGCGGCTGGTCGAAATATTCTCCCAAATTGCAGAGCCAGCGGCAGAAGGCCTCCACGTAATCGGGATCGAGACCGTAGATCTTGGCGATGAAGCGCGCATTCTCGCGCGCCGAGATCCTGTTCACGACGCCGCCCATATAGCCCAGCGGAAAGGAGATGCCGCCCTCACGGCGGATCGTGCCCTCATCGGGTTTCTCGAGCCCGGCCATCATGTTCACCAGCGTCGTCTTGCCGGTCCCGTTGGGGGCCAGAATCCCGATATTCTCGCCCCGTTCCACGCGGAACGACGCCTGGTTCAGGATCACCTTGTGGTGCGATCCCGTCCAGAAGGACTTGCTGACGTTTTCGAACTCGATCATGGGCGGGTTTCGTCCTGCTCGGTCGGTTTATAAGACCATTGACCGGAGACATAAGCAGCAAATTTGGTCATATTATGACCCGTTTCGGAAACAAAAGACAATTGGACCGGGGTCAATCCGGGCGGCCCTCGCCGCGAATTGAAGTGCTGCCGATCGAAGCTAGTTCCTTCACAAGAATTCAGCACCGAACGGAGTATCCGATGACCCAGACCCGCCGCACCTTCCTTGTCAGCGCCGCCGCGACCGCGGCTGGCACGACGATCATGCCGTTTGCCGCGATGGCCGCCGCGCATGCCTCCAACAGCTTCGAGACGGATGCGGGCACGATCACCGTGCACCCGGTGGAGCATGCCTCCTTCGTGCTCGAGACACCGAAGGGCGTCATCTATGTCGACACCGTGGGCGGCGGAGATAAATACGCCGATATGCCCGCGGCGGACATGGTGCTCATCACGCATGAGCATGGCGATCACTACAATGCCGAGACGCTCGATGCCGTGGTCGGCGAGGACACGATGCTCGTCACCAACCCGTCCGTTTACGACATGCTCTCCGAGGCCATGCAGGCCAAGGCGACCGCCATGGCCAATGGCGATAGCGGCGAGATGATGGGCGTCGGCATCACCGCCATCCCCGCGCACAACACCACCGAGGAGCGGATGAATTTCCACCCCGAGGGCCGCGACAACGGCTACGTCCTCGATTTCGACGGGTTCCGGATCTACGTGTCGGGCGATACCGAGGTCACCGATGAAATGCGCGCGCTCGAGAATATCGACGTGGCCTTCGTCTGCATGAACCTGCCCTTCACCATGGATGCCGAGCAGGCGGCAGGCGGCGTGAACGCGTTCCAGCCCGGCGTGGTCTATCCCTACCATTATCGCGGTCGCGACGGCGGCACGCAGGACCCCGAGGCTTTCGCCTCCATGGTCGAAGGCTCTGAGGTCGCGATGGGCGAGTGGTATCCGAACGGTCTTGGCTGATCGCCCGCCACTGCTATGGATTGAAAGGCCCCGGCAACGCGCCGGGGTCTTTTCGTATCCGCAAGCGCGCTAAGATCACGACGTCAGGATCAGGTCCGTCTCGCGGCTGAAGCGCGCCTTGATTTGGCAGGGCAGGTGATGACCATGCCCATCCTGATGCGCCTTGGCATGACAGGCCGGGCAAAGTGGCACGGGCACAAGGACCCGCTCGCCCGTTTCCAGATCGTAGGCAAACTCCTCGCCGCAGACCTCAAGCGTTTCTCCGGCAAGCTGCAATTCCGCCTCGGTCACGAGGCATTCCCGGCACGCGCCTTCGCTGCGGGCCTGCTGCGCCTTGGCCTTCGTGAGCATCCGCTGATAGTTACAAGTCAGGTCGGACATGTCCCCTTCCCTCGTAATCCCCTGCGTAACGTGACCGATTCTGCATGCCGTGTACTTGATGCATCTCATGTCGGGCCAAGTGCGGGCAAAAAGCAGCAAAAATGCTGTCGAGAGGGGAAAATCCGACCGCTGCGGTGCAGCGCTGCGACACTTTTCGCGGTGGTACCGCCGAAATTAGCCGGTCAGACGTCCATAGGACATGGAAACATGCGCCCTGCGGACGAGCCCCGCCGCCTCCGCATCTCCCGCTTCCAGGGCGGCCAGCGTTTCGCGCACCTCTGCCGCGAAAATCTCGCATTCGCGCGCCAGATCGAGCGAGGGGATCCGCGCAAGCCAGATCCGGGCGGTCCGCAGATAGAGCCGCTCTGATATCTCGGCGAGGGGGGTGTTCTCGGTCAGGCTCAGCCCGAAAGTGAAGAAGGCGAGGTTCAGTTCCGCGAAGGCACGCGGATCGGGGGCGGCCTGAAGGGCGTCCGCCTCATCGGCAAAGGCGCGGGCCTTGGCCAGCATGTCGGGCGTGATCTCGCAGGGGGACAGGCGGCCCGTGAGTTCCGCAAGCTCCATCCGCAGCGCATAGATATGCGCAAGCTCCAGCGGCTCCACATCGGTGACCAGCGTGCCGACGCCGTGCCGCGTTTCCAGAAGGCCCTCATCGGCAAGGCGCGACAGAACCCGGCGCAAGGGTGTGCGGGAGACGCCGAACTCGGCGGCCAGCGCCTCCTCGCCAAGCTTGGTGCCGGGCGGGTAATCCAGCAGGCAGATCCGCGTCCGCAACGTCTCGTAAAGGCGCAGATGACGGGTTTCGGCGTCGCTCATGCGGCGAGCTGCGCGCTCAATCCCCGCAGCATGTCGAGGCATTGGGAGAGTTGCGCGCGGCTGACGAATTCATCGGGCTTGTGCGCCTGCGCGATGGAGCCGGGGCCACAGACCACGACCGACATGCCCATGTCCTGAAAGAGGCCCGCCTCGGTGCCGAACGGCACGAGGTCGACCGCGTTGGTCCCGGTGAGTTTCGCCACCATGTCCCGCGCGGCGTTCTCGGCCATGGGCTCCAGCCCGGCCACCTCTCCGATCACTTCGGTCACGACATCGGCGTCGGGATGCACGGCGCGCATCGCCGGAAGCAGGTTCTCGTCGACGTATTTCCGGATGCCGTCCTTCACGAAGCGCGCGTCACTGGCCTGCACGGGCCGCATTTCCCATTCGACCGTCGCATAGCCCGGAATGACGTTATGCGCGTGCCCGCCCGCGAGCTTGCCGATATTGACCGTGGTCCAGGGTGGATCGAAGCGCGAGGTCTCCGGCGCCATGGATTTCAGTTGATCGGCGAGAAGCAGAAGCCGCGTCACATAGAGCACCGCGTAGGAGACGGCGTTGACGCCCAGATCGGGCGAGGAGCCGTGCCCTTCCAGCCCGGTGAAGGTCGTCGTGTATTCGCAGCAGCCCTTGTGGCCTTCGATGATCCGCATCTCCGTAGGCTCGCCCACGATTGCGACCGAGGGGCGCGCCTCGCGTTTCTTCAGCTCTGGCACGAGGGCTTGCGCGCCCAGGCAGCCCACTTCCTCGTCATAGGTGAAGCAGAAATGCACGGGCCGCTTCAGCTTCGCCTCTGCGAAGACGGGCGCCATGGAAATCGCCGCGGCGATGAAGCCCTTCATGTCGCAGGCGCCACGCCCGTAAAGCGCGTCGTCCCAGGCGGACATGCGGAAGGGATCGGTCGTCCAGTTCTGGTCCGTCACCGGGACCACGTCCGAATGACCCGAAAGCACGACGCCCCCCGACCGCTCCGGCCCGATGGTCGCGAATAGGTTCGCCTTCCCGCCCGTCGCATCCGAGTAGACGTCGACGCGCGCGCCTGAGTCTTCAAGAAGCGTCGCCATGTGATCGATCAGCGCGCGATTGGGTTCGGCCGATACGGTCGGATGCGCGATGAGGCCCGCGAGGATGGTTTCCGTGGTCCAGAGGTCGATCATGTCTTCACGTACATTTTGCGTGGGCGGTTGCAGAAGGTCTCGGCGGGGCCGTCCTCGGTGATGAGGATCGACTCGGTGATTTCGAGCCCCCAATCGGACATCCAGAGGCCGGGCATGAAGTGGAAGGTCATGCCGGGCTCCAGCACCGTCTCATCCTCGGAACGCAGCGAGATGGTCCGCTCGCCCCAATCGGGCGGATAGCTGAGGCCGATCGGGTAGCCGCAGCGCGCGCCCCGTTCGATACCGGCGCTTTCAAGCGGTGCGGCCAGCGCATTGGCGATGTCGCAGGCCCGCTTGCCCGCCCGGGCGGCATCAAGGCCCGCTTCCAGCCCTTCGACCAGCGCGGCCTCGGCGCGTTTGAAGATGTCCGACGGCTCGCCCAGGAAGATCGTGCGCGACAGTGGGCAATGATAGCGGCGGAAACAGCCCGAGATCTCGAAGAAGGTGGCCTCGCCCTCGTTGAAGGGCATGCCGTCCCAGGTCAGATGCGGCGCCGCGGCGTTGGAGCCCGAGGGCAGCAGCGGCACGATGGCGGCGTAATCCCCCCAATGGCCGTCCGCGCCGCGCAGCGCGTCGCGATAGACTTCGGCCACCACTTCGTTCTTGGGCACGCCGGGCTCGACCCGTTCCACGAGGCCGTCGATGATCTTCTCGGAGATCTTCGCGGCCCGGCGGATGAAGACCAGTTCTTCCTCGGACTTGATGCCACGCTGCCAGTTCACCAGCGCCGTGGCGTCGATGAAGGTGGCGTTCGGGAGTTCCTGCTGCAGCGTCTGGTAGGCCTTGGCGGAGAAGTAGTAATTGTCCATCTCGATGCCGATACGCACCTTGCCCTGTCCCATGCCGATGATGCGCTGGGCTAGGTCCTGCATCGGGTGGCGGTCGGTGGATTGCACGTAATTGTCGGCATAGCCGATCACGCGGTCATCCCCCATCCAGACCGTGCGCACGGCTCCATTGGAGTCCTGGTTGCGGCCCCACCAGATCGGATCGGCATCGGGAAGGACGATCAGCCCCTGATGCACGTAGAAGGACCAGCCGTCATATCCGGAGAGCCACGCCATGTTCGACGGGTCCGTCACGAACAGCAGGTCGACCCCCGCGCGTTCCATGGCCTGCCGCGTCTTGCCCAGTCGCCGTGTATATTCTGCCTCGGAAAACGGCAGATCCTTGGTGAACCGATGAAATACCATATACGCACCTTTCGCAGCAGGAGGTCGGATGTCCCTTCATTGGTGGCCGATGTGTACATCCTCAACTATCGAAAAACGACATGACCAACGTTTCTTGGCAATTCCTGCTGAAAACTTCATCACGTCAGATGGCGCGAAAGCAACATGATGCCCGAGTTGTGTACAACCCTGAGGGTATGCATTGTGAATGCAACGATGCGAAAAGAATCGTCGATGCGTCGCCTGCGTAGCAGCCCCGAAGGGAAATTCGACTAAATTGGCAGAAAAGACGGTCTATTGTCCTGCAAAAGCAGTCGAATTGAACATTATTCGCCTTCATCGCGGCAGATTGCAGCGTCTGGGGGGTAAGGCAGTTGCATGACGGACGCTCAGGCTATTTAGTTTGGGTAATCAAAAGCGGGGCAACACCGCGACCACAACACAGGGAGCCGAGATTTGGCGCAAGCGGCTGGTACCGACGCATTCG